>JBCDDJ010000596.1:0-3720 GCA_039180385.1 Cyanobacteria bacterium P01_G01_bin.38 | reverse complement strand
TGGTGAGCAGACCTTTAGCTTGCAAAACCTGTTTGCCGAGGAACGCCACCGCATCATGCGGCTGCTCAGCCAGGATACGCTACAGCGCCTTGACCAGCTTTACACCCAGATCTATCGCGAAAACTATGGCATTTTGATGGCGTTTCATCGTGATCGCATCTCGGTCCCCCAAGAGCTACAGGTCGCCGCCGAGATTGCCCTCAGCCACCGCGCCCTCGATATTATTCGCAGTTTAGAAGCTGACCTTGGTGACGTGACCGAAAACGTGCTGGATATCAGCACCAGCTACATCGCTGAGCTAGAAGGCGTCGCCCTAGAGGCCAGCCACTTTAACTGTCAGCTCAAACTGCCAGGGGCTAAAGAAACTTTGGAACAGCTGATTGTACAAGCCCTACGTCAGACCCTACAAGCGTCTGATCCTAAGGTAGTTGCATCCGCCGTCACCGGCATCAATCGACTCATCACCCTGGGCGAAAAACTCCAGCTGGGCCTCAGTCTAGACCGGGCTCAAGAAACGTATTACCACTACCTGCACACAGACTTTATGACCCAGGAACAGCCTCCAGAGGTCGCCCAAAATCTGCTGCAAATCGGCCAGCAGCTAGCGGTATGCAGTGTGCCTATGTCAGTACCCATACGCCCTTAAGAGTCACTCGGCGTTCTGGTGAGGACTTTGTCGTCTTGAGCGCCGATGATTGGGAAGGGGAGCAGGAAACCCTATACGTTCTGCAAGATAGCAGCCTGATGCAGCAAATCGCTGAGTCCCTTGCGACTCATGCCAAAGGCACAGGCTACATTCCGAATAAAGCACAGTCAAATGAGATACCCCTAATCCAGGTGACGACTAACAAAACTTTCGTCCAAAACACTCACGAATCTAACCCAGCCTGTATTGCCAGCCTACATTGATAGGGAGCTACCGCAAACGCTAGTCTACAGGGTGTAGAGTCAGCGTCGCAAAAAAATATGGGTGTTCAGGCGGGTGCCGAAGGCCAACTTCACGGGATAGGCAAAACTCAAGGACAATCGCTGTCTGAGCTGCATGAAATGCTCAGGAAACTGGAAACAGACGGTAGCGCTGAATCAGAAGACGCGGAGCCAATCAGGGTCAAAATCAGAGCAGCGCTACCGAGTACAGATACAGGGGGGGGGCTTCCTCAGAAAAAGACGCCCAGCGGTCGAACCCAGGTTCTGCATATGAACTATATGCACAGCCAGTCCGAAAAAGGGATTGAAACCGAACTCGAACACCTACGGTTCTTTGCTAAAACGGCTCAGGAACTTGGCCTGAAACTGGAGATTTTAACCCATAGAGAGTGTCGAGAAGCGGTCAGCCAGGAGCTCGAGACCGCTGAATATGCGGGACTGGAGTATACCCTTACGGTCAGCCAGAATCCCGTGGCAAAGTGGGCAGAAGACAGTGTGGAATACCTGGAAGGTGGCACGCTGGCTGTGCTCAATCCATTCGAGGAACAGCTACTAGCATGGGCAATGACTGCAGGAAGACGACGGCGATGGCTGGGCAAAATCTCTTCAGAAAATCTGGAAGCCGCGCTGCAAGAAGATCACCTGTGGGTGCCGTTGGGAATATGGGTGAATGCCCGGGAGACTACGGCGACACTGGAACGTATGGCTCGAGAGAGCGGATCAGCTGTGGGTCATATCAGGGCCTACATCGAAGGTGGGAACATGATCACAGGGGAAGATGCGACCGGTCAACCGGTGATTTTGGTGGGGAAGGATGCGATCGCAACCACCGCCCACCTCTACCAGCTCAATATTGACGAGGTAAAACAAATCATCCGGGAAGATTTTGGTCTGGAAACCCTTGAGCAGGTCATCTGTGTCGAACAGCCAGGTCAGTTTCATCTAGACATGGGGATACTGTTTCTGGGCAAGGGGGTTGTTGTTGTTAACGACAGCAGTGAAGCCCTGAAAGAAGCCACAGAGATGGCAGAAGCCGTCCCTTGTATGACAACAAAGACAATGGCGGCAAAGCTAAAATTGCAGTGTGGGCTGGAGACCGATGCGGCACAAGACCTTGAGGCAACAGGGATAACAGTTATTCGAGAGAAACTGGAAAATGATGTATCGTATAACTTTTTTAACGGTGAGTTCGTGGTTGGCCAGGATGGCTTTGACTACTACATCACCAACGGTGGACCCGAAGATAAAGAAAAACAGTTTGAGACGCTGATGGTCAAGGACTGGAATGTGGTGAAACGCGTTATTTTTAGCCCCCGAGAGACCGCCCAAAAAAGTCTCCAGGAGCGAGGCGGAGTCGGCTGCAGGCTAAAAGGAATGCACAAATTATAATGCCTTCATACTTCCCTCAATAAGGCAGTTCACTATCCAAATCGTAATCAGCCCCCTGCTCAGCTGCTAACGGGTGCTCAGGCTGCTGAGGCACTTCGTACTTTCTGGCAGGCTTTTTGGTCGGTTTCTGGGCAGACTTTTTGGGAGATTCTTGGGAGGGTACTAATTCTAACTGTCGCTGCTGAGGTTGAGCAGGTGCCGCCTTTTGCCGCCGCCGGGATGAGATATTCTCTTCGGTGGTTTCCTCTGCAATCACTTCGTACAGCAGGGCCAGCTTATTGCCATCGCCCTTTCTCAAAATTCGTCCCAGCCGCTGGATATACTCACGGGTGGAGCCAGTGCCGGAGAGCAAAACCGCCACGCGGGCTTCGGGCACATCCACACCCTCATTGAGCACATGGGAGACCACCAGGGTTTTGTAAGCGCCTGAGCGAAAATTTTGCAGAATGGCGTGCCGTTCTTTGACCGGGGTTTGATGGGTAATCGCTGGGATTAGAAAATCCTGGGAGATGCGATAAACCGTGGCGTTGTCATTGGTAAAGACAATCGTGCGGTCAGGATAGTGCTGACTAAGCAGATTTTCGAGCACGGCTAACTTACCTTCGGTGCCCAGGGCAATCGACTTCGCCGCTCGGTGGGCCAGCATCGCTCGCCGCCCCTGTTGGGAACGGGCGCTCATCTGCACAAACCGCTTCCAGCCTTCGGCGCTGCCCAGCCAGATGTTTGACTGCTGCAAAAAGTCATTGCGCTGTTGGATCAGCTCGCTATAGCGAGCTCGTTCAGTGGCTGAGAGCTGCACCCGCAGCTGCACAATCTGGTAGGGAGCTAGAGCTTGGCCCGACAGCTCAGCGGCGGTTTTGCGGTAGACTACTGGCCCCAACAGCGTGTCGAGATCTCCGTGGCGACCGTCGGCGCGTTCGGGGGTGGCGGTCAGCCCCAGGCGATAGGGGGCGACGGCATATTCGGCAATCACCCGATTAAAGTCGCTGGGCAGGTGGTGGCACTCGTCGCAGATCAGTAAGCCGTAGCGATTGCCCAAAGATTCGGCATGGATGGCGGCACTGTCGTAGGTGGCGACCAAGATCGGGGTGCGATCGCGACTGCCACCCCCTAGCAAACCCACCTCCACCTGGGGAAACGCCGCCTCTAGATGGGCGTACCACTGATGCATCAAATCCAGGGTTGGCACTGTAATTAACGTACTGCGGGGCGTCGCCTGCATCGCTAACTGAGCCAGGTAGGTTTTACCCGCCGCCGTCGGCAGCACCACCACCCCGCGCCAGCCGGCTTGGACCCAGGCCTGCAATGCCTCGGTTTGATGGGGATAGGGCGACCAGGTCAGCTGTGGTGTCAGCTCCAGGGGCTCAAACCCAATCGCTTTGTCTTGAAAAGCAGTTTGCTCAG
>JBCDDJ010000595.1:0-3729 GCA_039180385.1 Cyanobacteria bacterium P01_G01_bin.38 | reverse complement strand
GTGCCCCGACTCATGGCCCGAGGCATTGAGGTGGCTGTGGTCACCAACGATCTACTCACCCAGGAAGACGCCGAGCGGCTCAGGCAAAAAGGATTTTTACCCCCCGAGCGGATCATTGGAGTTGAAACCGGCAGCTGCCCACACACTGCCATTCGAGAAGACCCCACAATGAATTTGCTGGCTGTGCAAGATTTGGAAAGGTGCTGGCCCCAGCTGGATTTGATTTTTGTCGAAAGTGGCGGCGACAACCTGGCCTCGACTTTTAGCTATGACCTGATCGACAGTTATATTTTTGTGATTGATGTGGGTGCCGGGGATGATATTCCTCGCAAAAATGGTCCTGGCTTTATGCAGGCGGACTTGGTGGTGATCAACAAAATCGACATCGCTCCCTACGTGGGGGCTGATTTAGCCCTCATTCGTCGCGATACCCAGCAACGCCGCTCGGGCTCAGTGGCCTACACCAACTGCAAAACTGGGGTCGGTTTAGACCAGGTGGAGCAGTTTATCTTGGAAACTGTTTTGTTTCTCACACCGCCCCCATCAGGTGTCTCTGTGGGGAGTGAACAATGGCAGTCGTGACAGCTTTGCCCCAGCCAGAACAGATTGACCCAAGGGTGAATCTATCGTTGGCTCCGACTGAGACGAAGCCGCACCTGTCAATGCGGGTGAGCTGTGCTGGGGGAGGCCAGGGTTCCTCATTTATCGCCCATCAGTACGCCACTTATCCCTTTCGTCTATCGGGCAATCTGCGTTTGGACCCGACGGACCCTCACCGGGTCTATGCTTACATCATGAATGCTTGCCCTGGCCTATTATCTGGCGATAATTTGCAATTAGCCCTGCAGGTGGGGGCGCGGGCCAGTCTGTACCTCACTGATCAATCGGCCACTAAAGTTCACAGTCGCCCGATGGGTGGCTCTACCGCCCATCAGACCTGGACCATGGCGGTGGG
Source organism: Cyanobacteria bacterium P01_G01_bin.38 (assembly GCA_039180385.1). Lineage (GTDB taxonomy): Bacteria > Cyanobacteriota > Cyanobacteriia > Phormidesmidales > Phormidesmidaceae > SIO4C1. The sequence goes on along the minus strand of JBCDDJ010000595.1, from coordinate 2,774 downwards.
AGCCCACGCCTATTTAGAATATGTTCCAGAACCGATCATTCTTTTTAAGTCAGCGGACGTGACCCAACGGATGCAGGTGACGCTGCACCCTCAGGGGCGGCTGGTGCTGAGTGAGATGATTGTGCCGGGACGGCTGGCTCGGGGAGAGGTTTATAACTTTGATCGATTTCAAAGTCGTTTACGGGTGGAAACCCCGGACGGGCAGCTATGTTTCGCTGACAACCAGGTTTTATTAGGACAGTCCAATCGCTTCAGACACAGCCCATTTTTGGCGGATTTGCCAATTATGGGTAATTTCATTTTGGTGGTGCCTGGGGTGGCGCTGACCCAGCTGACCCAGACGCTGCAAACCTATAGGCTGTCTTCAGAGTTGCGGGTGGGGCATTCGACATTACCCGGCTGTAACGGGTTATTGGTGCGTGCGATCGCAACCCAAGTCAGCGTCCTAAAAACCTACCAGCGCCATGTTCTCAATTGTGTCCGCCAGCTAACGGACCAACCCCCACTGCCCGATATTCCCAAATGAGTGTTTGCCATGGCTGATCTCGCCACCACCCATCTAGCTCAAACCTGCCTGGGTAATCAGTTGCAAGACCCGCACCTGGCCCAGCAGCTAGCGACTACCCCTCATCTGGAAGTCACCCTTGAGCCCAGTGACCGGAGCAAAGGGCGCATCTATGCCCCGATCGCTGGCGGCAAAACTGAGGGAGAAACCGTTGGCATTATCAAAGATCGCCACTGGTCTTTGGCCGAGGGTGATGTCTTTCAAACCACCGGCGGGCAGCTTGTCCTCATTCACCTCCAGCCCCAGACGGTGATGGTGTTGCGCATGGCGCAGGCCGCAAATCCTAATCCAGAGCAGGCCCTGGCCCTGATCCATCTGGGCCATACCCTGGGCAACCATCACTGGCCCATTCTGATCAAAGCCGACAAAATTTATGTCCAACTCGCGGGTGATCGAGCCGTGATCGAAAGCACCCTGCAAGGATTTCAAATTCCAGGGTTAGAGATTTCCTATGAGGTTCGCTCACCCACGCAACATCTAAGCTTTTCTGCCCATCACCATCCATGAACCTATCTCCCCCATCTCCCCCAAACTGGTCTCAGCGCCTTGCCCTGATGCAGTTGGCCGATTCCTTCTTTCCGTCCGGGTCCTTTACGTTTTCCCATGGGTTAGAAGCCCTGACCCAGTCTCAACAAGTCCAGACCGCTGAGGATTTCCAGATATTTCTAGAAATGTTGTTGCACCAGAAGGTCGGCCCCACCGATCTGGTCGCCCTGCGCCATGCCTACCAGGCCAGCCGCCATCAGGATTTAGCCAGTATTTATCAGGCCGACCACCGGCTCTTTGCCCAGACCCTGGTGCAAGACACCCGACAGGCTCAACAAAAAAGCGGTCGAGCCCTGCTCATGGTGGCCCGCACCACCTGGCCAGATCCTCAACTAGAAGCACTTGCCACCGACATTAGCCAGCAGCGATGCCATGGCCTGCACCCAATCGTGTTCGCGGTGGTGGGTCAGGTGGCAACGTTGAGCCAAGACGATACTGCGCTAGCCTTTCTCCACGGGTTTATCACCGGGCTCTGCGGTGCCGCCATTCGCTTGGGGCTGTTGGGTCATCTGCAAACACAGCAAATTCTCCAGGCCCTCGCGCCCACCGTAACTGCTGTTATGAATGAGGCGCTATCCCTCTCTCTAGAGGAGATGTGGGCCTGCGCCCCGGCTTTGGAAATCGCCCAGATGGGGCATCGGCAGTTGGGTTCCCGCCAGTTTTCAAATTAGGATGGTTAGCCTTGCCTGTATTTGAACATACCTCCCGTTCCCAATAACGCCTCCGCAACATAACTGAGGCTATGGTGTCTAAAACCTTAAGAAAAGCTGAATTTACTCAAGATCGGGCAAATTACTCTGACATCTTTAGAGATCTACACCAATCTTTGGTTTTGTAAAACATGCTGTTGGCTATCCGAAAAAACACTGATATGCTTCTAGCATTAAATTCTGGCTAAAGTTTTAGCCAGGAACCGTTTAGATAGAAGGATGTGATACCCATGGTTAGCAGACAAGATCGATCCCGTGCTGCCAACTCTGCCAGCAGCTTTGCAAACGACTTCAAGGCATTTCTCCTGCGCGGTAACGTTGTTGACCTAGCGGTTGCTGTGGTCATTGGTGCTGCGTTCGGCGCAATCGTCACTTCGTTTATCGAAGACATCATCACTCCGCTGATTTTGAGCCCCGCCCTGGCGGCAGCTGGCGTAGATGACATTGCTAGTTTGTCAGCCGGGGGGATTAAGTACGGCCTTTTCTTGTCAGCGATCCTCAACTTTGTTGTGATTGGCTTTGTGCTATTCCTGATTGTTCGCGCCTTTGAGAAGATGAAGCGCAAGGATGAGGTCGAGGAGGCAGCAGAGCCCAGCGCTGAAGAGAAGCTCACGGCTAGCCTCGATCGCTTAAATGCGACCCTGGAGCGGAAGGTTTGATTTCAAGCTTGCTTATTTCGAGTTTTAATCCTTGAGTTCCAAGTTTTGAGCGAATTGGGGAAAGCCCTCAACCTCAAAGCTTGGAATTTTTTATGGAGCTTCTTAATCGCGGCAGCCCAGGCTTTCACGGGTGGAGACCCCTGTCACCGAGTTAACGCCCTCGGCACGCTTGCACATCTCTGAGACTTGGAATCGATCTAAGATCGAGTCTGAAAAGTCAGCACCGGTAATATTTGTATTGTTGAAAGAGGTGCTGGTTGCGATCGCATCCACAAAAATCACATCGGTCATATC
>JBCDDJ010000594.1:0-3734 GCA_039180385.1 Cyanobacteria bacterium P01_G01_bin.38 | reverse complement strand
TGAGATTAGCCTGCAAGCTCAATCAGTTACCCTGGATAGCAGCGAACTCATGGCTAATCGGGATATCACCTTGTTGGCCCAAGACACCGTTGAGATCATCGATCGGGCAAATCCTGCTGTTGCCCAAACCACGATTCAATCTAACGAAAATCTGTTGATCCAAGGCAATCAATCGGTTGAGATTCAAGCCCTAAACCAGCCCCAATCAGTTTTTCGGATAGGTGGCAACATTCGTCTGGTGAGTGATGGCGTTGTAACAGGGCAGGGCCGTTTTATCAATGGAGGAGATTTCTCGGTCCTGAATTCTGCCGGTGCGCCAGGCAGGTTTAGCTATCGGTCGATTACCTCAGACGGCATTATTAGTGCCACAGGCGATATTAGCTTTGGCGATTACACGGGCCGCTCGCTCAAGGTAGAAGCGGGGGGCGACATTACCGTTGACGGTGATATCACCATTACCGATCCGGATCCGACTCTCCAGGGGACAGATCCGGACATTGCTATTTTGTCTGCTGAGCCCGCTTTAATCCTGAGGGCGGGGTTAACAGAACAACCCCCTCCTAATGCCTTGGCCACCAGCGGTGAACTGCGCAACGAGCCCAGCGCCCTTTCTTCTCGAACAGTGGGTCGTACCCCCTTTAGCATTTCTAATCGTGCCCCTAACCCGCCTGCTTCCCCCGGAAATATCACCGTTGGCGATATTGAGACTAACCGTGGCCCGGTGATTTTGTCAGCCGGGGGAGATATCAGAACGGGTGACATTACCACGGGGGGTGGCGCTGAGCGCAGCCGTTTTGGAGGCTATGTCAATCTGTCCGCCGAGGGAGATATTGAGGTTTCTACCATTGATACGACGGGCCGCTCCGGGGGAGATATCACCCTTGATGCTGGGGAGACTTTTCGAGCCACTGGTTTAATCGCTAACAATCCGCTGGTGAGCATTAACGCCTCGGGTCGTCTGGACCGGTCGGAGCTTCCCGGCACAACGGTCAAGCTTCAGGACGGCGGCGGGGGCGAGATTACTATCCAGCATAGGGGGCAAACTTTCATAGTTGGTCCAAATCTTCAGGCCGATGGCACCGATCCGGAGGCGAGTTTCAGTGTGGGAGGCATCATATCGAATGATGCTATCGAAAGGTTTTTAGGGGGGTTAGTGGTTTCTTTAAGAGACAGGGCCCTGGTGGGCGCTGGAACAATCGCGACGGATAATGACCGCATTCAAGTGACCTCCACCAATCCAGATGACAGCGGGGGTAATCCGGTGCTAGGAGAGACCGCAGAGGTGATGACCACGGCGGCAGAGGTCCAGGACGGCCCCCCCGAAGATAGCTGCGGACGGGACGGCACCTGGGTTGCTGAGGCTGCGATCGCGGATAACCGGGGAGAGGGCACCCGGGCGATCGTATCAGCTTGCCCAGGCCAGGAAACAGACCCCCTGCTCCAGCCTGAGTTGCTCCAAATTGAGATAGATGAGTCTGAGGCAACCGATGTTGACTAACCCAACTTCTCTCAACCGATGGGGGCAGCTCGCTCTGGCCCTGATCTATGTGTCAGGGGTAACCGTAACCTCAGTTGGGATAGGTGGGCTAGCGCCCCCTACAGCGTTAGCGCAAACGTTAGCGCAAACAGCGAGACCTGACGCTCAAGCCGATAGCTGGCTGAGGCAGGGGCTGGAAGCCTATCAAAATCAGCGATTAGAGGCCGCGATCGCAGCCTGGCAGCAAGCCTTGACGCTTTACCAATCAACCGGTGGCGTTCATCAACAGAGCACTACTCTCAATTTTTTAGCTGCGGCCCACATCGCCCTGGGCCAGATGACACAGGCAGAGGCTGATCTGCTCAGGGCGCTGCCGCTGGCGCAGCAGGTGAACGATCTGCCATTGCAAGCTCAGCTCTTAGCCAATTTGGGGATCGTTTATCGAGGCCGGGGTAAATATGGCCAGGCGATTGAGGTCTATCAACAAGCCTTAGCGTTGAGCCGTCAGCTGGGCGATCGCAACAGTGAGGCCCAAATTTTAGGCTTGTTGGGCAATGCCCATGAGTCTCTAGGGGAATATCAACAGGCGACCGAGCAACATCAGCAGAGCTTAACGATCGCCCAGCAGCAGCAAGATTGGCTGTCAGAAGCGACTGCGCTCGGCAATCTAGGGGCGATCCAGGCCCGTCTAGGTAACTACCCTAAGGCGATTGACTTTTACCAGCAGGCGCAGCAGCTCTCCACTGCCCACAACGATCTAGAAGGGCTGGCCTATGTCTCTAATAATTTGGGCTCTGCCTACCATGCGCTAGGCGATACAGAGCAGGCTATCACCTACTATCAAGACAGTTTGAGTACGGCCCAAAGGCTACAAAATCGTCGTTTGGAGGGTGAAGTACTGGGCAGTCTGGGGCTGCTGTACGGCGACCTGGCAGACCTGGAGCAGGCCCTTGCTTATCATGAAAACAGTCTGGCTATAGCGACTGCCATCAACAATCCAAAAGCCATTAGCCTGGCCCTTCATAATCTCGGCTACACGCTTTATGAGGCAGGAGAGCTAGCCGCTGCTGAGACCCGGCTCTATGATGCGATCGCAGCCCTCGAATCGCTCCGACCGGGTCTGGAGGACGCCGATCAAATCTCGCTGTTTGACACCCAGGTACTGACCTATAGTCTGTTGCAAAAGGTGTTAGTGGCCCAGGGCAAAATTGAAACAGCGCTGGAAGTGGCTGAGCGCGGACGCGCCCGTGCGTTCGTCGAACTCGTTAGAGCCCATGACCCGTCAGTAAAATCGCAGCCCGAGCCCAGCCCCCCGCTGGGCGAGGCCCCCAGCATCGACCAAATTCGCCAGATTGCTAAAGATCAGCAGGCTACGCTGGTAGAATACACCCTCATTCCAGACGGTCGCTTTAAGTTTCAAGGCAAACAGCGAGGCACTGCCACCAGCCTCTATATTTGGGTGGTACAGCCCACGGGCGAGGTTGACTTTCGGGAGGTTGACCTTAAATCAGTTTGGCAAGAAACCGGACTCACCCTGGGGACCCTGGTCCAAAAGATGCGCGATCGCAGCGGCATTCACAGTGGGTCAGACCCTCGTTATCGGGGCGCTATTCGCCCCGGCGACCGGGTTCGTCGCCAGGGCGATCGCGACGATTTGGCCCCCTATGAAGTAATTGCCGTTGACCCACAAGCTGGGACGCTCACGGTGAGTCATCCCGACATCTTTTTGCCCAATCCGGTGCTCTCCCTGAGCGAAGTCACCCAAGTCAACACAGACTTTACGCCGGTTGTGCAGGCGGGACAGGTCTGGCAAGATTTGCATCAGCTGATGATCGCGCCGATTGCGGATCTGCTGCCGAGCGACCCCACCGCTCGGGTGGTCTTTATCCCCCAAGAACAGCTTTTTTTAGTGCCCTTTCCGGCTCTGCAAGCCGAGGATGGCAGCCACCTGATTGAACATCACACCATTTTGAGCGCCCCCGCCATCCAAATCCTGGCCCTGAGTGCAGAGTCCGCCAGCGTGGCTGAACCGCTCGGCTCTCAATCCCTCGTGGTAGGAGATCCCAGCCCCATGCCGCAAGCCCTTCCCCCGCTTCCACACTCAGCCACCGAGGCTAGCGGCATCGCCGAAATCCTGTCCGCTGCGCCCCTGATTGGCGAGGTCGCCAGCGAGACCGCCGTCAAGCAACAGCTCTCGACCGCTCCTCTGATCCACCTGGCAACCCACGGCTTTTTTAACGAATCCAATCCGCTACAG
>JBCDDJ010000593.1:0-3735 GCA_039180385.1 Cyanobacteria bacterium P01_G01_bin.38 | reverse complement strand
GCCCTGCTGGTGCTTTGCCCAAAAAACCTGGGCCATCGCCGTGTAGACTTTGGGCTCGCTCATCCAATCTCCGCTAACAATGCGCTGCCAGCTAGCAGGCATGTTGTTGAGGGGGACGGCAGGCTCGCCTTGAAGGGTGATTAGAGATTTTGCAGGGGCAACTGGGGTAATGACCATCGAGTTTGTTCTCCTTGATAGATACACAGATAGATACACAGACTGGGAGACGACTTATCCACCGATGACATTACTATAAGCAACCCCGAAAATTTTGTCTGCTTAAGGTTGATCCATCAATCGCAACGTTGGTTCATCGCCCCCCTTACTCCTCTGATACTGTGAGCATTGTCATCGCTTCGATAGGCTCCCCGTTATGGGTCAGGGCTTCGTGACCGTTGGCATTTAGACTCACCACAATTTCATGGTCACCCGGAGGCAAACTCGGCAGATAGTGCCACTCACTATATAAACGAGTGATTTTCTCATCATTAATATAGAGATGGGCGTGGCCTGCGTTAGGCGTGCTCTTTTGATTAACCTGGGCGGGCACAAAGGCAAAATCTGTGGTTTCAACCTGTAGATTCCAACCGCTCACCGGGTCAGGGGTAATCGTCAGGTCAACGGTGGGCACTGGCTCTCCCGTTGGGATTTCTATGGATTTGTGGTGGTGCATTTCATCAGCGCCCTCGTTTGAGGCGACCCCGTGGGTGCCTGCTTGGGTCGCCATGTCATGCTGACTGTGATCTGTTGCCGGGTCAGAAATATTTGCGGCCGTGTCTGTCGCAGTAGTGTCTGTCCCAGCTGTGTCTGTTGCAGCCGCGTCTGTGATGGTTGCCTCTGAGGAGGAACTGTTATGGCCAGCATGCCCCCCATGGGAACATCCAACCAAACTAAAGCTTAAGGTGCTGCCCAGGAGAGCAGTCAACAAAAGTATCTTGCTATGCATAGCTATGATTTGCTCAGTATTATGAGGGCCTGGCATAACCTTACTACATTCCAGAATAGAACTTCCAGATATCGGTTCAGCGGGTCTTTTGGCGGCCTGTTTGGCCTCAATGAGAGTTGTTCTCAAAATTGACGACGTGTCTCTTGACGGCTTTTGACGACCCTATCTATATTTGAATGTATGCACATTGGAATCTGTTTATGAAGTATTTTTTTTCTGCGATCGCAGCGCTGTTTGCTGCGGCTAGCCTGATGGTTGCATCCCCTGCATTTGCGGCTGATCTCGCTGAAGGAGCTCAAGTCTTTTCGGCTAATTGTGCAGCCTGCCACGCAGGGGGGAGAAACGTGGTCAACGCTGCAAAAACGCTGCAAAAGAGTGACCTGGAGCAGTATGATATGGCCTCCATAGAGGCGATTCAGACCCAGGTAACCAACGGTAAAAATGCAATGCCTGCGTTTGCGGGGCGTCTCACCCCTGAGCAGATTGAAAGTGTTGCTGCCTATGTGCTAGATCAGTCTGAGAAGGGCTGGTAGGTGGGTGCAGCTCGTCTGCGCTTGTTTTTAGATTTTTTATTAGTCCTGTTCCTGTGGATCCCAAATTGATTTGTCTTGCCGATGCTTAGGTGAGCAGACGACCTGGGTTTTTGGGGACAGGTTGTTTTTATGGAAGATTTTGGAGGGCATCCCATGGGTCACCTGATTAAACTGATGATTAGGGTGGGGGTTTTGCTGTGGGTCTTTGGCATTTGTTGGAGTCCCGCTGCTTGGGCCGCGCCGCTGGCTCCCGATAAATTGGCCATGCAAAAGGGGGTAGCTGCTTTTGAGCAGGCGGACTATCTGCAAGCGATAGATGCTTTTTCTCTGGCGGTTGAGGCAAATCCTGCCTCGGCAGTGGCCTACAGTAATCGCTGCTTAGCCTACTTACAGTTAAATCAGCCGACCCATGCGATCGCAGACTGTACCCAGGGTCTGCAGCTCAATCCTGAGATTACCGAGTCTTATCTCAATCGAGGGTTAGCCTATTATCGCCTGGGGCAATATGCCGATGCGATCGCAGACTACCAACAGCTGATCAACCATCACCCCGACGACCCCCGTGCCTATTACAACCTGGGTCTGGCTCAATCTGCCCTGGGTAACCACACCGCCGCCCTCGAGATCTACAACATTGCGCTGCATCACACTGTGTCCTCCAATATAGCCGCCGAAGCTGAGATTTATAACGACCGAGGCGTGTCTTATTTGCACCTGGAGCGCTACAAAGCGGCCCTGGCCGACTTTACCCAGGCTCTCGACCTGGGCGACGGTGTTCGCTCCTACTTTAATCGAGCCTGTTGCTATCATCATCTCAAAGAGTATTTGCTGGCGATTCAAGATCTGAGTCGGGTGCTGTCGGTGAGCCCTGATGATGCCCGTTCTTATTTGGTGAGGGGGTTGGTGCATCAACAGCTGGGGGATCGGCAGGATGCGATCTCAGACTGGCGAGAGGCCGCTCACTATTTTCAAACCCACCACGAGCTAACGGCTTATCAGGCCACTCTAGACCTGATTGAAACATTCCAAGAAGACCTCCAAGATGCCCCCAACCGGATGACCTTGGCAATTTAGAGGCCACATTTAGAACTCTCCTCTTGTGAGAGGGAACATGCTGGGCGAGAATATCTTAGCCAAGGGACTGAAACCCTTGCATCAATTTGAGATTGTTTGAAAACTAACCTACAAGAAAATCACCTGTTTTCTCCCTGTATCCAGATGCAGATGGGTGCTGTAGATCAAAATCCCGCCGGGCCAGCTGCTCATCAGGGCATTGGCCACCTGTCTGACGCTGTAGCCTGGCACATACATATCAACTGCCCTGCCTTGCAGATGCAGACTGTTCCTCGCTCCACCCACCGCGCTATTCGCCTCAGGGGTGCGATACCAGGAGTTAATCACAAAGGGTTGACCGATCAAATTCCGAGCCTTTTGCAGCTCCTGGGCCAGATTGATAATGTTGTTAACGACCTCAGCATTGGCCGGTAAACGTGTGCCATCCTTGGTCGCCTCACCCCAGGTAAAGTCACTTTCTTCAATGATGGGCTGTCCTGTGTAAAACGTGGTTTCATTGCCGGGCAGTTTGAAGGGATTGCCCCTAAAGGGCGGATAGAGAATTTTGTCATTCCAAATCACCTGGCCGTGCTGGTCATAGACATACCAGGTGCTGATTTTTTCAATAAACTCAGACTCCAGCTTGATAGCAAATTTGATATGTCGATTAAACGAACGACCCTGTTCATCGCTGTGCGCCCACGAGTCTAAAATAAACGCTCTGCCCGCCGGGATTTTATATTTTTGATCATTGGGTAAGTCTGACGACTGTACCGGACGGCGTTTGATAATGGTGTCCTGAGTGACTTTGAGCAAAGGGGAAGGCGGGTAAACAATGCCACCGTCATATTCAACATAGGCATGCTTGTCGTAGACGTACCACTGGCTCAAGCCATTAAGATAGTCTTCTCGATTCTTAAGCGCGATGCGAATATGGTTGCTAAAGTCACCGTGAGTATCTTGATAGGCGTAGGAATGCAACTCTAGCTCAGTATTTTTGGACACCTCAACCTTCTCAGCTTCGGATAGTTCACTGGACTGCATCGGCAGCCGCTTAAAGAGCGTATCCCGAAAAACTTTCAAAACAAAGGTTGCCTGTTGTTCTTCCCAGGGGTAAACAACATCGCCTTCCTCAGTAACGATCTGGACGGCATCCCCTTTCACAAACCAGGTATTAAACCCCTTGATGGTTTCATCTTGCAG
>JBCDDJ010000592.1:0-3755 GCA_039180385.1 Cyanobacteria bacterium P01_G01_bin.38 | reverse complement strand
GAACCGGGCTGAAGTCGTAATAATCCTTCGACAGCTTGGCAACCTGGGTTTCGTCGTGGATCGTTTCAATGGTGCCCAGGGCGTTGGTGAGGGTTTGGAGGGTTGGAGTCATGGGGAAAAGGGGAAGGGGAAAAGGGGCAGAGCGAAAGGTGAAAGGCGAAGGGGCAGGCAGGGTGGGCATTGCCCACAGATTGTGGATTGTGGATTGTGGATTTGGATTGTGGAAACCGTAGTTGGATTTTGGTGGATCGTAGGGGCGTCACGGCGTGCGCCTAATGCAGAATTAAACGCAATCAACCGAGAACCATAGGGTGGGTGATGGCATCACCAGACTCTAACCGGTTTACCAGCTACCTAAAAACCACCATCTCGATCGCCAAACGGATCACCAAAACCCATATCAGACCCCAATCCCCGCCAAAACCGCATCCGCATCCGCGACAAAGCCAAAGCATTGATTCACATTGTAGACAGTTGCCTGCATACAATACTCTGGCGACGTTGTCGCCGTGCAGTCCCGCAGTAGGAGACAGTCATACCCTAAGAAATTTGCATCTTGTAAGGTACACAGCACGCACTGATCTGCATTGACCCCGGCAAATAGCAGCGTCGTTTTGCCCAGATTTTTGAGAATGCTATCAAGGGGTGTATCCCAAAAACCGCTCATGCGGTACTTATCTATTTGAATATCGTCGGGATCGGGCTTTAGCTCATCGATCACGGCAGCGGCCCAACTGCCTTTCGTCAGGACAGGGGCCCCATTTTTAGGTAGCGGGTCTGCCAACCCGACCCCGTCCCCCGTGGGGTTGTAGACATGGCGCAGACCGGCGCTGATATTGAGCAAGTCAGGACGATTACCCCAGTTGACCCAGAGGATGGGAACCTGCTGCGATCGCAACCCAGGGAGCAATTTTTGCAATGGCCCCACCGGATTTTTGGCCGCCGTCACATCTACGCCGATGTGGGCCAACCAACCGTCAGGATGGCAAAAATCATTTTGCATGTCGATCACCAGGCAGGCTGTTTTGGCTAAGTCAATCGTGAGCTGTTTGGTATCTGTCTTAAAGCTGACCAACCTGGGCGGTAACGCCGGACGACTCAGATCAGCGGTTGACTCATCCACCTGCCAGGCGTTGGGCGGCGTACCCAAGGTTCTTAAGGGGGTTCTTAAGGGAGCATTCATAGGCCACCAGCGTTGAGACTAAAGCTATCCTCATCATAAAGGCACCCCGTAAAAGAGGTGCCCCATGTAGTACCTTGAATTTTGACGCTTAGAAAGAGGTATGCCGTTCTGGTTGTGAGTGAGCGTCGATGCGAGCTACACCAGAGAACCCAACGCCGTTACGGTGAGCACTGCACATACCAGATAAAAGACGCTGACCACTTGAATTTCAGTCCAACCCGACAGCTCAAAATGATGATGCAGCGGAGCCATCTTAAACAGGCGTTTGCCGATACCGTCAGGGCCTTTGGTCAACTTGTAATAGCCCACCTGCATGATCACCGACAGGGTCTCAGCAAAGAATAGCAGGGTGACAATGAGCAGCCCAAACAAATTGCCGCCGAGGATGCCAACCGCAGCCAGAGCACCACCCAGCGCCAGCGAGCCCGTATCCCCCATAAACACCTTGGCCGGGTTGCGATTGTGGGCCAAAAACCCTACACAGGCACCGCTCAACGCCGCGCAAAAGATCATCAAGTCAGGGTGGGTCGGCGAAACCAAAATACCTAAACCCAAAAGCGCGATCGCACCGGTGCCCGCCATCAGCCCGTCAACCCCATCCGTGAGGTTGGTCGCATTGCTCTCAGCCACGAGCACAAAGCCAGCCAGGGGCCAAAACAATAAGCCCAAAGGTAAGCTCAAGCCCAGGGGCAGCGCAATGTTTGTAATCTCTGCGGGCTGGTTAGCCAGTGCCCAGGCACAAAAGATCACCGCAAATCCAATCTGAAGCGCCAGCTTTAGCCGCGGTGAAATGCCTTTATTTGAACGGCGTCTCAGAACCTGCCAATCATCGATCCAACCGATGAAGCCGTAGGCCAGGGTTAGTAAACAGACGGCCAACGTATCTAAACTACCGCCAGTAAACAGCAGCGCCACCACCAGGGCAACCGGGACAAAAAAGATCCCACCCATCGTGGGGGTCCCTGCTTTCTTGAGGTGGGCCTGAGGACCCTCTTGACGAATAAACTGACCAGCCTTGAGGGCTTTGAGTGCAGGGACGACGACGAACCCTAGGAGGGCTGAGCCCACAGCAGACAATAAAAAGGGTAAGGACAATCCTGGTTCGAATAAGGTGCGACCGGCTGTAACATCCAGCCCAAAAGTCGCGGCAACAAGCCCCATCATCAACACCAGGGATAACCCTACGCCCGAAAGTCCTGCTGACTTAGACGTAAAAAACTTGGCATCCACAAATCTTTTCCTTCACACACCACACACTTCAACAGGTTCTACCTCTATTCCGAAAAATATGGTTATTCCGAAAAATACGGCTATTCCGAAAAACACGGTGAACCTGATGAGAAGAATTACTTAGCTCAGGCAATAAAACCTGAATTGACATCGATTCTACGACGTTTTGTAAAAATGTCTAGGGCAAAATCGAGAAATCTCAAAAAAATCCGTTATCTAACTGAAAAACAGTCATTAGAATCACAAACCCCTAGTCGTTGTCTTTCAAAGACATATCCTCATCCTCATCATCGTCCTCTTCATCATCAAAGCTATTGTCCTCATTGCCCATCAGATCAGAGATCTCTTCGCTATCGGGCTCATCCAGGGGAGATGGTACAGGCTCCCGAGGAATCATCCGACCACTTTTTTCAATCCAACCCAAAATAGAGGCATCCCGTCGCTCCGGAATGACATCGGCCATTTGTTTACGGGGAATCTGACGGACAGACGGGTTAAAGTCGCTCATAAAAGTAAAGGTGCTTGAGGAGTTACAAAAAACGTCACTGGGCCAACCAGAGCTTCGATAGCGAAGCCTATGCCCAGGCGGTAGGCTAACTAAAGCAGAAGATATCCAGGGTATGGAGGCTCCATAACTTCAGTCTTTTAGTTTATCACCGTAATCAATACCGACTGATCTAGAAAAGATCAAGTAATTGTTAAACAATCTTTGGAATAGCCAGCGGCGGGGGTTAGGTATACCCCTAAAACCCACTCACCCCCTTTTAGATAGCCCAAATGATGATCCCCAGGAACAAATTATGTTGGTAAAGGCTGAGCTACTCGATGCGATCGCACCCACAAACCGAGGCATTTTGGCGAGTAAAACAGAGAATCAGGCCATTCTGTCCGCCGTTGCCCGATTGGAAGATCTCAACCCCACCCCCAATCCCCTGGAAGCCACTGACCTACTCAATGGCAACTGGCGACTACTGTACACCACCAGCACTGAGCTATTGGGCATTGATCGATTTCCGCTGGTCAAACTGGGCAATATCTATCAGTGTGTGCGCCTGGCCGAGGCCCGCATCTTTAATATTGCCGAAGTTGCCACCCTGCCTTACCTAGAAGGGCTGGTCTCGGTTGCCGCCCGATTTGAGCCCGTCTCTAACCGACGGGTGAATGTTAACTTTGAGCGCGCCATCTTTGGGCTACAGCGACTGCTAGGTTATCAATCACCCAATCTATTTATAGATGTCTTAGAAACACCGCAGAAATTTAACCTGCTCCAGGGCATCGATTTTGAAATCAAACGCGAAAACCAATCAGGTTGGCTGGAGGTTACTTATTTAGATAAGGATAT
>JBCDDJ010000591.1:0-3762 GCA_039180385.1 Cyanobacteria bacterium P01_G01_bin.38 | reverse complement strand
TTGCTCATCGCCCTTACTGATTACCCTGCTGGCAGCCTGGCGGCTGGGCGAACGGCTGACTTCGCGACTTTATGGCTCACTTTTTTTAGGCATGATCGGGACTGCGCTGCTGGTGGTGAGGCCAGATGCGATCGCAACCCGCCCTGGTTTTCTCCCTGGCGTCCTGCTCGCGTTTGGGTCAGCCCTGGCCTATGCTAACTATGCCGTGATCGCTAAAGCCCAGGTGGTTAACGTAGCCCCACTCACAATCGCCGCCTATGGGTTTACTACGGCCACCCTGTTTTTGCTGCCTGCTCTGGTGTGGCAGCCGCCGCTGGCCGACTGGCTTAAAGCCCTACCCTGGCTGCTGTATCTGGGTATTGTCACCACTGCGATTGCCTATGCCATCTACATGCTGGGGCTTCGGCATATATCGGCGACAGCGTCTGGCATTGTGGTCTTACTCGAACCGCTGACGGCTACCCTAATCGGGGTCTTCTTCTTCCGGGAGCCGATGCCGCTAATCGGGGTGATGGGGGCTATTTTGTTATTGAGTGCGATCGCGCTGCTAACCCTTCAACCCAAGCCCGCATGACCGAAAACTGGCATCCTCAAACTGATGGTGAGCAAGCCAAGGCGTGGCGAACGGATGTCATGCAAAATTTGGAGGTGCTCCACGCCACCTACCGCAGCCATACCTTTCCGCGTCATTTGCACGAAGAGTTTTGCATTGGCGTGATTACCCAGGGGGCCGAAAAGGTCGGCTATCGGGGCACAACCTACCTGGCACCCGCAGGCAGTTTGGTGGTGATTCCCCCGGAGGCCGTCCACAGCAACGTTGCCGCTGATGAAACTGGCTGGAGCTTTCGGGTCTGCTATCCCAATCCGAGGCTATTTACCCAGCTAGGGGTTGGTCAATCGATCCCGTTTTTTGATCAGCCCATAATTTCAGATCGGCGGTTGGCCCAAACGTTTATCCGGTTTCATCAACTGTTGTCGCAGGCCAGCCCCCAAAATGCATTAGAGACCGAATCTGTTTTGCTATCTGCGCTGTCTAATCTGGTCAAACGGCATGGCAAGCCGGGGCTAGCTGAGAGAGATGGCGGTCAACACGAATCTAATGCAGTGCGTCACATTAGAGACTATCTCCACACCCACTACGCCCAAAAAATCGTGCTGCAAGATTTGGTGAAACTCACTGGCTTGAGCCCCTACTATCTCTCTCGGGTTTTCCAAAAAGCAACGGGTTTGCCGCCCCATGCTTATCTCATTCAAGTCCGCATTATGCAGGCTAAAGCGCGACTCTGTCAAAACGGCTCGCTGGCTGATATTGCGGTAGAGGTGGGGTTCACCGATCAAAGTCATTTTACTAAAACGTTTAAGGCTCTGGTGGGTGTTACCCCCAAACAGTATCAACCCAAACAGTATCAAGACGGTTAAATGAAAAAAGTAGGGTATCGCTCCGCCCCCTAGATTTCAAGGATCTCAAGAGTTCTTCTAAAGCTGGCTTTTTTGCAGGAAGACTTGCAGGAGACTTGCGCCAAACACATTCAATCTGGGAGAAGAGGTTAGGGAAAGTTAACAGCGCTTTTAGAAAGCTTATCCGTCCGTAGATTCAGTCGTTACACTAAAGTTAGCGCTAATCGGGCCGTGTGATGGATGTTTCTGTGATTGGAGCCAGCGGTGACTGTGGACGAGAAATCGTCGCCCAGCTGGTAAGCCTGGGCATGCTGGAGCCCACCGAACGTCTTCAGCTGGTGGGGCGAGCCGGTGGACGCAGCGGTCAGGTGTTATTTGGGCTGTGTAGCGATCTCAACGATGCCTATGCCGAAAAAGCACCCATTCTCGATGTCGCGCTGCACCCTGAAGAGATTGTGGCAGATGTGATTGTGATGACGGCGGGGGCGACGGTCGGGGGGGATGTGACGTCGCGATCGCAACTCGCCTCCCTCAACCTGGCGATTTTTGAAACCTATGCTCAGGCAATTGCAGCCACGGGCTACGGTCACGAAGTCGTGATTGTCGTGACCAACCCGGTGGAGCTAGCGGTTGAAGTGTTTAGCCGCCATCTGGGGCGTCATCGCGTGATTGGGGTAGGAGCCTACTCCGATACCCTGCGGTTTCGGCGGGAGATTGCCGCTGACCTGGGGGTGCGACGACAGCTCGTGCAAGGGTTTGTTGTCGGTGAGCACGGCGATGGCATGGTCCCCCTCTGGAGCAGCGTCAAAATTCACGGAATGACGGATGACGAGCTTAGAGAAACGCGCCATCACTTGCAAAGAGGACAAACTATCGATGCCTTTCCAGACAGGGTGGTGGCTGAAAAGCAGGCTGTGATGGGGCTGATCAAATTGGGTGAGATCCCCAAAGCCTATGCCTATGTAGATAGTCTTTCTCCAGATCTGCGAGTGGTGCTCAAGCCCTATGTGACCCATCTGTCAGGAGCAAAAACCATTGCAGCGACCGCCAATGTGACGGTAGATCTCATCCATAATCTGCTCCAGGGGCGAGAAATTGTCGTCTCGGGCCAGGTCCAGCTCAAGGGAGAGTTTTACGGCATTCATACCGCCTTTGGGGTGCCAATTGAGGTGACGCCCTTTGGCTGGAGTCGAGTCGTTCCGTTGGATCTTTGGCCCGAGGAGGCAGCGTTACTGCACCAGTCTGCCGATAGGGCAAACCAGCGACTCAAGGAGGACCTCGCTCGTGGTTAACCAGCGATGGATCTTTGTGATTCGAGCTTTGGATAAACCCGGCACCCTGACGGCAGCCGCGTCGGTCTTCTCAAATCGAGGGGTGTCTTTAGAGGGGCTTTTGGGCAGCGGTATTGCCTCAATCACGGTAAACGATGCGCGCCTGTTGCT
Organism: Cyanobacteria bacterium P01_G01_bin.38; assembly: GCA_039180385.1. Taxonomy (GTDB): domain Bacteria; phylum Cyanobacteriota; class Cyanobacteriia; order Phormidesmidales; family Phormidesmidaceae; genus SIO4C1. The sequence continues at coordinate 922 of JBCDDJ010000591.1, read as the reverse complement.
AAGCTTTCGGGCGACTGAGCAAAAGCAGGCCATGTTAAAACGCGCCCTGGAGCGGCTGGCTGTCATTTTTAAGGTCGATGTTTATGCATATGACGACAAACGCCTGCGCGCGATTGCCGTGGCTAAGCTGACGCCCGACGCCGACGTTGAGTCTGACTCAGGCTCACTCTATGTCGAGACAATTGACCAGAGTGAAACCTCATCTCTGCTGTTGTTGAGCGGCGGGACGGCTGAGGTGGAGAATGCGATCGCAAAACTCCGAGCGCAGCAGCAGCTCAAAGATGTCGTAATGTCTACGATTACAGTGTGAAGCTTGCCGGGGTGCAACAGTCGAGGTTAATACGCCTCAATTGATTGAATCAACAGCTGAAACGCCCCCGCTGTAAAGTGAGGATTCAGCGCTCGATCATACTCAAACTTGCTGAGCATCACCTGCAGCGAGTAGATTCTGCCAGCTTCTAAGGGTCGATATTCAATCGTTCTAGCCCGCTGTACCGGCTTCATCTCAGCGAAAGGAACGCGCACCTCAACCCACTCATCGGCCACCGTATTAAATGAGTAGGCATAGGCCACACTATCCCAGGCGTTGCTGTCCCGCAGGAAAAACTTATAGCGCTGACCGTCGCCCCTGACCCGCAGTTGAAGGCCAGCGTAGCCGCTGAGATCCAGCGCGGGCTCGAAGTTGCGGGTACGAACCGAGGCAAACCCACCCGAGTTTTCGGTGGAGACATAGCCAGTAAACAGCATCCCGTTGGGCTGTAGCTGCACCGAGCTGGCACTGACGCCGCCCATAACGACGTCGTCCAGGGCTCCCCAGAGCTGTCGCAGGTCTTCGGTGGGTTGCTGAAAGTCGAAGACGACATTGGCTTGTAAGGCGGGGGGTGGGGGTGGAGTTGAGTTGAAAAACATTTGCTGAAACCAG
>JBCDDJ010000590.1:0-3772 GCA_039180385.1 Cyanobacteria bacterium P01_G01_bin.38 | reverse complement strand
GCTTGAATGGTTGAGGTGATCCCTAAACCTGATAGAGTTGAGCGAGTATTAGCAAAGTTTTTGTAAAGAGTGACATGCGAGTCTTAGTTATCGGTGGTGATGGATACTGCGGTTGGGCCACAGCGCTCTATCTTTCTAATCGGGGACACGAGGTAGCGATCTTAGATAGCTTAGTGCGCCGTCATTGGGACATGGAGATCCAGTCTGAAACGCTGACCCCCATCGCTCCTATTCAAACCCGACTGCAGCGTTGGAAAGATCTGACCGGCAAGGTGATTGATCTTTTCATTGGAGACATTAACAACTACAGCTTTTTAGAGCAATCGATGCTCGAGTTTAAGCCTGAGGCAGTTGTTCACTTTGGTGAACAGCGTTCGGCGCCGTTCTCCATGATCGACCGAGAGCATGCCGTGCTGACCCAGGTGAACAACGTCGTTGGGACGCTCAATCTGTTGTACGTCATTCGCGACCATTTCCCCGACTGCCACCTGGTCAAGCTCGGCACCATGGGCGAATATGGCACCCCCAACATCGACATCGAAGAAGGCTACATCACGATTGAGCACAACGGTCGTAAAGACACTCTGCCCTATCCTAAGCAACCTGGGTCTTTCTACCACCTCAGCAAGGTTCACGACACCCACAACATTCACTTTGCTTGCAAGATCTGGGGCATTCGCGCCACAGACTTAAACCAGGGCATTGTCTACGGTGTCTTGACCGAAGAAACCGGCATGGACGAGCTGCTGATCAACCGCCTCGACTATGATGGCGTCTTTGGCACCGCCCTCAACCGTTTCTGCATTCAGGCCGCGGTGGGTCACCCCTTGACGGTCTATGGCACAGGCGGTCAAACCCGGGCCTTGCTAGACATTCGCGATACGGTGCGCTGTGTCGAGATTGCGGTTAACAATCCGGCAAACGCCGGTGAGTTCCGTGTGTTTAACCAGTTTACTGAGATGTTTAGCATCAACGACCTGGCCATGTTGGTTAAGAAAGCCGGGACGACCATGGGCCTCGACGTCGAGGTCAAAAACCTTGAGAACCCACGGGTCGAGGCGGAGAAGCATTACTTTAACGCTAAAAACACCAAGCTGATTGATCTGGGCTTGGAGCCTCACTTCCTGTCGGATTCGCTGCTTGACTCCTTGCTTAACTTTGCAGTCAAGTACAAAGCCCGAGTCGATGAGAAGAAAATCTTGCCCAAGGTCACTTGGCGAAAATAGGTTAGACCCCCAAAATAAGGTCAGCAGACGTCGGAATAATCTGAGCTGCTGGCCTTTTCTTTATTGAGTTGAGGTTTAGTGAGGCGGAGTGCTGATGGTTTTAGGCGGTTAGGAGATAGATAGGGGATAGGAGAACAGCCAAATCTTGAATGCCTTCTGACTCCTGACTCCGTTCGGCTGAGCCTAGGTCGAAGCCTGACTCCTCACAAAGCTAGAATCGCTCATTTCTTAGCCTTACTTCTGGTGTCATCCAAAATATTGCCAAAAAACCGCTTTTATGAAACCTTGAGCCTAATCCCTTTTCAGGGTTGAATAGTCATTAATACCTACTTCATTACCGGGACATATGCGGATTGCCTTATTTACTGAAACTTTCTTGCCCAAAGTCGATGGTATTGTTACCCGCCTCAAACATACCGTCGAGCAGCTTCAAAATCTGGGTGACGAGGTTTGTGTGTTTTGTCCTGAGGGGGGCTTGACGGAATATAAAGGGGCTCAGATCAGCGGCGTTTCAGGGTTTCCGCTGCCGCTCTATCCTGAGCTTAAGCTGGCGCTGCCCAGGCCTTCTATCGGGGAGGCGATTGAGGCGTTTCAGCCTGATTTGATCCACGTGGTTAATCCGGCGGTGCTTGGCTTAGCGGGCATTTACTACAGCCGCACGCTGGATATCCCCCTGGTAGCGTCTTACCACACTCACTTGCCTAAGTATTTAGAGCACTATGGGCTGGCCATGTTTGAAGGTATGCTTTGGGAAATCCTCAAGGCAATGCACAATCAGGCTCGGGTGAATCTATGTACCTCAACGGCGATGCAGACAGAGCTAACGGACCATGGCATTGAGCGGGTGGAGGTCTGGCAGCGCGGGGTCGATACGGCGCTATTTCGGCCTGAGCTGGCCAGCCAAGAGATGCGGACTCGTCTGAGTGAAGGGCACCCCGAGGCCCCGCTGCTACTCTACATCGGTCGCCTCTCAGCTGAGAAAGAAGTAGATCGCATCAAGCCGGTGTTAGACGCAATTCCCGGTGCGCGACTGGCACTGGTGGGAGATGGTCCCCACCGCGAAGAGTTAGAAAAGCATTTTGAAGGCACCCTCACCAACTTTGTAGGCTACCTTGGCGGCGAAGCGCTAGCGTCTGCTTATGCCTCCGCCGATGCATTTGTCTTTCCATCCCGCACCGAGACCCTGGGATTGGTGCTGCTAGAGGCGATGGCGGCAGGTTGCCCAACGGTGGCGGCTAATGCGGGGGGCATTCCTGATATTGTCACGGACGGGGTGAATGGTTTCTTGTTTGATCCGCTTGATGAAGAGGGTGCAATCAAAGCGACTAAGCGTCTGCTAGCCGCTCGGGCTGAGCGCGAGCTGCTGCGCCGCAATGCGCGGATGGAGGCAGAACGTTGGGGCTGGCGCGGGGCGACTCAGCAGCTACAGCGGTTTTATGCGGATGTGTTGGCGATGGATATGCCGATGGCGGCTTAGGGAGGAGAGGGGCGAAGGGACAGGGTGAAGGGCGAAAGGGGGAAGAGATCGGTGACCCGATGCTGAATCGCAGGGCAGCCACAAGAAATTAATAATACATGTAACTCAGTCACTCAAAATCTTTAATGCGACCCTGCTCTCAGTGCTATAAAGCTCTAGTCCAGAATTCCCCTTTCGCCTTGCCCCCTTCGCCCTGTCCCCTAACCAAAACCGATTGCTTGAATCAGGATTTCTCACAAATAAGGGTGTAGCTAGCTATCAACTAGAGCTGTCTTATCTGGGATGATTGCTTATGCGCTGGCGTCTGATTTCGTTGGGGTGGTTGGCGACAGGGCTGATTTGGGGACTGCCCCAAGGTGTTGGGTTGACTCAGACTGCTGCAACTGCACAAACGTCTGTCCCCGCTTCAGTGCCTTCCTCTTTGCAGGAAACCGGCGGAGCTCAATACTATGGTGCTCAGCTACCGGGGGCGCTGCAAACGTTTCAAACGCTGCTCGAGCAGCAGGCTGCCGCAGATGATCGGTTGGGTCAGGCCGATACGCTGATTTGGCTGGCGAAGGTTCATTTAGATCTCGGTCAGTATGAGGCGTCGGGCGAACGGGTTGAGCAGGCCCAGGCAATTTATGAAACGCTGCCGGACAGCGAGTTGGGCAAAGCCGCGTCTTTGAGAATGCTGGGGCGTATTGCTCTAAACCGTTCTCAGTATGAGGAGGCGAATACTTATTTAAATCAGGCCCGTGAAATAGAGACCCCTCTCAGTGACGGGGGCAATGCCGCAGCCCGCAGTGGCTTAGGCGAGACGCTCATTTCTGTGGGGACGCTTTATAACAACCAGAGTCAGTATGCAGAGGCGATTGAACCGTTGCAGCAGGCCCTGACTATCCATCAAGCGTTGGGCAATCGTGAGCAGGAGGCGCTGGCGCTGAGCACCCTGGGCTTGAGTCAACATCGCCTGGGGGAGACTGAAACGGCGCTGGATTTGTTAGCGCAAGCGTTCTCCATCATGGATGCAGACGGGGTCGAAATCCTCAGGGGGGCGACAACTCTCATCCTGGGGTTGGTGCAATAT
>JBCDDJ010000589.1:0-3801 GCA_039180385.1 Cyanobacteria bacterium P01_G01_bin.38 | reverse complement strand
ATGTTTACCTCGTAAACATCTAAAGTTATGAACCCTCGCTGAATAAGTTCCTATTGCCAATCCTCAAGTCGCCAGGAGATCGCTAGCCAGATGACGTCTTCCTTAGAGCCGAGCCAGATTGAGACTGAAATACAGCAGGCGTTTGAAGCGTTTATGACGCCGTCTAAAAACTCACCCTCTGACGCCGAGCGGACACTTTTGGAGAAAGCAGCTTCGTTTTCAGTGCCGCTCAAGTCCACCGATATCAGGGGTCTTTCCTGGGGGGCTGGCCCCACAGTTCTTTTAGTGCATGGCTGGGGTGGCTACGGCTTACAGCTAGGCAGCTTTGTTGAGCCCCTGGTAGAAGCAGGCTATCAAGTTGTGACGTTTGATGCACCCGCCCATGGCAGTACGGCAGGGGCACAGACCAACGGGTTGGAGATGACCCGAGCGCTCAAAACCGTCGCCCAGCAACAGGCCCCCATCACGAGCATCATTGCCCATTCCTTGGGAGCGGCTAGCACGACCCTGGCCCTCAGTGAAGGTTTGCAGCTGCAAAAGGTGGTCTATATAGCTGCTATGTGCTGGCTATCTAATGCTGTTGTTACGTTTGCCAGACGCGCGAGACTTTCTACAGACGTAGAAAACGGACTGCGCCGCCAATTTGAAGCGCGGCTTGGCAAAGACATTTGGCAGCGGTTTGCGATTGATCAAAACGCGAGTAATCTCAATATTCCAGCCCTCTTGTTTCATGACCAAAGCGATCGCGATGTGGCCATCGAGGAAAGCAAAGCGATTGCCCAAGCCTGGTCAGGAGCCCGCTTGATTGAAACGTCTGGACTCAGGCATCGACGCATTCTGCGCAACGAATCAGTCATTCAGCAAACTGTAGACTTTATCAGTCTCTCCACATGACTTTGCAATACGTGCACAGAGACGACCACAGAGAAAACATCCGTTTGCAAGATCAGGCTACAATCTTCGTCAAGTTGTTACACTCTGATAACCCCCTGGGCTGTCCTTCGCACCAGCATCATTTGATCACATCTTTGTCTGTTTTGTACTTGAGCACTTAGCACAGGTAGTTGAGGCTTTATTCTCTCTCAAAATCGCGATTGGGGCATTGGATTTTGAATACCCGTAATTATTCCCTACGAGCGAGACTGGCTAAGCGATTGGGGCCAAGATTGCCAGCGTTCGTCCATGATCGTGTCCGTATTTCTACCTGAATTCATTGAAGCTAGTGATTAGGTTGAAGCTAGTCATTAGATCGTCTTGCCTCTATGCTCACCGACTAGGAGGGATTCAGATTTCATGAAACATTTTTATCGCATGGCTTTTGCCGTCCTGGTTACCACGCTTCCCGCCCTGAGTCCGCCTATCAGTGTAGCTAGACAGTCAGCGCCCCCTCAACTGGCCCAATCGTCTGACGAAGCAGCCTTGGAAGAAGCTACCCAATTGAACGAACAGGCTGCTGAGCTGTATGAGCAAGGTCGCTATGCCGAGGCTAAACCGCTATTTCAACGGGCACTGCAAATCTATGAGCAAAGCTTAGGTGATACTCACCCATATGTGGCCACCAGCCTCAACAATTTGGCATCGTTGTATCGCGTCCAGGGCAACTACATCGAGGCCGAGCCGCTCTATCAACGGGCGCTGCAAATCCGAGAGCAAACGCTAGGTGATACCCACCCAGATGTGGCCACTAGCCTCAACAGGCTAGCAGCGCTTTATCACTCCCAGGGCAAGTATATCGAGGCCGAACCGCTCTATAGACGAGCACTGCGAATCCGAGAGCAAACGCTAGGCAATACTCACCCAGATGTGGCCGCCAATCTCAACAGCCTGGCATTGGTTTATCGCGCTCAGGGCAACTATACCGAGGCCGAGCCACTCTATCGACGAGCACTGCAAATCTATGAGCAAAGCTTAGGCGACACCCATCCAGATGTGGCCACTAGCCTCAACAGGCTAGCAGCGCTTTATCACTCCCAGGGTAACCGTTCAGGGGGTAGGAACAGGAAAATGATTTCCACCCTAGTCAGCCTCTGGTAGGCTAGCTGCTATGGATGAGTCCGCCCCTAACTATACAGATACGGTTTCTTCGAAAGACTGGGAGCGCACACCCACTAGTGTCAAACAGCTAGTGGGTGATCTCATTGCGCGTTTAGAGCACTTGGAGAAGCAGCATCAGGAGTTGCAAAATCAGTATCAATTGTTGCAAGAGCAAGTCAATCGGAATTCATCGAACTCATCGCAATCCCCTTCGAGCGATCCTCCTCAGGTGAAGAAACCGGGTCGTCGCCGCAAAAGTGGTAAAAAACGAGGCGGGCAACCGGGTCACCCAGGGCATCATCGCCATTTGTTTGCCATAGAGCAGTGCAAATCTGTTAATAACTATTATCCCGAGAGTTGTCGTTGTTGTCATGCCCCTCTAAGTGGAGAAGACCTCAGCCCCTATCGTCACCAAACTGTCGAGATACCGCCAGTGCTGCCTGAGGTGCACGAATATCGTCTACACCAACGAGTGTGTGAGGTCTGTGGCGAGACGACCCGAGCTGACTTGCCGGAGGAGGTTTCAACTCAGGTTTATGGTCCCCGAGTGGTTGCTATTGTGGGTGTACTCAGTGGGATGTATCGTCACTCTCAGCGGATGGTACAACAAGCGATGTTGGATGTGTTTGGAATAGCGATGGCGTTGGGAAGCGTCAACAATCTTCGTCAGCAGGCGAGTGAGGCTGTCGCTGAACCTGTAGAAGAGGCTAAAGCATACGCTCAGCAACAACCGGTTGTAAAGTCTGATGAGACCGGGTTCCCGCAGGGCAATGCGGATGGCAATAACCCCGCCCAGCGCAAAGGTTGGCTGTGGGTCATGGTTACCCCCTTCGTCACCGTTTTTCAAGTCTTCCTCAGGCGCTCTCAACAATCAGCCCAAGCATTACTCGGAAAAACCTTTGGCGGTATTTTGATCTCAGATCGCCATAGCGTCTACAACTGGGTCGCGTTGGTTTGTAGACAGGTGTGCTGGGCTCACTTGAAACGAGACTTTACAAAAATCGCCGAACGCCCAGGTATCTCTCAAGTCATTGGTGAAGCCTTGCTCAAGCAAGAAGAGATGTTATTTAAGTTGTGGTATCGGGTACGCGATGGGACCCTTACGCGTAGTGGTTTTATTGAGGCGGTCAAGCCGATTCGAGCCGAAGTGAACTCCCTGCTCACTAAAGCAGCCAGTTATCAGATTGGAGCCAAAGACAAGACGCCTTTAGCCAAAACGGTGCGGACGTGCCGACGCTTGTTAAAAATGGAACCCGCACTATGGCTATTTGTGACGACTGAGGGTGTTGAACCCACCAATAATGACTCAGAACGAGCCCTGCGACCCGCCGTTATCTGGAGACGCATCAGTTTTGGCGCACAGACTGAGGCAGGGAGCACCTTTGTGGCCCGAATGCTGACGGTCGTAGCGACTCTGCGCTCTCAAGAACGAAATGTCTTAGAGTACATGACCGAGGCCTGTCGTGCTGCTCGTGAGGGCAAACCAGCCCCGCCTTTGCTACCGCAACAACAACCTCTTGAGCAAGCTCAGGACTCACCTGCTGCCTGACCCCCGTGGTCGGTTACGTTTAACCCTACTTTTTAGATCAGGCCAGGCAACTTCCAGTTCCATCAGGCTGTGCGCTAGATGGGTTTCCACCAATCGCAGATCCATATCCATGGCTTGCCAGTAGTCATGACTGATCACCAGCACCGCCAGGCGATTTTCTAAATCGGTCAGGGCAGTGATACCCCCACTAAAAAGCTGTACTTTCTCTGTGTATAACT
>JBCDDJ010000588.1:0-3807 GCA_039180385.1 Cyanobacteria bacterium P01_G01_bin.38 | reverse complement strand
GCCATGCTCAAAGCCTACGGTGCAGAACTGGTGCTCACCCCGGGAAATTTGGGCATGAAAGGCGCGATCGCAAGGGCTGAGGAGATTACGGCTCAACTGCCCGATGCCTTTATGCCCCAGCAGTTCAAAAATCCTGCCAATCCTCAAGTCCATCGAGAGACGACCGCCGAAGAAATTTGGGCTGATACCGATGGTCAGGTAGATATGGTTGTGGCTGGGGTTGGTACAGGCGGCACAATCACTGGCATTGCCGAAGTGTTAAAGCCTCGCAAGAAGAGTTTTCGAGCGATTGCCGTAGAGCCCACTAGTAGCCCAGTACTCTCCGGTGGCAGTCCTGGCCCCCATAAGATCCAGGGGATTGGGGCTGGCTTTGTCCCGTCAATTCTTGAGGTTGATTTGATCGATGAGGTGGTCACCGTCACTGACGACTCGGCCATGGCCTTTAGCCGCCGATTGGCTCGAGAAGAGGGCCTACTCTCTGGGATCTCTGCTGGGGCTGCCCTGGCTGCGGCTATCCAAGTCGGCCAACGGCCTGAAAACGAAGGTAAGCTGATTGTTGTCATCCAGCCCAGCTTTGGTGAACGCTACTTGAGTACGGTGCTGTTTAAAGATTTAGAGCCTGCTTATCCAGCCCTGATACCCGATGCTCTGCCCTCAAACTATTCCATCCCCGTTTCTTAAGGTTGAAAGCACTAAATCATGAATATGCCCTCTAATCCTTTGCCTCTCGATCCGCGCCAGAAGCTTTACTGTGATCTGATCGATCGGCTATTAGCCTGTCCCAATGGGGAAGAACCTGAGATCCTCAATGCCGAGCCCGACCTGTTGGATGCCGGATTTGTACAAACTCTGATGCAAACCGCCAGCTATTTTGCCCATCAGGATAATCCTGATGCGGCTAAGTTTCTGGTCTTTATCGCCCGAGAGCTGGCTTCTCAGCTGGGACTCTATCCTGGGGTTAACCCTCAGGCCCAAACCCAGACCTGAGTCCTAATCGCTGGCGACGACTCAATCCTTTGAGAGCCCCTTACCTGTTGTGAGCACACCCATGAAACGCCGCCGTCTTCTCCCCTTTCTCCTGGCTAGTTTGCTCTCCTGTATGGTGGCTATGGGCTGTGGCTCGGGGGCCCCACTAGCGATATCCGGGGGGGAGCGCCCAGATATTGACTCCGGCAATGGTTCGAATACATCTGTGACCGTAACGGTGTCTGCTGCGGCCAGTTTGCAAGATGCGTTAGATGCGATCGCACCCCAGTTTAGCGCAGCTTATCCTAACATTCTTGTAGACTACAACTTTGGCTCCTCCGGTGCGCTCCAGCGACAGATTGAGCAGGGTGCCCCTGCCGACGTTTTCTTCTCTGCCGCTACCAAACAAATGGATGCACTTTCAGAGAAAGGCTTGATTGTACCAGACTCTCGCCAAGACCTGGTTGCCAACCGCCTGATGCTAATTGCGCCCACCAATACTAACCTGGAAATCACTGATCTCGCCCAGCTCAAAGACGCCGATATCAGCCGCTTTGCTGTAGGTGAGTTTCGCAGCGTCCCCGCCGGACAATATGCCGAACAGGTGTTTCAGAAACTGGATCTGTTAGAACCTCTGCAATCTAAGTTTGTTTTTGGTAATAACGTGCGTAGTGTTCTTGCTGCTGTTGGAGGTGGCAATGCAGAACTGGGCATGGTTTACGCGACCGATGCGAAACTCTCTAATCAGGTGAAAGTGCTGGCAACAGCGCCCGATGGGTCTCATCAGCCAATTGTATACCCGATTGCTGTTGTTCAGAACACCCTTAATCCTGAGGCTGCTCAAACCTTCATTGAGTTCCTAACCACAGATACGGCCCAAGAGACCTTCGAAGAGTTCGGATTTGGCCAGATTTAGCATATCCACTCGAAGCGGTGTGCCCCCCTTATTCCCCCCTTGCCCTTATGTTCGACCTCTCCCCCCTGTGGATCTCTCTACGAATCGCGACGATCGCCACCGTCGTCACCTTCTTTCTGGGCATTGCGGCTGCTCATTTTATGCAGCGCTATCGGGGACGTTGGCGGTCACTGCTAGAGGGTGTTTTTCTTGCCCCCATGGTTTTGCCACCAACGGTATTGGGTTTTTTACTGCTACTACTGCTGGGTAAAAATGGACCCCTCGGGTTGCTGCTCTCAAATGCTGGTATCAGCGTGGTATTTACCTGGTATGCCGCTGTGATGACTGCAACGGTGGTGGCTTTTCCCCTGATGTACAAAACCACCCTGGGAGCGTTTGATCAAATCGATAATAGCTTGCAACAGGCAGCTCGAACGCTGGGTGCATCTGAGCTAAAAGTCTTTTGGCGAATTACACTACCCCTGGCACTGCCAGGCCTCTTAGCCGGAGCCACGCTAGCCTTTGCCCGAGCCCTGGGTGAGTTTGGCGCTACCCTGATGCTGGCTGGCAACATTCCAGGGCGCACCCAGACCCTGCCGATGGCCATCTACTTCGCCGTCGAAGGCGGTGACATTCGTGAAGCCGCTATCTGGACCGGGGTAATTTTGGTCGTTGCGCTGGGGGGCTTGGTGCTTGTGAATAGGTGGCAGTTGGGTCAGCGCAGGGGAATCGGGAAGCGCCGGAGCAGGGGAAACAGGCCGATTAGAAGTAAGTTATCTCTTTCAACCTTTCGCTCATTCCCCTCCCCATCTTCTCTTGCCGCTCCTCCTCTCCTCTCCTCCCCCCTCCCCCCTCCCCCCTCCCTTTCCGTCACCCTCACCAAACACCTTCCCAATTTCACCCTGAACGTATCCTTTTCCACAGATCACCAGCCGCTGGGTCTATTAGGGGCTTCGGGGGCTGGCAAGAGTTTGATCTTGCGCTGCATCGCTGGGATTGAGACCCCAGATGCAGGGCGGATTGTACTCAATGATCGGGTGCTGTTTGATTCGGAGTTGGGGATTAATCTGCCGAGTTGCGATCGCAAAATCGGCATTCTCTTTCAGAACTATGCCCTGTTCCCCCATCTGACCGTCGCCCAAAATGTTGCCTTTGGCCTGCGATCGCAGCTGTCGCCCGATCAAATTAAAGCCAATGTCACCCAGCAACTGGTTGCTGTCCACCTCGAGCATCTGGCCGGGCACTATCCCCACGAACTGTCTGGTGGGCAGCAACAACGAGTCGCCCTGGCCCGTGCCCTAGCCAGCCAGCCCGAAGTCTTACTGCTCGATGAACCCTTCTCGGCCCTTGATACCCACCTGCGCAATCAAATTGAACAACAGGTGATCAACCGACTGCAGAGCTATCACGGCATCACCTTACTGGTCACCCACAACTTAGAAGAAGCCTACCGGGTCTGTCATCAGCTACTTGTGTTAGACAAGGGTGTTGTGGTTACCCATGGCCCCAAACATCGTATTTTTGAACAGCCTAGGACGGTGGGTGTAGCCCAACTGACAGGCTGTAAAAACTTCTCTCCTGCGGTAGCGCTGGGACCCAACCAAATCAATGCTCGCCACTGGCAATGCACCCTCCGAACCGTTGAACCCCCACCCAAAAATCTTGCCCAGATCGGTATCCGAGCCCACCAAATCACCTTTCTTAGAGATGCCGTATACGGCATCTCTAAGGCTTCCCTCCTATCTTCCCCACCGCCCCTGCCCCCCAATACCTTTCGCTGTTGGCTTGCAGGCACCAGTGAAACCCCTCACCGTATGACCCTATATTTGAAACTGCATGGCCCACCCACCCATGAGCAAGACTACCATTTGCAAGCAGAGGTCTTTAAACAAAAATGGTCTTTGCTAAAAGATCAGCCCCTACCTTGGACAGTTTATTTAGATCCG
>JBCDDJ010000587.1:0-3818 GCA_039180385.1 Cyanobacteria bacterium P01_G01_bin.38 | reverse complement strand
TTTCGGTTTTTCCATCGCGGAGGGGCTCGCCGCTGGGCTCATTCTTTACCCCTTCACTAAACTCGTCAGCGGTCGTGCCCAGGATGTGCCAGTGATTACCTGGATCTTGGCAGCGATATTCATTTTCCGCTTTGCGTTTACAACGCTGCGATTTGGTTGATCGAGCGGTATCCCAACGTGCGTTTGTCGATTGAACAGAATCTCAAGGTGACGATGGAGGGCCCGTTACATTGAACACTACGCCCCCTTTCCCCTTTCCCCCTTCGCCCAACCTAAGAAGCAGCCCGCTCTGCCTGAACCCGTGCCTCAATATCATCCAGGGTCTTGATCACCAGGCGACGAGCTTCTAGATTCCAGCCCCACTTTTGAATTGAGAAGGCCGCGTAAAAACCAGCGAACGTGGCCACGATATCAAGAGGCTGCTGCATCGAGATCCCTAGCAAGAGCCCCAAGCCGCCAATCCCCCAGAAAGGCAGGGCGCAGAGCTGGCGCTGGGTTTCAACCATTTTGGCAATAAAGTTCTTCGGTGTCTCGGCTTCGATAGCGTCACGCACCTCCTTTTGCTGAGGGTAGGGCACTGCAAAGCCAAACTTGCGACGCAGTTTTTCAATCTTGCGGGCCTCAGTGCTGAACTCGGTAAGTTCGTCCTCGGCCATGAGGATGAGTTTTTGAGCCTGATCCATGGGAGATAATCAAAGATATTGGATGTTTAGCTATGTTACAGGTTAAGATCCTCCAATAATCCGGGTGGCCCAATATCTTCGACATCATATCCCTGGGGATAGCTGAGAATCTTTTGATCCGCGAAAAAGTCAGCTGTTTTCCGGGGGGGCAGTTTTCGCAATAGGCGACTACGGAGTTTGAGGCTGTTCTGAACCGACCTTTTCAATACAGGCGGGGCGGGTTGCCAGCCGAGGGCAGTTAACAGGGGCGCGTCGAGAATAGCGGGGATACCGAGATCGACTAGCGATCGCAACGCCCCTGGAAACCAGCCCAGCATCATCGCCCGGGTGGCATCGGCCACGCGCTGATTGGTGACAGCATACCGAAAGTGCTCGGCTTCATAGGTCTGGTTATAGTCTTCAAAGGCTTCGTAGCTGTCGGGAATAGCTTCGATGCCCATGCGCTCACCGACGGCATGCCAAAAGTGATAGGTGGCCTGTTTTTCAATCTCACAAAAGGGTCGCCATCCATGGCGATCACACCAGCGAATCGGTTCATAAATAAACGTAGACAGCACATAGAGATAGTCTTCATTGCGAATCGGAAAACGGCTGTGAATCGCGTTCATGCGCTGTAAAAAGGCCTGTCCACGGGGGTCTACGTAGCCCCATTTAAATAGCTCAGACACAATAATGCCCGTGTCGTCATAGCGTTTTTGAGTGTGATGGTGAAACTCCCCCGTGCGGTCGAGCAGGGCTGAGATGCTCGGAATACAAAAAGTTCGCAGCAGCGCCAGCTCTAGGGCGCGAGTGATATCCCAAGGAAACTCATACCCGGCTAGCAGGTGACAAATCGCGATCGCATCGCGGTTGGGGTCAAGCTGCTGAATATGTTGAAAAATAGTGTATCGACCCATGACAAATCTCCCTTGACTAACTGACAAGCTTAACCAGCGCTAGACTTGAAGCGTACAGCATTGGAAGCGTTTGACCCGCGTAGAGCCGATGACAACAACTCTCTCACAAGAAACCTGTGTCCCTTGCAAGGGACATGTGCCGCCTGTGCCCGCTTCAGAAATTACCGAGCTGATGGCGCAGATCCCCCAGTGGTCAATGATCAAGCATAGCGGTGAGCCGCGCCTGCGGCGAGTTTATCCGTTCAAAGACTTTATGACCGCCCTGGCCTTTACTCAGCAAGTTGGGGAAATGGCCGAGGCAGAAGGCCATCACCCAGCAATTTTGACCGAGTGGGGGCAGGTGACCGTCACCTGGTGGACCCACACCATCCATAACCTGCACCGCAATGATTTTATTATGGCGGCGAAGACAGACCAGGTTGCAACCACGATGTAGGGTATGGGCGCTCGCGAAAGTCAGGGCCCCCTTGACGAGTGGGGTTACGGATTGCAAATCGCACATTGGGCTGGGCTCGCCACTCGCTGACCCTCGGGAAAATCAACTCGGACTTGGTGGTGGCACCGGTGGCAGTGATAGATATCAGTCTGCACCAAAAGAGTGGGGGAACGGCACCATTCGCAGGGTAACCCGGGTATCTGTTTGATTTTCCTAAATCCGGGATAGTGACATTGGGGGCAGCATTGTTGCAAGGTCTTGACCAGCTGGTGGGTTGCCTGCTCAATCACCTTCATGCGGGTCGGATTATGCAGGGCGCGCATATCTGTTTCGAGGTGAGCGCTGTCCTGGCGGCTCAGGATGCGCTTTACTGCGTCGGCCAGGTCGCCCTTAGACCGAAGGCCCTTGAAAATTAGCGCTGAGCTGTCGGGCTGGTCCGCTGTCATCGCTATCAGACCATGGTCCGGAAAACCCACAGATTGTGCAAAGCCAGCGGCCTCTTCCAGGGAAGAGACAGTGCGATGGGCATAGTTGGTTTGGGTTGAGCACACTTCGCCGACGATTTCTAACCCATGCTGCTGGTCGAGCAACAGCACCAACTCGCGATCGCAGGCCACCCAGGGCAGAGGCGGATAGGGAAAAAAGGCCCCCTCACTGGCGATCGCCAGGGTGGCATCTACCCGAGCCAAGGCTGCTTGGGCTTTAAGCCGGGCAGCTTGGCGCTGGCCACCCGCCCTCGGCACATCTCGTGTAAAGGTACCAAACTCATCCGTATTAAGGTGGGGCAACACTTGCACAGACATCTCCAGGGTCGTCTGTAGCACTGGCGCAATCACCGCTTCTTTGTGATGCATCGTGGCCAGCAACGCCGTTCGACCCTTGAAAAAGCCCCGCCAAGATTCTCCCTGAAAGGGGCTAGGTGACGTCGCCATGGGCAAAGCGATTATAGAGAAAGCCAAGCTCGTAGTTGCGCATCTCGTAGTAGATTAGGTCCTTTATAATCCGCACGCGATCGCGTGCTCGAAAAATGTCATACATAAGGCTTACTTATGAAATAGGTCTGCAAATTTGAGGCAATCTTTCGTTAAAAAAACCGCTCATATGCAACATGATTACATAAACTAGACTATATGGTGTTTTATAAAAGCATAGGTTTTTGACTATGTTCTGGATATGGTCTAGATCATAGGTAACTCAAAGCTGTGACCCTGTTTCTGAATAGGCTACACCCAACACACAGGTGAATTTTGCGCAGGTGTTCCGTGCGATACAGACAGTGTCCTGTGAGCGATACACACGATAGGCATAGAGTGGAAATCATGAATAAGTTTGAATCGAAACAGTCGCAACCCAACCTGGATATTGATGAAGGCTGGATCGTGCAGATATATAGCAGCAACCGCCGCTTGCTCTGTGTCTTAGAACCTTCTCACGGCTGGATTTTTCTAGCTGGTTGTTGCGTGGGCTTGTTGGTATCCGTCATTTGGGTCAACGCAGCTCGCCACAGCTCTCCGGTCGAACCAACCGCCCCAACTGAAGTTCCGGCATTGCAGGTAGATTAGGGTGCGTTGAACAACAGGCGTTTTTCTAACGTATACAAGTTAGTGAGAGACGATATCTCCTCGACAAGATTGTTACCCAGCGATCGCAACCGTTCCACCCCCCACGCTTCTTCCTGACTCAATAGGGCTTCTGCTTCGACACAATCTTCCTTTCCAGTAATAGCCAAGAGTTATCGACTCTGTGCGCCGTTTCAGGCGCTAGCTCTGCGCGCCCTTCACCCCACTCAGCAAAACGCTGAAT
>JBCDDJ010000586.1:0-3831 GCA_039180385.1 Cyanobacteria bacterium P01_G01_bin.38 | reverse complement strand
GTACTCTTGCAAACGTCTGGGAAACGATGAATATCCATTTCATGCAGATCAAAATTAGAAACCCCAGTGGTCATCAGATCTGCCACAACCTTGCCAACCCCGCCCCCGTGGGTGACCCAAACCGCCTCTGCAACCCAGAAGCCTTTCGCCTTAGGCGATTCCCCAATCACCGAGCCGCTGTCAGGCGTAAAGGAGAACATTCCATTGATCTTGTACGGCAGCTCCACATTAGCCAGTGCCGGGAACAGTTCTTTGGTCGATTCCCAAGCGGCAGAGAAATGTTCTTCAGTAAACGATTTCACTGAAGGCATGACCGGAGCCTCTGCAAAGGGCAAGATGTTATCCGGGTCTACGAGGAGCGGCTCGTGCTGATACGACCCGATGCCCCAGCAGTCCCCATGCTGTCGGAAATACATGGCGTGATCCTGATGGCGCACGATGGGCTGCATCACCTCGTCAGCGGCCCCTGCCAGCGCTACGATTGGGCCAGTCTTAACATACTGATGCTGCACCGGCGTCAGCGGAATAATCTCCCCCACCATACGACCCACACGGGGACCCCAGATGCCCGCACACAGTAGCACCTGCTCGGTTTCGATACGACCTTGATCAGTGAGCACTGCTTTCACCTGACCGTCCACCACCTCGATATCCATCACGGTCGTATGCCCGAAGAATTCGGCGGCTCCAGCCGTTTTGGCTGCCATCGCCTCAGCCGCCCGCAGCGCCTTGGCAATGCCGTCCGTCGGCACGTAATAAGCCCCCATAAGCTTGCTCTCGTCAATCAGGGGGACCTTATCCTTCACCTCTGCTGGGGTGAGCAAGCAAGCATCCTCAACCCCCCAGGACTTTGCCCAGCCCAGCTTGCGCCTCAGCTCCTGCATCCGAGCTTCGGTGTAGGCGACCTCGATGCCCCCCACTGGGTAAAAGGCAGGCCCCTCATCCGTGCTGAGCTGGCTATATAGTTCGACGGTGTACTTGGCTAGCTGGGTCATGGTCTTAGATGGGTTAGTCTGAAACACCAGACCCGGTGCATGGGAAGTGGAGCCACCCGTGGCGAACAGCGGCCCCTGCTCTACCACAACAATATTTTTCCAGCCGAGTTTAGCCAGATGATAGGTGGTGCTACAGCCGACAATGCCCGCACCAATCACAACAACAGTCGCGTCGGTTTTCATGGATCGGTTCTCCGCTTAGGTAGGGAATGAACGACAGGTATTGACTTGATCTTGGAGAGGTTAGGAGAGGAGGTAGGAGATAGGGGAGATGGGGAAGTTAAAGACGCGGAGGCGCGGAGATGGGGGAAGACTTAAGGGCGAAAAGCAGACAGGCTACTCACTGCCCTTTACCCACTACTCACCATCCTCTACTTACTACCTATTACCCACTACCCACTAACCACTCCCTACCACTTCGGCAATCTTCTGCTGAAACCGATAAACAGGTTGCTCCAGGGCGGGTGAAAAGCAGCCACCGTCGAAACCGGGAGACTTGCGGCCCGTTTGCATGCGCTCAATCATCTCGATGTCTTCGTCATTGGTGACTTTCCACAAATCTATAGGCAGGTGCCGCAGCGCCTCGTATTCTGGGGTCATGGCTTCGTCACCGATGAAATAGAACACCATCCGTTCTGCCGATTGATCTGGACGGAGAGGATTTACCGTAAAGACCAGAAAGTAGTCGGGGTGAACACCCAGCATCAGGTTGGGAAAAACGGTAATGTATTCGGCAACGGTTTGTTTTTTTAGGGCTTTCAAATTGGGGAAAATCGGTAGCGATCGCCCCTCTAGAACGCCGCTCTTGTAGAGCAAACTGCCTTGACCTACGTGGGTGTCACCCACCTCAAACGCAAAGTGGTCTTCCATGCGGGAGCATTGATTTAAGGCAGGATGCACCCAGCTCAGGTGGTAGCTTTCGGAAAAATTTTCTACGGCTAGTTTCCAGTTGGCATTGCAGTTTAATCGGATCTCTCGGGGGTCACGGCGCAATAAACTGAGGTCGTAGCTTGACCATCGCTCAATCACGGGTTGTAAATACTCCGCTAAGGGGAGCGCATCCCCAGACAGGTTTACAAAGACAAGATCTAACCATTGCTCGCAGCGAATGGGGATAAGCCCTTTGTTGGTTCTATCAAAACCGTCGTAGGCGTCTTTATAATAGCCGCCAAAGTGGGGCGTGCTTTTGAGGGTGCCGTCTAGCTTATATGTCCAGGAATGATAGGGACAGCGGAGATGGCTTTGCAGACGGCACGGCTGCTCAACCAGCTGCAGCCCCCGATGCCTGCAAATATTGTGAAAGGCCCGTAACGTAGGCGCGCCATGCGCTTGGGCAGATCGATGACCGTCTCTCATCAGCACAATCGGTATCCCCGCCACCTCGGTTGGATGAATGTCGCCGGGGTTAGGCACCTCTGATGCCAGCCCAACGCA
Source organism: Cyanobacteria bacterium P01_G01_bin.38 (assembly GCA_039180385.1). Lineage (GTDB taxonomy): Bacteria > Cyanobacteriota > Cyanobacteriia > Phormidesmidales > Phormidesmidaceae > SIO4C1. The sequence continues at coordinate 1,402 of JBCDDJ010000586.1, read as the reverse complement.
GACCCAATGCTGGCTAAAGACTGTCTGGCGTTCGCGACTTAGATAATCAGAGTTGGTGTAGGCGTCGGCTGACAAACCCTGCTGCTGGTGGAGATTTGGCTGGGCAGAGGGGGATTCCAGGGGGGGACTTGAGGCCCCGAGACTGGCTGGACTGTCGACTAGGGACACATTAGAACGAGTGGTCACTGCATTTTTCTGGGTCATACACCGCCTCACGGGTTGTGAACCTAACTACTTGCAATTGCAAATTTTTTCAACTTGTAATTACAAGTTATAAAACTAGATAGTAAGAGCTAGTATTCGCTGAATAATGTTTCCTGTTTTACAGTTTTAATTTTTTCCAAAAAACGTTGGGCGAATGAAGAAAATGCTTTGTCAGACCAGTGATTTCGATATTTTCCCAAGGCCTCTTGAGCACTTGTGCGGTGCGAAACTGAAGCTGCTTTAGCAAGCTGAGTGAATGCCGAAAGCCTTATTTTGCAAAGCGCAGGCTTCTCTAAGGGGCATACATATTTGTACATGCTGAGGATATGTAAGAACTTTATTGTCCGTTTGAATAATAAACTCAATATCATGAGATGATGAGATTTAAGACTTGTAGTAACAACCGTATATCTGGAGACAGAAGCTCATTTTTGTTCAGCTTATTTTTGCTTTAAAGTTGTCCGTGGGGTTAAACATCAGCCATGACTACTCAAGATCCAAGTCCTCAGGGACAAGAAGCCTTTCATCCACCTGATCAGCATTTTCGAAGTCGTCGCCGACCGGGCGATCGCAACATTAAGGGTCGCGGTTTTGACTTTCATCCAGAAGTGTTCTTAGTCTCTGCCGGACTGATTATTTTGTTTGTGGCCGTGACACTGGTCTTTCAAGAGCCTGCCGAAAACGCATTTGGGACCATTCAAACGTTCATCGCCGATGCGATGGGGTGGTTTCTGATCCTATCTGTCAGCATTTTTCTTGGGTTTGCCATCCTCCTAGCCTTTAGTAAGTTTGGAAAGATTCGCTTAGGGGGGCAAAACGCTAAGCCCGAGTTCCCCACGTTTGCCTGGATTGCTATGCTGATCAGCGCTGGCATGGGAATTGGTCTGATGTTCTGGAGCGTGGCTGAGCCGATCTATCATTTCCAGGACCCGCCTGCCTTTATCGGCACGATCGAACCCCTATCCCAGGATGCTGCCCAGCAGGCGTTGGGAATTACCTTTTTTCACTGGGGTCTCCATGCCTGGGGTATTTATGCGATCGTGGGGCTCTCTCTGGGCTTTTTTGCCTATAACTGGGGCTTGCCGCTAACCATTCGCTCGGTGTTTTATCCCATCTTGGGCGATCGCATCTACGGCTGGGCTGGCAATGTGATCGATATTTTGGCAGTCGCCTCTACCTTGTTTGGTCTGGCCACGTC
>JBCDDJ010000585.1:0-3856 GCA_039180385.1 Cyanobacteria bacterium P01_G01_bin.38 | reverse complement strand
TCCGCCACCCTCTACTGGGCCGAAGCGCTAGATGGCGGCGACTCTCGCCAGCCCGCTGAGTTTCGCGATGCGCTGTATACCTTGCCAGCGCCCTTTGGGGACGCGCCCCAGGAGCTATGGCGTTCAACCCTTCGATTTCGGGGGGTGACCTGGGGTAATGACAATCTGGCCCTGGTGAATGAAGCCTGGTACGACACCCGTCAAGTACGCAGCTGGCAAATTGATCCTGCCGAGCCTCAGACGGCTCCTGTGCTGGTCGAAGAGCGGGACTTTCAAGATGCCTATGCAAATCCGGGGGCCCCGGTGACGGCCCCTGGGCCCTACGGTTGGTCAACCCTCTTGCTGAGCCCTGAGGGTGACAGTATTTATCGCAACGGCGGTGGAGCTTCCCCCGAGGGTGTTTATCCGTTTCTTGATCGGTTCAATTTAGCCACAGGAGAGACCGATCGGCTCTGGCAGGCCGAGGGCAATCAGTTTGCCAGGGTGCAGCGGCTGCTGGATCCAGCCGCGACGCAGGTGATTATTCGTCAGCAGTCTCCGACCGCTCCCCCCAACTACCACCAGATTGATCTCAGTAACCGTGACAGCACCGCCCTGACCGAATTTAGCGACCCCCTTGCCTGGTACGCAGATGTCCACAAAGAGGTGGTGCGCTACCCCCGCGCTGATGGGGTGATGCTTAGTGCAACTCTGTATCTGCCCCCCGGCTATAATGCCGCCCAAGATGGGCCACTGCCGACGTTACTTTGGGCCTATCCCCAAGAGTTTCGCGATGCCGAAGTGGCTAGCCAGGTGACTCGATCCGAGCACACCTTTACCCGCCCCAGCGGCTCCTCAGTGTTGTTTTTGCTCACCCAGGGCTACGCGGTTCTCTCGGGGCCGACGATGCCGATCATTGGAGAAGGGGAGGCTGAGCCCAACGATACTTATATTGAACAGCTCGTGTCTAGCGCAGATGCTGCGGTGAACTATTTGATAGAGCGGGGGGTGGCGGATTGCGATCGCATTGCCATCGGTGGCCACTCCTACGGGGCCTTTACCACCGCAAATTTGCTGGCCCACAGCGATCTATTTCGCGCTGGCATCGCCCGCAGTGGGGCCTATAACCGTAGTCTGACTCCCTTTGGCTTTCAGGGCGAACAACGCACCTTTTGGGAAGCGCCCGAGACCTACATTGCCATGTCGCCGTTTGTGGTGGCCGATCAGATTAAGGAGCCGCTGCTGCTGATCCATGGGGCTGATGATGACAATTCGGGGACCTACCCCGTGCAAACCGAGCGGCTGTTTGAGGCAATGCGCGGTTTGGGGGGCACCGTTCGCTATGTGTCATTGCCAAATGAGGGGCATGGGTACCGCTCTCGGGAAGCCGTGGGTCATGTGCTTTGGGAAATGGTTGATTGGCTCGATCGCCATGTCAAGGACGCACCTGAGCGATCGGACTGTTCGTAGCATAAAAATTGATAGTCCATGGGATCATTCATTCCGACAACTCGTACCCAGGGAAAAGGAAATGCTGCCTATGGATGGTTGGATCAGTCCCTGGAGACCCTACACCGGGCGCATTGGTATCGCCAGGTGAGTACGGTTGAGGGGCGGGCAGGTTCGACCGTTCGTCTGGAGGGACGAATCCTGCTGAATTTTGCCAGTAATGATTATTTGGGGTTGGCGGGGGATCCGCGGCTTGCTGAGGCTGCGATCGCAGCTATTCAAACCGACGGCACCGGCAGCACGGGGTCGCGACTGCTGAGTGGGCATCGGCAAATCCATCGTGAGTTAGAGCAGGCCATTGCTCAGCTCAAGGGCACTGACGACGCGGTGGTATTTAGCTCGGGCTACCTGGCCAATATCGGTACGATCTCGGCGTTGCTGGGACCACAGGATGGCATTTTGGCTGACCAGTATAACCATGCCAGCCTAAAGCAAGGGGCCGCTGTGAGTGGGGCGACCGTTGTAAACTACGCCCACGGCAATATGGTCGATTTGAAGACCCAGTTGCAAACTCGCCGGGGGGCATATCGACGCTGTTTGATTGTCACCGACAGCGTGTTTAGCATGGATGGCGATCTGGCTCCCCTGCCCCAGATTTTAGATCTGGCTGACGAATTTGAGGCGATGGTGATGGTAGACGAGGCCCACGGCACAGGTGTGCTGGGGGCAACCGGGGCCGGTGGAGTTGAGCACCTGGGCTGCACCGGACGGCCGCTGATCCACATGGGCACGTTGAGCAAAGCCCTGGGTAGCCTGGGGGGTTATGTGGCGGGCTCCGCTGCGCTGATTGACTTTTTGCGCAACCGCGCCCCAAGTTGGATCTATACGACTGGGCTCTCCCCTGGGGATGCGGCGGCGGCAAAGGCGGCAATCGAGATTGTGCAGGCCGAACCGGAGCGACGGCAGCGTTTGCAAACGAACGCAGAGTATCTGCGACAGCGGTTGGATGCTTGGCTAGCGGATGCCTGTTTAGATAACGATGGACATCCTTTTAATTTGAAGCGGTTACCGTCGGATTCACCGATTGTGTGTTTGCAGGTCCAAAATGCAGCGACAGTCCTCCAGCTGGGGCAGCGGCTGCGAGAGCAGGACATCTTTGCCTCGGCGGTGCGACCGCCGACGGTGCCGACCAGTCGTTTGCGGTTAACGGTGATGGCAACGCACGACCAGGCGCAACTTGATCGGCTGGTGGCGGCCTTAAAAGGCGATTAGTAGTCGCCAGTCCGGGTAGGGCTCAACTACGAGCCACATAGCGCTCTGAAGCTCAGGGATCACCCTACTCGGTATCCTGAGCAAAGTGGCCAAAGTTATATTCATAAATCATCGGGCCAGTTGGCATCTTCGTCCTCAACGACGTCCTCAACGAGGTTAGGAGGGGGCGGTTCTACCTTTGTGGCGATTTCTGCTGGGGGGGACGCTTCTGCTTGAGTTGCAGCAGAGTGGGCTTCAGCAGAGGCCTGGAATTCTTCAGGGGTTTGAATTTCAGTGGGAACTTGAATTTCAGTAGGAGCTTGAATTTCATCAGGGGTCGACGTGTCTGAAGACTCCGGTTTGTCTGGTTTATCTATGTTGACATCGGCGCTGTCTGCTTTTGGAATTGAGCGAGGTCGGGGGGGGAGCTCGATCATCGGTTTAGCGGGCTTAGGCTTACGAAAATCGGTGACAACTTCCTTGAGCCAGCCCGCCAAAATTAATACTTTCTTGAATGGGTTGAAGAACGTTGCAGGCTGACGTTCATCGAGGGAAGCGCTGGGGGAATCACTGTCCGTGGAGGGTGCGATCGCATCTTTTCCTGTCCCACCGCTTCCTATCCCATTACTGGCCGCTTCTACATCACCGGCTATCGCCGCGGGCACGACATCTACTGGCGGTATTTCTGGCAGCCCTTCTGGGGGCTCAGAGAAGGCCTCCTCCCGCTGAGCCACTGGCCGGTTGCCCCCCGACGCATCTTCGACAAATTCATACTCCAGATCAATCCGCCCCCGAGGGCTGTTCTCCAGTCTGGGTCGCCCGCCCCCCCCGCGCGCAATCCGCACGGGGGTTTGCTGAGCCGGGGGGGTAGTGGCTCGACGCAGCAACAGGGTTTGCCAGCCGAGCCAAAGCACCAATGACACCACCGCCGACTGCCCCAATAAGACAGCCCCGGTCATCTGACCCGCACAAAACCACAGCACCAGGGCGTAAAACAGGCCGATACCGCTCCATAAAAAATCAGATTTACGATGCACCTCCGGCAGAAAAAAGGCCGCCATGTAAAAGGTAAAGCTGCCAAGACCCACTACAATTGCCAGCAAATTCGCCAGCATTCACGAATACTCCAGGGAATGAACAGCCTTTATTATCGATCATCTGGGGCGTTGGGCAAGGG
>JBCDDJ010000584.1:0-3863 GCA_039180385.1 Cyanobacteria bacterium P01_G01_bin.38 | reverse complement strand
GCGAGTGGTTACAAACGGCACCCTGGAGAGCCCTCGAGTCGGTGCATTGACTGACTGCTCACCCGCTGACTTGCAGCGGCCTGCCATCACCACCGTAGCCGGCATGAACTCGCGCAAGGGCATCGCCGATCTGATTGCCGCATTTGAGCAGATTGCCCTGGCGTTTCCAGAGGCCCATCTTTATCTGGTCGGCCATGGCCCAGAAAAAGCTCAGTTTCAGGCCCAGGCCAATCAAACTCGTGTCGCTGATCGCATCCACTTTGAAGGGTTTCAGCCAAACCCTCGGGCGTATTTGCTATCGACAGATGTGTTTGTGCTGGCCTCCCATCGAGAGCCTTTTGGGTTGGCGATCTCAGAAGCTCGGGAAGTCGGCTGTGCCATTGTCGCGAGTCGTGTCGATGGCATCCCTGAGGTGTTAGAGCAGGGCAAAGCCGGACTGTTGGTACCCCCAGGGGATAGTCAGGCGCTAGCGACCGCCATTGCAGAGTTGCTTAAGAATCCGAACAAGCTGGCTTATTGGAAAGCCCAGGCCCAGAAGAATTTGGACTGGCTGAGTGCGACTCGGGTCGCGAGTGAAACGTTGGGTGTATATGGTGAGCTTAAGCCAAGTTAAGAGGACCTATGTTTCCCTCCTTACCAAGCTACTGCTAACGAATTTAATGTTTAGAAATACTGGCAATAAGATAAATATTTCTAAGGCCCCCAAACCCCCAATTCTGGGGGCTTTGAGTCCGACCTCTCCCAGTATTGGGCTACCCTGTACACACAAGTCATCGGTGAGTCGCCAAGCGAGTCTGCCCCCCTCTAACTCCCTCTATAGCCCTACGGGCATGCGCCCAAGGCGTAAGGCAAGGGGGAGGACCCGGCTCTCCCCCCTTGCCAAGGGGGGATTAAGGGGGGTAAGTCAGGATTTATGCTTCCTAACCAAGATTTATCTACACGTTCAGTGTCGGAGCTGGGAGGTCTATTTGTGACATATTCCATCCGTAAAGCGACCAATGAAATGGCCAGGCAACCTGCTCAAAAGCTAACGCTGCTGGAGAGCTTGAGGGGGGTGGCCGCATTACTCATCGTCACCTTTCATGCGACCGAGCTATTCGCCCTCAAGTTTGATCAACCCTTTTTAGGATCTTTCTTCAAATTTGGAGACGCTGGCGTCGATTTCTTTTTTGTCTTGAGTGGATTTTTCCTCGCGCTGTCAAGCTTCAAATATATCGGACATCCAGGCAAAGCCAAAGACTTTTTGCTCAAGCGCTGCGTGCGGCTTTATCCGTTTTATTGGTTCGTAACGATTGGCCTCATTCCGATCTATTTTCGGGTGCCGTCCTTTGGCAAAGGTCATGAGCGAGAGATAGGCTCGATCTTCAAATCTTTGCTGCTCATTCCCCAGTCCCATGCGCCGATAGTGTCTGTTGCCTGGTTTCTCAGCCATTTAATGTTTTTCTATCTGGCTTTTGCTGCTGTCATCTGGGCACCCAAAATCTTCTCTAAAGTTGTCTTTGTGGGCCTATCACTTTCAGCAATTGTTATGCTGGCGGAGGCTATCACAGGCTTTCAGCTCAGAGATCAGACTCACTTTCTAATTGATTTTATCTTCTCCTATTACAATCTTGAGTTTGCGGCAGGGTGCTTGATCGGTGTTTTCTTTACAAAGGTTCAGCCGAGAAAATCTGTCAGTCGATGCCTTTTGTGGATCGGCTGTCTCGCCTTTTTGGTTGCAGGGCTTGTGGATGTGTATGTGCTTCAGTTAGAGCCTGGAAACTCTGCTGCTTCTCACTACTATGAGTTCATTGCCTATGGTCTATCGTCAGTGCTGATGGTGACAGGGGCCGCTTTTCTGGAGAAGCGGCATGAGATTCACATACATCAGACTTTTGCTGTGCTGGGGGCGGCCTCTTTTTCGATTTACCTGACCCACTATCCGATTTTGTCAGGCTTCACCAAAGTTATCCAAGTCACAGGGATGGGTGGGTTTGGCTTCTACACCGTCGCCATGGTGTTGGCGTGCATCGCGACGGTTTGGATGGGGTGCATTGCCCATTTTTATGTTGAGAAGCGGCTCGTTTCGCTGTTTAGAAATCGTCTGATCGACAAGAAAATATGAAAATCCTGTTTTTAGACCAGAGCGGCAAGCTAGGCGGGGCTGAGCTTTGTTTGGCGGATATTGCCCAGTCGTTTAATCAACTGGCCCCGTCAAGCAGCCTGGTGGGCGTTTTTGCAGAGGGGGTCTTTCCAGAGTATCTTCGCGATCGCAACATCCCCGTCAAAATCCTCACTGACCAAACCCTGCGGGTCCAAAAAGCCAGTAGCCTGCTGGCGGGCCTCAAAAGTCTCAATCGACTCATCCCTCTGATTGCCAACGTCACCCAGCTCAGCAAACCCTACGATCTGATCTATGCCAATACCCAAAAAGCGCTGGTCGTCGGCGCAATTGCCAGTCTCTTTAGCCGCCGTCCTCTGGTTTATCATCTCCATGATATTGTCTCGCCAGAGCACTTCAGCGCGACTAATCGCCGCATTATTATCACATTGGCAAACCAAGCCGTCCTGGTGATTGCCAACTCCCAAGCCAGCCGGGATGCCTTTGTGCAAGCAGGCGGACGGGCCGATCTCGTGCAGGTCGTCTACAACGGCTTTTGCCCCAAAAACTATGCTAACTGTCTTGATGATCAGGCGCGCTCAGCTCTCCGAAATGAACTGTTGCTCCCAGCCACTCATCCAGCAGATAACCCAACGCCCTTTCTGATTGGGCACTTCAGTCGGCTTTCCCCCTGGAAAGGGCAGCATGTGCTGATACAGGCCCTCCAACATTGTCCGGATAATGTCACAGCTTTACTCGTCGGTGATGCCCTGTTCGGAGAACAAGACTACGTTCAACAGTTACACCAACAGGTTAACGCTCTCAAGTTAGAACACCGCGTCAAATTTCTCGGTTTTCGCGCCGATATTCCCCCCCTCATGGCTGCCTGTGACTTAGTGGCCCACACCTCCACGGCCCCCGAACCCTTTGGCCGAGTCATTGTTGAAGCCATGCTGTGTGGCACCCCAGTGGTTGCCGCTGCCGCGGGCGGTGCGGTTGAGCTAGTTGATTGTCGGCAAACAGGCAATGGGCAGGCGGGCTGGTTGACACCGCCGGGCGATGTTCGGGCGCTGGCCGATGTGATTAAAACCTGCCAGAGCCAACCAGAGCAGTCAAAAGCCATGGCCCAGCAAGCTCAAACCAAAGCCGCTCAGCGCTTTGATCTAGGTGCTATCAATACGAAGATCGCCCAGCACCTGAGCGCGACCATAAAAACCCGTTAACATACCCAAACATTATCTCCATTGACCTTGTTATTTGGGATACTCAAAGAGTCCTTTTCTGGTTTGGAAGACTTCTTTTGTCGCGGTTTGTACATCAAGTTCAACCAAAATTAAACTTCGTCCCACCGGCTTACAGCCCTCTCCTGGTCAGGGTTATCCATGGATTATTACCCCTGCTATTACGCTTTCGGACCCGGTCGTGGCTACCGGCGGGGGTGACCCAGATTGAGACCCATCAGGTTGAGCGATTGGTCGAGCTTTTTCAAAAATTTCAGCAAGGCAAACTTCGATTCCTCATGGCCTTTCGTCATGTCGAGATTGAAGATCCGCTATGCGGCTTATACATATTGTCCAGGGATGTGACCCGTGCTGCTCAACAAAAAGGATTGCAGCTTCCTCGTCCCTTGCATACCCATTTTCTCTATGAGCGAGGCATGTCGCTGTGGGCAGGGCGATGGCTGAGTTGGGGGCTGTCTCACCTGGGCGGAGTGCCCGTGCGCCGGGGTCGCCGTCCTGACTGGCCTGCCATGCGCCAGGCCCGAAACCTGATGGTCAATGGC
>JBCDDJ010000583.1:0-3864 GCA_039180385.1 Cyanobacteria bacterium P01_G01_bin.38 | reverse complement strand
TGGTTATCTACAACAATCTGGCGAGTGATTGATAGCCCCAGCCCGGTCCCTTTGCCAACTGCTTTTGTTGTAAACAGCGGCTCAAACAATCGCGATTGAATCGACTCAGGCACCCCTCCACCGTTGTCTGCGATCCCGATCGCAACAGATTCTGTTGTGGCTTTGGTGCGGATGAAAATGGTGGGTTTGTTGGGCGTGGGTTTGTCGGGGGGCATCGCGTTAGCCAGCGACTCTTCCAGCGCGTCTATCGCATTGGCTAACAAATTCATAAAGACCTGATTCAATTGCCCTGGGTAGCAGCTAACCTCTGGTAGCGTGCCATAGGACTTGATCACCTCAATGCCAGGACGATCGCCCTTACCTTTGAGTCGATGTTGCAAAATCATCAGGGTGCTATCCAACCCCTGATGTAAATCTGTTAGAGCTTTGGTTTCTTGATCAGAGCGGGAAAATGTTCGCAGTGATGTCGAAATAGCTTTAATGCGGCTTGTACCGAGTTCAAAAGAGCCTAAAATCTTCTCGATGTCTTCTAGAACAAAGTCTAAATCTAACGCCTCAATGGCATCGGTAATGGCCGATGAGGGCGCAGGACACTCATTCTGATAGAGCCGCAAAATCTCAGTTATCCCTGCAATATAGTCGCGCAGTGGATTGAGATTACTGGCCACAAAGTTAATCGGATTATTAATCTCATGGGCAATGCCCGCGATCAACTCTCCCAGGGTGGCAAGTTTCTCTTGCTGCACCAGTTGTATCTGCGTCTGTTGCAGTGCGGCGGTGCGATCTCGTACCTGCTGTTCCAGGGTTTCAGTCATCTGCTTAAGCTGCAAATGTGACCGTACCCTGGCAATCACTTCTGTCTGACTAAAGGGTTTAGGAATGTAGTCGACTGCGCCCAGAGAAAATCCTTTGGTTTTGCTCTCGGGGTCCGTGAGTGCAGTGGTGAAGAGCACCGGGATTTTTTGCGTCGCTGGGTTATCTTTAAGTCGGCGACAGGTTTCAAACCCGTCAATGCCCGGCATCTGTACATCTAACAAGATCAGTTCGGGGCGATTCCGTTGGGCCAGAGCCAGAGCGCTTTCTCCATCAACGGCGACCCGAAAGCGAAACCCATGATTTGACAGTGTCTCTGAGAGCACAGCTAGATTGGTCGGATTATCGTCCACGATCAAGACGAATCCACTGTTTGGAGTCGTTGACATCATAAATTTCCTTTAGGCTTAGTCGAGATAACGTTCAATCAGAGTTTGCAACTGTTTGAGTTGGAAACGGTTCGCCAACTCTGTAATCTGTTGAACGAAGGGGGTCAGCGCTGGGTCTGAAGCGGACAGCTGGGCTGCGATTTCGACAATGCCCTGGGTATCGCCGTCCTGAACCAGCGTGTAGAGCTGCTGTAGCCCATCGCCCGCAGGGGCAACCAGGGCATCTAAGGGGACAGCATCCGACTCGGGCTGCTCTGATGTCTCCTGTTTATACACCCAGTCCAAACTCAGCTGTGCTTGCAAAGTTTTGAACAACAGCGGTGCCTGGATGGGTTTAGGCAAAAACACATTGGCTCCGGCATCGATGGCTTCATGCTGGTTGCTCTCAAACACACTGGCCGATGAGGCAATCGCCACGATGTCGCGGGTTGTCTCTGATTCACGCAGGCGTTGCAGCAGCTGATAGCCATCCATCACGGGCATCATCAAGTCGGTGATAATAACGTCGGGGATGTGTGCGATCGCAGCCTCCCATCCGGCCTGACCATCGTTAGCCGCTATCACCTCAAACCCGAGGGGCTCTAACAGGCTGGTCACCACAGACCGATTTTCCCAGCGGTCGTCCACAACCAGGATGCGCCGCCGTTGTCCCTCATAGCCAACGATAGTGCCTTGATTAGGCGTCCTCGCAATTGCCCAGTCTTGGGTTTCACGCAGGTCTACATCAAACCAAAAGGTACTGCCCTGGCCAACTTCGCTCTGCACTTCTAAATGGCTCCCCATGAGCGACACAATTTTTTGGCTAATCGCCAGGCCCAGCCCAGTCCCTTCGGCGCGTTTTTTTGAATCTCCGACTTGCTCAAACGGGCGAAAAATTTTCTTGACCTGCTCGGGGGTCATGCCCACTCCGGTGTCTTTAATCTGAAACCGCAAGCGACACATACCAGCCGTTTCCAGCTTCTGAGCCTTGACCCAAAAAGTCACGCTGCCGGTCTCAGTAAACTTGATGGCATTGCTTAGTAAGTTAATCAGCACCTGACGCAGACGTTTTTCATCTGCCTGAATACCGGTTGGCACATCCGTATCGATCTGGTAAGTAAAGCCGATGCCTTTTTGATCGGCGCGGACCCGGCACATCTCAGCAACACTTTGCAGGAACGACGGAAAATGGAACTCGTCCACCGCCAGCTCTAGCTTGCGGGCTTCGATTTTAGACAGATCCAACACGTCGTTGATCAACGTCAACAGGTGAGCGCCGCACTGCTCAATAATGCCGACACCTCGGCGTTCGTGGTGGGCCAGCGTATTAGAGCGCTGGAGAATTTGCGCATAGCCCAGGATGCCGTTGAGCGGCGTGCGGAGTTCGTGACTCATATTGGCCAGAAATTCACTCTTGGCCTGGTTAGCGCTATCGGCAGCCTCTTTAGCCGCATCTGCGGCCTGCTTCGATCGTTTTAGATAAGTTTGCTCAGTCGATTGCACCCACCAGAGAATCACAATCATGCTTCCCGCCAGACCGGCCACCGTCAGCGCCACCAAATCGAGCTGGCGCAGCTGAGATTCAATATTCTCCCGAGGAATGGCCAGGGCCACTGACCAATCTGCTTCTTGCAGGGGTAGAAACGCGACATACTTGGGCACCCCGTCGATGGTCACCAGCTCAAGCCCCGTTGACCCAGCTACCATTTTCTGTGAGATGGTTGCCAGCCCTGGATCGGGCGAGTTGATCAAACTATCCGCGGGTTTCTCCAGGGTAGACATTAACTCGGGATCGGGGTGAACGATGGCTTCGCCCTGGGAGTTGAGGGCAAAGGCGTAACTGCCATCGCCGTACTGCAATCCATTGACCACTTCGACGACCCGATCAATCATAATCACGCCGTTCATCATACCGATGACGCTGCCGAGTGGGTTATTGAGTTCAGGCTGACCTGACCAAACCGGAATGGCGTAAGCAATCACCCTGGCCCCTTCGGGAATCCGAGCAATCAGCGGATTCGAGAGGCTATTTTCTCCGGCTAATGCGCCTTGAACGTGTTGACGATCTTGCAAATTGATTTTGCCATTGGGCTGATCGACGACGGTGGTGTACAAAAAACCTTGCCGGTCAATCATGCCCAAATACAAAAACTCGGACAGCCGCCGTTCTTCTGACTTCAAATAGGGTTCAATCTGCGACCAGTCCATGGTGCGAAACGTCGGACTGTTGGCACTGGCGGCTAGGGACACCTTGTGCTGGCCCAACCAGATGTCAATTTCGTTTGCGCCCTGCTGCACTTCCAGCAAAGCCTGATTTTTAAGGTTGTCCAACATCAGCTCACGCGCCCCCTGGTAGCTAAAGTAAGCCGCGGCACTGGCGACCAGGGTGACGCCCCCAATGAGCAGGCGCAGTAACAGACTGTGGGAGCGCGCCTTCGCGCTTAGGCGCGAAGCTGATTTAACGGCAGGCGCAAGCCGGGTGAGGCGAGAAAGCTGAAGAGTCATCGCTAGCAAAAACGACTGGATAAAGTAGCCAGAATATGGCGGAGACCTCTCCAATGTTCCCAATTTGCTCTAGCAGTTGCACAAGCCCAGGGCTAGGATGATTGCCCAATTTCTGAGCATCGGGGTGATCACGTTACTATCTTGGGCGGGTCGTTGTCTGGTAATGGTAGGGGAGATG
>JBCDDJ010000582.1:0-3866 GCA_039180385.1 Cyanobacteria bacterium P01_G01_bin.38 | reverse complement strand
TCGCTTTGGGCAATGGCCTCTAATTCATCTAAGAAAGCTTGAATATCAGTGGGGCGACGGGTCATCTCTTCGGGCTCAACCGCCTCGCTGGCTTTACCGCTCAGCAAGGCCTCGAGCTGAGCATCACTGCTGCCTGGATGCTCCACCACTGCCGCCGCAAAACCGTGGGAGGCGAGGTGCTCTGCCAGATAAGCCAGGGTCTCTCGATTGCCGCCCAGCCCGTGGGAGAGCACCACCATAGGCGCGTTTTCGACGTCGGGTAGATAGAGATCGGCGGGTAAGGTGGTTTGCTCAAAGGAACGGATTTCCCAACGGTCAGTGCCGGCCTCCCCCAGGGTGAAATCGCCCATGGGGGAGGCGGTCGCTTTGGCAGTTTGCTCAAAGAGTTGGGCGGTGATTTGGTTGGTTTGGTTGATTTCTGCGATCGCAACCCGCGTAATCCCGACCAGCGCTTGTAAATCGACCCGCACCCCGGTGGTAGGGAAATGCTTCAGAAAATTGAGTACATTGAGCCCACCCTCTCGGTCAGCTGTCGCCTGGATCATCGCCCCCCGGATCGCCAACGCCCCATTTTGTCGCCCCACCGTTTGGATCAGTCCCCCGAGCCAATCTAAGATTGCCTCACCCTGGGCTGTGTAAAGAAACTGAGACACAGTGACCACATCTACATCAGCGCTGAGCGTCAGCCCGTTGCGGAGTTGTTCAAGTTGTTCAGGATTGAGGAAGCGCTGGATCTCTTCGAGTTCTTCCCCGAGGTCACCAGTTTGAGCATAGTTCACCAACGATTCGACAGAGACAAATCGCTCCAGCGGGCCAAAGTTGGCGTAGATGCGCTCGGCACTGACGCTAGGGAGGGCCAGCCAAAGTGAGAGCAGGAGGCCCAGCCCTAGTGAACTGATCCAAGACCAAAATTTACGATTTGCCGAGAATTGAATCACCATAGGAAGGACCTGGAAATTTCTTGAAATCAAATCTTGTGATGATCCGAGAGAGCGCATTCCTCGTGGGGCCTCTCTTTACTGCTACTAAGACGACATCGCTGCTGCTGGCTGCTTAGCCAGGCGACCGTCTTCCATGTAAACAATCCGATCGGCAATGTCTAAAATTCGATTGTCGTGGGTCACCAGTAAGATCGTGCAGCCCTGCTGCTTTGCCAGGTCGTGCATGATATCCACCACATCGCGCCCCGATTTTTTGTCGAGAGCAGCGGTGGGCTCATCGGCCAGCACAATTTTGGGGCGGCTGACCAGGGCGCGTGCGATCGCAACCCGCTGTTTTTGTCCGCCGGAGAGATCCGCCGGATAATAACTGACCCGATCGCCCAGCCCCACTTTCTCAAGCATTTCGATAGCCTTCTGATGGCGATCCTGCTTTGAGAACAGCCCGTGAACTTCTAAACCCATTTGCACATTCCCCAGGGCGGTTAAGCTGCCGTGCAAATTGTGCGCCTGAAAAATATAGCCGTTGTGCCGTCTGGCCTTGACCAAATCATTCTCACTGGCGTTACACAGCTGGTGACCAACAACCTCCAAACTGCCAGACTGCGCCGAGCGTAAGCCACCGATCAGCGTCAGCAAGGTAGTTTTACCCGAGCCCGAAGGTCCGGTCATGATCACAATTTCACCGGCAGCAATCTCTAAGTTGATGTCGAACAGCGCCTGTTTGCGCAGTTGGCCTGTGCCGAAGTAATGGTTGAGTTGGTGGACGGAGATGGCGGGTTGGGACATGGGTAGTGGGTTCTAGAAAATATCGGCTGGATCGGCTGCTTGTAATCGACGGGTGGCGACTGCACCGGAGGCACCGCACATGATTAAGGTAAGCAAGAAAACAAACACGGCTCGACTGGCGGGCATAGCCAGGGGCAGGGCTGTGGCCGCAGCTGTGAGTTGATAGGCCCCCAGGGCAATGAAAAAACCGGGCACAAAGCCAAGTGCCGATAAGATCAGGGCCTCTTCAAAAATGACACCCAACAGATAACTGTTGCGATAGCCCATGGCTCTAAAGGTGGCGTACTCCGCCAGGTGAGAATTAACATCGGTTGACAACACCTGATAGACAATCACCACACCGACGATAAATCCCATGGTGGTGCCCAGGCCGAAGACAAAGCCAATGGGGGATTCGGACTTGATTTCGTCGAGTTCAAAATCGACATAGTCTTGACTGGTAAAGACGTAAACATCTTCAGGTAGCCGCTCTGCTACAGCGGTTTTGACTTGCTCTACGTCATAACCTGGCTGCAAGCGAATCAGCCCCAGGCTGACGGCTCCGGCATCGCGCCTTGGGAAAAATCGTAAAAAGTTTTGATCGCTCGTAATCAGTGCGCCATCATCCGAAAAAGAAGCCCCCACTTCGAATAGCCCAGCGACATTCACGGTTCGCAATCCGATTTCTGTTGTTGCGGATGAGCCTTGTTCAACCTGGGCAATCATCTCTTGATAGTCACCCCGCGAGGCTTTATCAAAAACAACGGTATCGGGCAGCCGAATCGCCTCTAGCTGCTCGTTGACCGCAGGCAGATCAAAGGCGGGTCGATCGGGGTTTTGACCCACTAGCAACATGGAGGTTTTTTTACGGGTTTGGGGATTGCGCCATTCGATTGAACCCACATACAGGGCATCGACCGAGGCTATACCCGGGACATCTTGAGCTTGATAAAGTCGCCGCCTGGGCAGCGTGCGTAATTTGCCAAAGTTCTTGGCCTGGGTGCTGATCAGGACAATATCTGCTTGCAGGGTGCGGGGATATTGGGTATTGCTCCGATAGAGCGCATCTGAAAACCCCAGCTGCATAAAAATCAAAATATCGGCAAAGGTGATGCCTGCGATCGCAGTTAACAATCGCGTGCGATCATGCTTTAGCTGCAACAACCCCAACGGCGTGCGGTCTTGCAGCATTTTTAATGTTTTTACGAAACCCAACATGGTAGTCGCTCCAATTACCAATCACCCATTACCACCCACCACTCACTCAAAACTCATTTTTGGCTTTGAGTGGGTAGCTCGATTTCAACCGTCACTTGTAAGTTAGTCAGACCGATCACCTTTTCACTAGCGGCGGGGTCGAGGCGAACGTGAACCTCTACTACCCTGGCGTCAATGTTGGCGGCGGGGTCATCGTCAACCACCTGCTGCTGACCGACCTGCAGGCCGATGCGCTCAACGCTGCCCTGGAGCTCGTCAGGAATGGCGGGGGAGGTAATCGTGGCGGCTTGACCCACCTGCACCTCGGCAATGTCGTTTTGGTAAACTTCGGCAATCGCCATCATCTGCTGGGTCTGACCTAGGGTGGCTACGCCATCACTGTCAATGGTTTCACCGGGCTGGGTATGAATCTCGATGATTTGGCCAGCGCGCGGTGATTTTACATAGGCCTGGTCTAAATCGGCTTTGGCCTCGGCGACGGCTGCGATCGCCGACTGCACCTCTGCCTCAGCTACAGCAACATCTACCGGGCGCACCTCCTCAACCTGGTCAAGGGTGGCCCGCGCTTGAGAAATCTGCTCTCGGCTAGTGGTTTGAATGCGCGCCAGGGCCGCTTGAGCCTCTTGAACCTGCCGCTGCGCAGTGTCATAGGTCAGCCGTCTGGCATCGCGCTCTGAGGCAGATACCGCTCCCTGCTGATACAGCGACTCGTACCGCTGATACTCAGTCTGGGCATTTTGTACCTCGGCCTCCAGACGGGCAACGGTGGCCAACTGGGTATTCAAGTTGCCCACCCGATCGGCCTCTAGCCGAGCCACTTCAGCAATCTGCGCCTGAATTTCTCCGGACTTAGCCCCCGCCTCTACCTGAGCCAGCTGGGTTTGGGCGATCTTGACTTGCTCCTCAGCCCGCTGTAAAGCAGCCTGTAGGCGATCGCGGTTA
>JBCDDJ010000581.1:0-3886 GCA_039180385.1 Cyanobacteria bacterium P01_G01_bin.38 | reverse complement strand
TCTACCCCATTGCCCTGCGAGGTCGATGCGATCGCGCAGGGTTCGTTTTGGCTACCCACCAAGCTTTATGAAAGCCCCCGATGTTATTGCCTTTGACTTTGACGGCGTCATCTGTGACGGCCTGATCGAATATTTTCAAACCGCGTGGCGGGCCTACTGCCAGCTTTTTGCACCGGCTAATCCAAAACCGCCCGAGGGCCTGGCAGCGAGGTTTTACAAGCTCCGGCCCGTGATTGAAACGGGTTGGGAAATGCCCATGGTACTCAAGGCGATCTTGGAGGGATACTCGGATGCTGACATTATTGATCAGTGGCCTAAAATGGCCGAGCCTTGGTTAACCATAGCAAACCTATCACCCAAAGATGTCGCCAATGTAGTGGACGGGGTGCGCGATCGCTGGATTCAATCTGATTTAGACAGCTGGCTGGGGCAGCACCAGTTCTATTCGGGCCTGCTGGGGGTATTAGAGGTTGCAATCTCAACTATTCCTACCTATGTAGTCAGCACTAAAGAAAGCCGTTTCATTCAGAAACTACTGCACCAAAACGGTGTAGACATCGATACCGAACAGATTTTTGGCAAAGATGTCAAACGGCCCAAGTATGAGACCCTAAGACAGCTCAAAGAGAACCATACAGACAATTCCAAGCCGCCGTCCCTTTGGTTCATCGAAGATCGCATCAAAGCCCTCCAAGCCGTCAAGCAACAGCCTGACTTGACCGAGGTCGAACTTTTCCTCGCTGACTGGGGCTACAACCTTGAGCCCGACCGCCAGACTGCCCGCGAAGATAATCGAATTCATCTGCTATCGTTAGATCGAGTAGTACAGGGGTTCGAGTTTTGGGTAATGGGTAATGAGTAATGGGTAATGAGTGGTAGGTAGGTAGGGGTTGGCCGTGTGCCTGCCTATTTCAGGAGCCAGACGGGTTCTAAGCAATGCTGGGTAGGGAAGGCGTCTCGCCTGCCGGAGGAAATACACATGCTAGATCTCACCAAATTATCTATTCAAATGCAGGGCATCAGTGATCACCTTGCCAAAGAAGCCGAAGCGGCCCAGCGGCGCATCAAAATTGCCAAAACCTTATTACAACAAGCCACACCTCGTCAGGCTGAGCTAGTTGAGCAGCTTTACGACTATCGCCCCCAGCTGGGCTTCACCGCCGCTGAGCCCATCGAGCCGCTGGATACCCGCATCGCCCTTACTCCAGCGCCAGAGGCCCACACTGTTCTGGCCACCGACGGCTCACAAATCAACCCCAGTCACCACGAAATCGCCTACTGCTACCTACTCAACGTGGGTCGCGTTATCTTGCACTACGGCCAAAGCCGCTACCCACTGCTCGATAGCCTGCCCGAGGTGATCTATCGCCCCGAGGATCTCTACGCCTCAAGACAATGGGGCATTCGCACCGAAGAGTGGATGGGATATCGACGGACGGTGGCGGAGGCGGTGGTGCTGGCGGAGATGGCGCAGGAGTTAGGAGATAGGAGACAGGCAGGAGGAGATGGGGAGGATGGGGGAGATGGGGAAGGACGCGGGGACGCGGGGACGCGGGGACGCGGAGAAGTAGGGGCTAGCGTTGTGCCTGCCCAGGTCAGCATTGACAAGGGAACACCAGAATTTACCCATTACCCATTCCCCATTCCCCATTCCCCTCCAAAATCCAAAATCCCTTCCCTCGCCATGACCGACGGCTCCTTGATCTACTGGTTTCTCGACCAGCTACCCGCCGCTGCGAGGGACTGCATCCTGGAGCCCATTCTCACCGCGTGGGATCTGCTTAAGCAGGCACGAGTGCCGATCGTGGGCTACATCAGCGCGTCGCGCAGTGGTGAGGCGCTGAACTTTTTGCGATTGCAGAGCTGCCCCTTTGATGGCCCGGACTGTGCCACGCACTGCGAGGGGCAAACCGACAGTGTGCCTTGCCAAGTGTTTTCGCCACTGCGGGATGTGACGCTATGGTCATCGTTGCTGCAGCCGGGGGAGCGGGGGCCAATTTTCAAAAGCTCAGCGGATATTTTGCAGCTGTATGGCGACCACGGGATTTACTTTTGCTACGTCCATGTGGGTTCGGAGATAGCCAGAGTTGAGTTTCCCCAATGGGTGGCAGAAGACACGTCACTATTGGACACGGCGCTAGGATTAACCCTGACTCAAGTCCAAAAGGGCTATGGATATCCGGTGGCGCTGGCAGAGTCTCACAATCAGGCGGTAGTGAGGGGGGGCGATCGCAACCGCTTCTTTGCCCTACTCGAGCAGCAAATGATCAAAGCGGGTCTCCAAAATGTCGGCACGTCCTATAAAGAAGCCCGCAAGCGGGGCAGTATTGCCTAATATCAAAACTTCTGTACAGATGTGTATACAAAAGTTGCTGATAAAAAATATTTTAGTCAGACAAAAATCCTTTAACGGCATAGCCGATCAGGTTTTTGACACAAAATGACAAATTTTGCCAGATATCTACCAAATTTGAATTAATGCTTAAGCCAGGGCTAATATCTCAGTAATTTCTTCGAGAATACCAGGGAGGTTACTTTTTTAACTGCGGATTACACAGTTTTAGTAGACCTGAGGGTTGAATGTTGCCGATCCGCTTGAGTCGTGATGTGTAATGCATAGGCGCTATCCGTCCCAGGGACTGTCTGTTGTCGAGATAATCCAGGATTAGCAACCTAAAGCACTATGCCCAGAGTAAATTCACCGAATCCTCTAGTAGGCCGCACTTAAATACCCATGTTGAGAAACCAGAACGCCCGCTTTAGAAAACTGAAAACCTATGTGCCTTTAGCAATGGTGCCTGCACTGCTGCTGAGTGCGACAGTGCAAGTTGACCGGCTGATGGCCCAGTCTGCGGCTACCGAGTTCACGATGCCTGATTCGGTGCCCGACGGCACGGCGATTAAAATTGATGGCGATAACAGCATGGCAGCCATTAACGCTGTCTTGACCGAGCAGTTTGCCCAAAAATTTAACGGCGCAGAGATCACCGCTGATACCTCCGGCACGGAGCCAGCTTTGCAAGCGGTGCTTGATGGTGACATTGATCTAGCGGCGATCAGTAGACCGCTTACAGACGAAGAAAAGGCCCAGGGGCTGATCGAAATACCCATCGCCCGCCACAAAATTGCAATTTTTGTTGGCCCTGAGAGCTCCTACGCTGACGACCTCACAATTGCCCAGTTTGGTCAGATTTTTCGTGGCGAGGTCAGTGACTGGTCCGAGCTAGGCGGTACCGCAGGGCCCATCCGATTTGTCGATCGCCCAGACACCAGCGATACCCGCAGCGCCTTCCGCAACTATCCGGTTTTCAAATCAGCCCCGTTCGAAACGGGGGCAACGGCGGAGCCGGCATCCGAAGACACTACCGATGCCGTGGTTGCAGCCCTGGGCACAGATGGGATTGGTTACGCCATCGCTGACCAAGTGACCGCGCGTTCAGACGTGCGTATTTTGTCGATGCACAGCGTCATGCCCACCGATCAGCGCTATCCATTTTCACAGCCGCTGGCCTATGTGTACAAAGGCCCTGAGGCTAATCCTGCTGTACAGGCCTTTCTAGGCTATGCCACGGCCCCTGAAAATGAGGGGGTTGTCGAAGCAGCGCGGAAAGTAGCTGCCACGGGTGCGCCAGTGGTGGCAGCTCAGTCAACCACCCCCCTTGATACGGAGTCGGCAGAGCCCGATGCAGCGACTGAAGCGCCCGCCACACAACCCAACGCGGTGCCCCCCGCTGAAGATGCTCCCGCTGAAGGGGTTGCCCCTGAAGGTGCCCCCACGGAAGCGCCTGCTGAGGGTGCCCCCGCAGATGAAGGGGCGGACCAGGCTGGAGATCGTGAGGCAGCTGGCTGGTGGCCCTGGTTGCTGATCCCAGCGGCGGGTGGCTTG
>JBCDDJ010000580.1:0-3886 GCA_039180385.1 Cyanobacteria bacterium P01_G01_bin.38 | reverse complement strand
GTGTTAACGATGACGGTGAGCGAACCTGGAATTGAGCCAATCTCTGGAATTGAGCCAGTCTATTGGCAGGCTATGCGTCTTTAGAGCGGGTTTGCTTTGCGGATGTTTTTGAAAACTAACTCATTGACAACCTCTGACACACGGGTCTGTATAGGACAGTTTCCTATGAGACAATGGTAAAGTAACGGGTTGTTTTGAGCTGGATGCTAATGACGCAGCCAAGTTTAGATTTGACGAAAGCCGAAGCCCTTGCCCAAATTTTGCCGGCTACCCCCCAGGTCACGAGTGAGCAGGCCAGATGGAAAAATGTGACGCTTGCCTATTATCGCGATCATCCTGCTGGTGAGTCGCCTGGGGCATCCTTTCAGCAGTACGCATTAGAGGTGATCGATGAGGGCTCTGGCTCCCCTCACGAGCGAAGGCTCGAGGATGTTTACCTTACTCATCCGCTTAGGAGTGGCGAAGCGTGTTTTTGCCCGGCTCGCACCCACCATTGGGCGGCTTGGGAACAGCCACTGAGTTTTACAGTGCTCGCATTTAGGCCAGCTTTCTTTGAGCAACTCTCTCAGCAGGTGCTGGAGTGTGTCAATAAAGCTTCACCAGAGCAGAAGCGAATTGAGTTTGTCCCCAGGTGGCAAGTATTTGATCCTGTGATTCAAAGAATCACAGCTGCCCTGCGATTAGATCTAGAGGCTGGATGCCCTGCCGGGCCACTGTACGGGGAGTCTTTTGGGACCTCTCTCGCCGTCCACATCATCAGCCGTTTCTCAGCGGTAGAGCCTAGGGCTGCTAATCATCCAAGCGGTTTATCTGACGCTAGGAAAAATCAGGTTTTAGATTTTATTGAAGCAAATTTAGACACTGATATTTGTCTTGAAGACTTGGCGAATCTTGCTGGTATCAGCACCTTTTACTTTTGCCGACTGTTCAAGCAAACTATGCAAATAACGCCTCACCAATATGTGATTCGCCGTCGCATCGAACGAGCTAAGTCTCTTTTAACGCACTCTAACATCACGATTGTGGAGGTTGCCCTCGCGTGCGGATTTGCCAATCAAAGCCACCTCAGCCGCCATTTCAGGCGAATTGTGGGGCTTTCACCTAAAGTTTTTCGGCAACGATAGCAAGAATGTGTCTAAAATCTCAAGAATAGGAACGATTTAGACAGGGCTGCTTGTCTATTATCAGGGCAGACAGTTGATTCAAAAGGTCTGAAAAATGCGAGATCAACCTTGGTATACTGCTGCGTTGATAGGAGTTATGTGCTTGCTTCGGTTTGGCCTCAGTACAATTGGCTACGCCAACCCGTCATGGCTGATGGAACAGCTCGGCATGCCTATCGACTTGAATATCCAAATGCCCTATGTCATTCGAGTTTGGGCTATTAGAGACATGGTGCTTGCTGGGGTCGTGGCGTCTGCGAATAAAAACACTGTGAAGACACTTCTTTTTGCCTGTATTGTCATTGACGTTACAGATGTTATATCTGCACAGCTGAGCAGTGCCGCAGGCTTGTTTAACGCATCTGATACCTGGTCGCTAAAGCTCACCGCTATATCTGCACTTGTTCCAGAATTTATCGCGTTAATAGTGCTGTTTGTGACGCGCAAGACAGACCAGCAAACTGACCCTACATAGTTTTGGGAAAATCTTGTATCGTGCGGCGATAGCCATCACGCAGCGCTAACCTCCAGGCCTCTAAAGGCCTGGAGACTATCTGCACCCTTAGTCAGAGATCTGTCGGGTGAGAAACTTGCTGGGTGAGAAACTAAGCTTTGCGGCCCTCAATGGGGCCTTGATTGGCTTTCCAAGCGGGTAGCCCACCCCGAAGGGCAGAGACTCGTTCAAACCCGGCGGAGTGCAGCTGTAAGGCAGCTCCCATAGTTGCCTCGTCGGTCTCGCCATATACATAGATATCGCGATTGGGCTCCAGGGTTTGACTGGCGCGTTCGGTCAAGACCTCGATAGGCAATGAGATCGCGCCGGTGATGCGCATATCGTTGAAGCTTTCGCAATCGCGCACGTCGATGATGGTTAGCGCAGGCTCCCCCCAATTAAGTCTGGCCTTTAGATCAGAGGCAGAGGCGACTCGGTCGAATGTCGCTGGCACGGGGGTGATTTCTGCGGCGATCTCTTGTACTGCGTCTACGGCTTCGTTAATACCAACCATATGATTTCCTTAAAATTGTATGCTATCCGCATCGTAGTGAAAGTCAGAGGCTCAAACGTCTTTCGCCAGACACAGTAGCGGATGTCGAAAGAAGGAACCTTTGACTATAGTCCGCAACCCTAGCGCTCGGCAGACTCGGGACTGAGTTCCCAGCGGTTTTCATCCCGTTTGTCTAATGTCGCTTTGATATCAACGGCTTCTCCTGCGGCGGCAGAGACTCCAGCTTTTGCGGTGAGTGTATCAACAATATCTAACTCGGGGTTAGGCTCAGGGCTCCCGGCAAAAGCCGCTTTGCCATCAACTGCCTGCTGCTTCGCTAAGCTATCGGTGTTTTCCATGGAATATACCTCGCTAATAGATAGTCTGCCGATGGTAATTCAATCTTGGATTGCACAGCATCCCTAAAAAGAAGGATTTTTGCTTCAAAATGTCCTTCTTTAGAATGACAATTTTGTAGACAGCATTCGTTAGGATCAGTCTGTAAATCCTGCTGAAAGCGGGGGTAATTGTAGAGACCACAGGCATGATGAAAGGCATTAACGGTAAGCGCGTGTTGGTGACGGGAGCCAGCTCTGGGATTGGTCGTGCGATCGCAATTCGCTTTGCCCGAGAGGGGGCAGACGTCGCCATCAATTATTATTCTGACCGAGAAGACGCCGTCGAGACTCAAACGGAGATCAAGGAAGACTGCGGTGCCATCGAGAACTGCGGGGTTAAGAGCCTGGTGGTCCAAGCCGATGTCTCTAAGGAAGCAGACGTAGACAACATGTTTGCTCAGGTGTTTAGCCAGCTAGGCGGGCTCGACATCTTGATCAACAATGCCGGTATGCAGATACCTGGCCCATCCCATGAAATTGAGATTGACAAGGTTGATCGGATGATTGCGATCAACCTGCGGGGAGCCTATCTGTGTGCTCGCAAGGCCATTCAGCATTTCTTGGCGGCCCAAAAGCCAGGGGTCATCCTGAATAACTCCAGCGTCCATGAGATTATTCCCCGACCCCAGTATGTGGGCTATACCATCAGCAAGGGCGGCATGGAAAATATGACCCGAACCCTGGCCCTGGAATATGCTCGCCGGGGGATTCGGGTTAACTCTATTGGCCCCGGTGCGACAGCGACGCCAATCAACGATTGGGCAGACGAGCCTGAGGCGCGGGCCGAGGTTGAGAAGCATATCCCCATGGGTCGCGCCGGTACCCCAGAAGAAATGGCCGCTGTGGCTGCTTTTTTATGCTCTGACGAGGCCGCCTACATTACGGGGCAAACGCTGTTTGTCGATGGTGGGCTGACACTCTTTCCTTCTTTTCAAACGCCCTGGACATAATCGCAAGTCCTGATAATCTATTTCCTCTAATGAGCATTAGACCTATGCCATCTTCTTCTAAAGATACCTCCCTGATTAAGCTGCGAAATACCTGTGGTCGATATCTCTTGTTCACGGGGTTGGGCAGCTACCTGCTGCTGTCGTCGTTTTCGTGGAGCGCAGAAACGTCCTTTTTGGGGGCTGCGGGCCTGGGTATTCTGCTAGAGCTGCTGCTCGAAAATCTCTTTAAGTCACAGCGCCCTCCGTATTCAGAAACCTCTGAACAGACCGTGTATAGCCCGTCTGAGATGGCTCACGCAACGCCTTTAAATCTACAAAGACCGAATCGACAGTACCATGATTAGATCTTGGATGGTGATTGCCGGGGTAACCTTTGCGATCGCACTTGG
>JBCDDJ010000579.1:0-3898 GCA_039180385.1 Cyanobacteria bacterium P01_G01_bin.38 | reverse complement strand
TATTTGACTATGAGTTTCCTGATTTATTTGAGTGGGTCGTTGACCATATGGGCGCACTTCCACTGGCTCGCCAGTCTCAAAAAGCACATCGTCCCAATCCCTTTCACCTAGAAGGTTTCCCGGCTTAAAGTATACTCCGATCTTTATTTTGATAATGATATTTATTATTGCTGTGTTTCCATTTGAGTTTAGCAGCAATGGAACGAAAGCAGTGAGTATTAATTTCAGGCTTTTTAGTTTTCTTATTACAGGCAACCAATTTGTCTGCTAGTACATCGATTGAATATTGTTCATAAAGTCTCTTGTTGATTTCGTTTATTGCAGCGCTTTCTTTGAAAGGATGTGTCTTATCACGGTCTGTTGGCTTCTCAAGAATAATCGCTTTTTTTAACCCTTCGATTCCTTCTTCAGCTCTTGCCAGAGTGACCATATTACCTTGCTCATCATTCCGAGCAAAAACAAGCCGGACATTAAGAGGGATTGCAAACTGAATGTCATCTGTATTTGTAGCCTCTTTCGTCAAATCAGCAATTAAGCTAGAAACTTCATTCCCGATTTCTTGGCCGTAATTACTATGCAATGCTGCAATGGAGGGTTGCTTTAGGTCTCCAACAAGCGAAAGCATTCCTGAGTGTGTAGATGAAATAAAAGGTAGTTCAGTAAATTCTTGAAATCTAGTCGAATAATTCAAAACACCAGACTGAAAAACTCTGGACATGATACCTTGGACTTCAGGCATTAGAAGATGAACAGCTTGATCTCGATAAAATGCGACTCGCTCAATATTCTTTCTAACCAGATTATCTGTTTTATAGAGTTTTTCTAGACAATCTCGGAGCGAAATAGTTTCTCGGATACCTTTGGTATTACGACTTTTTCTAAAAACTGTTTCTTCTCCTTTTTCTTCTATCAAAATAGCTTTTAAGAGTTGTTCCCAAGCGGTACAGAAACAAAGGACAAAGCCATCCATTCTATTTTCTAGAGAAGGCCGATTATAAAGCTCCAGGGCTAATAGCATATTATCTCTGGATTTTCTAAGCAATGCTTTTGCTAACCTTGATTTACAATTGTGTCCTAAACCTCTCCTGTGCTTGCTCTGTGAAAGCAATTGTGTAAATTTTTGAACAGAAAGATTTATAGAATTAGAAGCTTCAAAATATCCATCCCTAACTTCATTTATAAAATCTGAAAGTTGGCCTTTGTTCCAATATGTTAGGAAAGTTGACCTTTGCCATCCAGTCGTTTCAAGAATCTCCTCCTCAGAGATTACATCACCTCTTAGCTCTTTCTCTTGAAGGAGTTCGAGAAGATTTTTGTGGGAGCGAGCTACTTTCATGAATAGCTTTAGCAAGTGGTTAGTTTAAATGGTTCTAATCTACCGCAGCTTTGATGGTAACCCTAAACAGCACGGTATTTTACAGGGGTAAACTTTCAGATGGCTCCTACCCATTAGCTCAGAGTCGCCTAACAATTTACTGTACGGAAACTTTACACATAAATGTCTGATTCAAGGCCGCTATCCCTAAAGTTTCCGCATAATTACCTTGAAAATTAAAGTATGCAGAAACTTTCCGAATACTATTCTTTTCTTTCCTACGTGGCAAATTTTCCGTGCGTCATCCCCTAGCCATTGGCAAAACTTGACTGTTTTAAGCGCCCGATTTCTAAATCAGCAGCGTTACCGCCAGTAGCCCCCCCGGCAACCCAAAGAAGATCCCCAGCACATAAATAATCGCCAACCAGCGATGTTTCGCCGCCACCTCAGAGATCCACTGTGCCGCCTGAAGCGGGCGTACCCGCAAGAAAGGGATTCCATAGACCAGCGCCACGCTGAGCAGATTAAATCCCAGATGTACCAGAGCCAGCTGAAATGCCAGCTTTGCCAAGGCTCCCCCAGCCCCCAGCGCCGCGATCATCGCAGTAACGCAGGTACCAATGTTGGCCCCCAACACAAAAGGATAAACCTCTTCTAAACTGACCAACCCGGCACCGGCCAGGGGCACCATCAACCCTGTGGTCATTGAGGAAGACTGCACCACAGCGGTGATGCCTGCCCCGGTAGCCAACCCCAGCGCTGACCCGCGCCCGATGGCCCAGTGCAGTGCTGTTTCGGCCTTACCCACCAGCAATTTTTTGAGCAGCCAGGCTAACCCATTTACCGCCAACATCAGCCCCGCGATGCTGAGGCTAAAAAAGATCACCGCATCAAAGGGCGGCGGCAGATAGCGGGCAATGGCCCCAAACCCCAGGCGCACTGGCCAGACCAACCCCGCAAGGGAAGGCAAGGTAAACCCACCGGGGAGATCGCCCACCCCCGCTATCAGCCACTCACTTAGCCGGGCCAGGGGATGCAGCGTCAGCTCTAGCGGAAACAAAATCGCCACGCTGAGCAGGTTAAAAAAGTCGTGGATGGTCGCTGCTGCGAAGGCGCGCTCAAAAGCGTCATCTTCGCTGACGTAGCCCAGGCTGACCAGGGTGTTGGTGAGGGTGGTGCCGATATTGGCCCCCATCACCATGGGGATTGCGATCGCAATCGGCAAGCCCCCCGCCACCGCCGCAATCAGCATCGACGTCACAATACTCGACGACTGGATCATCGCCGTGGTCAAAATCCCCAGCAGCAGCCCCAAAAACGGATTAGCCGCCAACCCAAATAACCACTCTGCCTGGGGACCGGCTAGGGACTGAAACCCCAGCCCCAACACATCAATCGACGCGAAGAGTAGATAAACCGCGCCCACAGCCCCAGCAGCATAGACCCATCGCTGCCGTACACTAAGCTGGGAAGACGCCTGGGAAGACGCTTGAGAAACCCCATCAGCAGACTGGGAAGCATCATCCAAAGCCGGATTTGACGGATTTGCCTGGGGAGAGTTTGTTTGCGGAGAAGTAGATGTCATGAAGATTTCAGCACTGATCGACTGGTTTGAAGCCTGGGCTAACCCCGCCTGGCAAGAAAAATGGGACAACTGCGGCTGGCAGATCGAACCCGGTATCCTGGCCCAAGAGGCGGGGATTTTAGTGTGTTTAACCCCGACCCTGGCGGTGATGGACGAGGCCATTCGTCTCAAAGAGCAGGGTGCCCCCGTGAACCTGATTTTTGCGCATCACCCCTTAATTTTTAGTCCCCTCAAGGCCGTGACCGTGGGGGAGCCCGTTTCAGACATGGTGCGCTTGGGCCTGCAACACGGCATTGGGGTCTATAGCGCCCATACTAACTTCGACCAGGTGGCAGATGGCACGGCAGATATCCTCGCCCAGCTCCTCGATTTGAAAGCCTGTGAGCCCGTAACGCCCACCCAGGAGGGGCTAGGCTACGGTCGCGTAGGCACCCTTCCTGAGCCTTGCTCTTTGCATGATTTATTGGAAAGCATTCAAACCCAGCTGATGCCGCCCAAGCTGATTTATTCCCCCGCCGCTCACCTGCAGCAAACGGTCAATCGCGTTGCGGTGCTGGGGGGCTCTGGAGCCAGTTTTTTGGGGGATGTCAGCAAAACTGGGGCGGAGGTCTATCTAACCGCTGACTGCAAGTTTCATCAGTTTCAAGAGGCCCGCGATCGCAACCTCATCCTGATAGACGCGGGCCACTACGCAACGGAGCGACCCGCCTGCGCCAAGCTGGTCGATAAATTTAGCAAAGCCGGAGCCGCCTGGGCACAACTCAGTACCCAGGACGAAGACTTTAGACAGTTTGTTTAACCCCGACGGGTTAGCCCATTCCGCCCTCACGGCACCTCAACGCTTTCGCTATAGGTTTCTAACCAGGCCATCAGCTCTGGCGTAAGTGATTGGCGCTGCCTTGTCTCAGGCTCGATACACACATGGCGAATCATCGCAGTTGCCAGCATGTTAGCAGGATTGACCCTACACAGCAGGCGAAACTCAACCTCAAAAGAGG
>JBCDDJ010000578.1:0-3902 GCA_039180385.1 Cyanobacteria bacterium P01_G01_bin.38 | reverse complement strand
TCGGCCTTGCTGGGTTGGCTCGGCCAAGCCCAACATCGGTCATCTAGAGGCCGCCTCGGGGATGGCTGCGCTGATCAAGGTGATTCTGTCTTTGCAGCATGAACAAATCCCAGCTCACCTGTACTTAGACAAACTCAATCCCTATATTTCTATCGGGGATGCTCCGATGGCCATTCCCACCGAGCCGCAGCCCTGGCCGCGGGGAGCGCAGCGCCGACTGGCGGGGGTCAGCGCCTTTGGGTTTGGTGGCACCAATACCCACCTTGTTCTCCAAGAAGCCCCCTCGCCCCCGGTCGTCACTCAACTTGAGGAAGATCATCCCTGTCACCTGCTGACCCTATCAGCAAAAACCCCCGACGCCCTGGGTGAGCTGGTCAAGCAGTATGAGACGCTGCTAGAAGGCGCGCCAGACCTCTCGCTAGCCGATCTTTGCTTTACGGCCAACACAGGACGAACCCCTTTTGAGCATCGACTTTGCGTGGTCGCTGAGACGATTTCTCAGCTCCAGCAGCAGCTCCACGGGTTTACCCAACAGCACGCTATGCCAGATGTATTGAGTGCTACCGTCAAACGCCGCAGGCCCCCCAAGGTGGCCTTTATTTTTCCACTGGTCGGGGTCGAACTGTTGGCCCTCGGGCGTCAGTTGTACAATACTCAACTCATCTTTCGGCAAGCGTTTGATCAGTGTGACCGGTGCAGCTGTTCAATCTCTGGGTCAGTGTCTCTGTCAACTGATCTGTTGGCAACAGACACCGCCGATCCGAGGGTGGGCTTTGCCATCCAATACGCCCTGGCTCAGCTTTGGCAAGCCTGGGGCATTCAACCCAAGGCGGTGGTTGGGGTTGGGCTGGGGGGGATGACGGCGGCCTGTGTCGCCGGGGAGATATCCTTAAAGACCGCTCTGGCCCAAATTGGGGGGGCAAAGGTGCAAACAGAGGCCTCCGCCTTCACAGCAGAAACTTCACAGCAACGCGCCCAGATTGCGTTGGTTTCCGGACTATCAGTCGAGAATCTAGCCGCCTACGATATCTTGTTGAGTCTGGGCAATACCGTGAGTCTTGCTGCTCCGCTTGATGAACGCCAAGTCGGACTCAAATCGCCTGGGTGGTCAGGCTTACTGCATATGCTGGGTGAGCTTTATCTACGAGGAGCCAACGTGGATTGGCGAGGGTGCGATCGCGACTACCCGCGCCGTCGTCTTTCACTCCCCACCTATCCCTTTCAGCGTCAGCGCTACTGGTTTAAGTCAGAAGAGATTGCCCTGACTGTCGATTCGCCACTGCCCACCAAAGCGTTGCCCTCCTTGTTGCGACATCTTCGAGAAAAACACGCCTTCTCAGATTCCCAACTCGCGGTGGTTCCCGATCTCTTAAGCGCCCTGACCGAGCATTCCCCAGGAGAGTTTAGTCGTCTGGTTAACGAAGTCCATGTTTAGAAACCCTGGCCATCAGATAAAAGGGGAGAAGGCCCCCAAAAAATGAAAGTTTAGAGGCTTCTGAAAGCCTTGTCTCATAACCAACTCAATTCTCAAAGTTTGTTCACATCCATCTATTAAATCTTCGTGGATAGTTGTCATGAATAGTTCTGCCATTCAATCAGGTACCCCTCCCATAGACAAAGCCCTGAACCTAGCGGAGATTACCGTTGAGGATATCCAAGACTGGCTAGCGACGCAAATCGCCGTCCAGATCGGGGGCGAGGCAGATGATATTGATCTTCGTGTGCCGTTCCACCGCTACGGCTTAGATTCTGTGCAAGCCATGGATATTGCCACCCTGGGTCAACAGCAGTTTGGCGTTCAACTGTCGCCGCTGGTGATGTGGAACTGCCCCAATGTGGCGTCTCTTTCTGAATATTTGGCCGAGGAGTTGGCGAAGTCAGACGTTGAAATGTTTGAGATTTAGCTAGATATGGGGAATTTTTATGCAAGTCGCTGATCTGGTCACGAATCTTACCCAGCAGGGCGTTCAGCTCTGGGTTGACCAAGATAAACTTAAGATCAATGCCCCCAAGGGGGTCTTGACATCACAGCTGCGGGCCGATCTCGCCGCTCGAAAAACAGAGGTTCTGTCTTTTTTACGTCAGCCCAGGGGCTATAAAACCGCTGCGGGACTGAGTCTCGAAACCCTGGGCCGCTTACTTGGCGGTGGTGGCAAACCAGGTGCCAGCCCTTTAGCCTTTAGGCCCCCTGTGATTGAGTCTGGGTTAATGGCAAAACAACTCAAGGTGACCCTGAGACCGCTACCTGAAGGGTTTGCAGACCAGGCTATCTTGCAGTTTAGGGCCGAGCTAGAGCAGCAGCTGATTGATCATGGGGTTGAGATGGTGCCCTGGGAGGCCGCCAGCCGAGACTTTCAGACAAAAGGCCCCCTAGGGAAAATCACCCTGCGGGTAGTGAAATCTGACATTGACGCAGTCATCGACGTTGAGCGCCCGGTCAATCAGATCAAAAGCTGCGTGGCCGAGCATATTTACCAGCTCTACGCCCGTTTCTTTACACACCGCCCGTCCGTGGCTCAGATTTCTCAACTCACCGGCTGGGCCGAAGACCATGCCATGCATCGGTTAGAAGACCCCACGGCAACCCAGGTGATTTTGATAACGCCCCTGGATGAGGCTTTTGTCGATGCCAGGGTGCCCTATACCCAAAAGATTGCCATGGGGGTCAACACCCTGGTGAGCGGGTTCTCAGAAATTGTCATTGGCGTCTCCCGTGAGCAGCTGTCTATCTTAAATATGAATCTCTCAGATTCTCTATTCGACCGCAGCCAGCTGGGGCAATTTGTGTCCAAATCCCTCATCCCTAAGATTTACGTCCCGATTTCCCCCTTACCCCTGAGCCAGTTTGAGGTGAGTGAGTATGACCCTACCCAGTCTGATTATGCTCATCAGCTGGTGACACTGAGTCAGGCGCTTGCCGAAACTGACCTGTTTCCCTCAGGGTTCAAACTGGGTGAGGTGATCCGTCGCCAGTCTCATCGAGATATTGTTGATGCCATCGTCAACGGCAGAACGGGCGTTTCCTACGGGTTTGTGGCCTACGCCGAGCCCCCCCAGTATGTCGGGTCGAAGGAGATTTCGGCAGATGAGTGGGATCAGCTTTTGCCGGTTGAGAGTTTCAGCAAAGCGGATCTGCGACAAATGCCCTCAGGGCGACGATACGTCAAGACCCCCGTACAGGGCCAAGTTGTTTATCGCCAAATCCCAGATATCTGGCTGGTCTGTTCGCGCTCGGGGGCTAATAAAACAAATTTAAACCTCAAGCAAGATATTCTGCGGCTGGGGCTGACCGGGCATTTACAGCTGCAACTGCCCGTGGGCACCGATGTGGGGGCCGATATCAAACCCTCCTACGACACCTATGTGATGGTTGCGATCGCACTCTCCGCCGCCCTCTACACCCCAGAACTCATTCAGGACGGCGCGCCGATGATCCACTTCCACGGCTACCCAGCCCGTGATTGGTTTAGTGAGCATGAAGCCTACGCAGGAGTTGAGAACCCGTCTGTGCCCTGTGGTACCTATGAGTCAGGCGTGTTCAACTTTCTCAGCATCCACCAGCTAGCGGAGCGTGGCGAGGGGCCACTGAAGCTGGCTGGACTGGTCGAGCCCGACCACGGTATCAACCTGATCGCCCCTGATCTAGACTACCTGCTCACCCGACTCACGGAAGGGCTACAGCACCAACAAATCGAGCTAGGCGGCAACCAGTTTGCCTCTTTGACAGCCAGGGAAGCCGTAGGAGGACACACCCCATGACAACCCTAGCCGGTAAGACTGTGCTCCTAACGGGGGCCTCACGGGGTATAGGTGCAGATATTGCCAGAGTCCTGGTCCAAAAGCAGGCGACTGTAGTGGGGGTGGCCCGTTCCCAGGCCGCACTGGAGCGCGTGTGTGCTGAG
>JBCDDJ010000577.1:0-3906 GCA_039180385.1 Cyanobacteria bacterium P01_G01_bin.38 | reverse complement strand
TCTATGACGAGAGTGTGAAAGGGTTTCTGAAGATTGCCTTTGAGGAGATGCCTCGGATTGTGGTGGCGCAGCCTTATCTGTCGGTGGCGATGCAGCCTAGTGTGAGCGGATATCAGTATTGGTTCCACCGTCAGCTTGACTATCGGCAAATTAAGAAGGCTTAGGATACTGGCCATCAGTTAAATGTTCAGACGCCCCCAGACCCGAAAATTGGGGGCTTTAAGAAAAGTTCTTTGTTGTTTGATATCTAAGGTGTACACGAACTTGTGAGAAACCTGAGTTCGCCCGCTCTGCCCACTCTGCGAGAAGCCGCTTGAGCGTCTACATCCTAAATCCTTCTCCCAGAGTGAGAAAAGGACTTTGCTCCCAGTGAACTTTTCTCTAGAAAATGAATCCTCAAATGGATAGATTTTTTCTGAGTAAGGCTTTGCCCCCTTCTCCCAGAACTGGGAGAAGGGGTTGGGGATGAGGGCTTTCAGAATATGATTCACCCTTCCGAAAACCATGTCTCGTCCATCCACCCTGACTGTTATCATCCGCCGGGTTTTCGCCGCCATTCCCAGCATTCTCGGCGTCATTGTCGTGACTTTTTTGCTCACCCGCGCCCTGCCCGGCGACCCAGCGGCCTACTTCGCAGGACCTGCCGCTACGCAGGAGGCCATCGACCAGATTCGGGAGAGTCTGGGGCTCAATCGCAGTCTGCCAGAGCAGTTTGTGATCTATGTTGGCGAGCTACTGCGGGGAGATCTGGGCCAGTCGCTGACCACGGGGCAAACGGTACTGTCTGATCTGTTGACCCGGCTACCGGCTTCTCTCGAGCTGACGCTAGCAGGGCTGATCTTTTCCCTCTCCCTGGCCTTGCCCTTGGGGATTTTAGCCGCAACCCGTCCCGGGTCTTGGATCGATCATGGCGTCAGGGTATTGTCAACCGCAGGGGTCTCTCTGCCCACTTTTTTTACAGGGTTGCTGCTGATTTATGTGTTTTATTTTCGACTAGGGGTTGCGCCTGCGCCGCTGGGGCGGTTGGATATTCTTTACTCATCTCCTGAGCAAGTGACGGGGTTGTTTTTAGTGGACGGTCTGCTGGCGGGCAATTTAGAGATTTTTTGGGCGGCTTTGTCTCAGCTGGTGTTGCCTGCTGTTACGCTGGGCCTGTTTGCCCTGGCTCCGCTGGCTCGGGTCACCCGTGCGTCGATGTTGGGGGTGCTGTCGAGTGATTTTATTCGCACGGCCAGGGCCAGCGGTTTAGCCCCCCGGATGATTTTGTTTGGCTATGCGTTTCGGAATGCAATGCTGCCGGTGGTGACCACCCTGGGGGTGGTGTTTTCCTTTTTGCTGGGGGCGAATGTGCTGGTGGAGAAAGTTTTTGCCTGGCCAGGGATTGGCTCCTACGCCGTGTCGGCACTGATTGCATCGGATTATGCGGCGGTGCAGGGGTTTGTGCTGACCATGGCGCTGCTGTATGTGGTGCTCAATTTGCTGATTGATTTGCTGTATACCGTGATTGATCCACGGGCGGGGGTTGAGTCATGACGGTATCTCGACCTTCTGCACAATCTAGACTAAAATCTGGGCTGGCCCAGGCTCGCTACATTATCGGTGAGAATATTGTCACCTTTGGAGCGTTTTTACTGTTCTTTTTGCTGGTGCTGTTTGCGCTGTTTGGCAGCGCGATCGCACCCTACGATCCCCTCGCCAGCAATGCTACTGTTGCCCTACAGTCCCCCTCAGCCGCCCACTGGTTTGGCACGGATGATTTAGGTCGCGATGTCCTCAGCCGGGTGATCGTCGCCACCCGATTAGATATGGGCATTGCCGTGGTAGCCGTGGCGTTATCCTTTGGATTGGGCAGTATTTTGGGAACCTGCTCTGGCTATTTTGGCGGGTGGTGCGATCGCATCATCAGCCGCATCGTGGATACCATCATGGCCTTTCCCCTATTCATTCTGGCAATGGGGCTGGTCGCTGCCCTGGGGAATACAGTGGAAAACATTATTTATGCCACGGCGGTGATCAATTTGCCCCTCTACACCCGAGTGGTGCGTTCCGAGATTTTGATTCGCCGCGAGGCGGGGTATGTCGAGGCAGCACGACTCTCAGGCAACAGTCATCTGAGCATCATGACGAACCATTTATTTCCCAATGTGCTGCCGGTGATGATGGTGCATATTTCACTGAATATGGGCTGGGCGATTTTGAATGCGGCGGGGCTGTCGTTTATTGGCCTGGGGGTGCGGCCTCCCACAGCGGAGTGGGGCATCATGGTGGCCGAAGGCGCGACCTATATTATCTCGGGGGAGTGGTGGTTAGCGATCTTTCCAGGGGCCGTGCTGATGCTAGCGGTGTTTTGTTTCAATCTTTTAGGCGATGGGTTGAGGGATTTGATCGATCCGAGGATGCGGACGTGAGCATAGGGGAAGGGCGAAAGGGAAAGGGCGAAAGGGGGAAGAGGAATCGTAGAGTGGGTTCAACCCAGCCGGAGCTTGATTGTTCAGGGATAACGCTGAGCAGCCCACCATCAACTGAGAAATTCAATAATCTGTTTGAATCTTGACGCGACAAACCAAA
Source organism: Cyanobacteria bacterium P01_G01_bin.38 (assembly GCA_039180385.1). Lineage (GTDB taxonomy): Bacteria > Cyanobacteriota > Cyanobacteriia > Phormidesmidales > Phormidesmidaceae > SIO4C1. The sequence goes on along the minus strand of JBCDDJ010000577.1, from coordinate 1,338 downwards.
ATCTGATGATCTCTCCTTCCTTCGTTCAAACATCCATTGCTCAAGCGTCTCTTTTGTCCGTCCGGGGACTGTCGGTGGAGTTTCGCACCCGCACCGGCACCGTCCAGGCGCTTGAAAACGTCAGCTTCCACATTAACAAAGGTGAAACTGTCGGCATCGTCGGCGAGAGCGGGTCGGGTAAATCTGTTCTGGCCCTGACCATTATGGGCATTCTCGATCGCGCTGGCCATGTCACCGCTGGAGAGATTTTATGGGGGCAGGGGGCGGGCACCCACAACCTGCTCAAAACCCCCGAGAAAATGCTGCGACGGCTGCGCGGCAAAGAACTGTCGATGATTTTTCAGAACCCACGGGTGGCGCTGAACCCCATCCGTAAAGTGGGCAAGCAGATTGTAGACGTGCTCCAATGCCATGCCGATTTACCCCGCGCCCAGCTCAAGCCCCGCGCCATAGAACTCTTAGCCAGTGTCAAAATACCCGATCCGCAACAACGCTACGAAGCTTATCCCTACGAGCTATCCGGCGGGCTATGTCAGCGAATTATGATTGCCCTGGCCCTGGCCTGCTCTCCCCAGTTACTGATCGCCGATGAACCCACCACTGGCCTGGATGTCACCACCCAGGCAACCGTGATGAACTTACTCAAAGAGCTGGCCACCGAACAACATATGGCCACTGTTGTGATTACCCACGATCTGGCCCTGGCCTCAGAATATTGCGATCGCATCCTGGTCATGCACGCGGGTCACGTCGTCGAAAGCGCCCCCACCCATATCCTGTTTCACCAACCCCGGCACCCTTACACCGCCAAGCTAATTGCCGCCACCCCTGAGCCCCACAAAGGCTTTGACGACCTGATCCCCATCCTGGGTAGTCTGCCCGATTTACGCCGCCCGGATTTGCCCCCCTGTCGGTTTGTCGGGCGTTGCGATCGCGCCACGGAACAATGTCATCAAGAGCCGCTGCGGGTTCAGCAGGTGGGCGAGGGGCATTGGGTGGGGTGTTGGTTTCCGTTGGGCGAAGGGGGAAAGGCAAACGGCGAAGGGGATAAGGCGTAAAAACCGCCCCACCATCCCGATACATTCGCTATCCCCGAAAACCATCCAAAATCCAAAATCACCCCATGCACCAAATCACCCCAAACCAAACCTCCACAACAACGGTGCAACCCTCACCGCTATTACACGTCACCAACCTCACTAAACACTTCCCCGTCGCCCCCGGACTTACCCGCTGGCTGCCTGGCCAGACCCATACCCAGTCACAATCCCTCCACGCCGTAGACGGCATCGATCTCACCATCCACCCCGGCGAAAGCGTCGGCCTCGTGGGTGAATC
>JBCDDJ010000576.1:0-3927 GCA_039180385.1 Cyanobacteria bacterium P01_G01_bin.38 | reverse complement strand
GTTCTGATATAGCGGGCCTATCCAGTCAGTTGGCGACAGATGACTGAGATGGCCTTACAGCCACAATGTCTGTCCGCCTAGAGTGATGTCTCTTATAACTCCCAAACGTATCCTGTTGATAGACGATGAAATCTCGATTCACGTCATTGTGCAAATTAGTCTCCAGACAGAAGCCAATTGGGAGACATTGACGGCTATATCAGGGAGAGAAGGATTAGCCCAGGCCAATATGGAACATCCAGATGCTATTTTGCTGGATATGATGCTACCTGATATGGATGGGGATTTTGTGCTCAATCGATTGCAGGCAAACCCAAACACCCGAGAGATTCCAGTCATTTTGCTAACGGCTCAAGTAGATGCCGATACGCTGCCTCCCGCCTCCAGGCGTTTGTCAGTCGGTGTGATTCCCAAACCCTTTGACTCATTGACCCTGGCTGCCCAAATTGCAATGTTATTGGGTTGGTAGCCCCATATATTTTTAGGGGCATACATCATACTTTTTGAGCCCATACCCTTCATAAGTTCTTCACAAGTGAAGGCTAGGGTGGTGTATGAACTTGTGAATATAGCTGCCACAAGCTGTGAGTGAGAATCTGTAGGTGTATCAATGACCCTTAAAAAGACGGCCAACCGGATGAGTGAGCTTGATCAGGGGAAAGTCGATGCGATGATTTCAGCCATCGCAGACGGTAAATATTCCCTGGCCTGTGCCATTTTCCTCAGCTCCACTGGTTATAACCCTGGCCTCTATATGCCGTATCGTACGTATCATCGCCTCAGACAAGCTCATGAACAAGTCGCCAAACAGGTCAGCTAGCCTGACCGACGATAGTTTTGAACGGAGGCGGGGGGTGCGATCGCACTTGGCAATTTAGGATCTGCCACAGGGGTTTGAGCCATGAGCTGCAATGGGATGACCCCGGCCCAGACGGGTAAGTCATAGTCTGCCGCATCATCAATGGGCGGGCCAGTACGAATCTTGGCAGAGGCTTCTATAATGGGCAGTGCCAGCACCGTCGTGCCAGACAGTTCTGTTGGGTTGGGCTGGCGAATGGACGCCCACCGTTCCGGAATCACATGCTCCGTAAATGCTTGCAGCGCCGTTTGCTTCTCTACCAAATCATCCACTCGCTGGGCAGTGCCAAACAGCACCACCGAGCGATAGTTCATGGAATGGTGAAAGGCCGATCGCGCCAGCACCAGGCCGCGGGCGATCCGTGAATATATAATCGATCCTCAATTCGGCCATAGGCGGTTGGAATTACAAAGGGCTGATCCTCAATCACAAAACCCACATGGCAAATTAGGGCTTCATCCAGAATGGCGTAAATCGTAGCGGGGTCATAGTCGCCCCGTTTGGGGATGCGTTTGATTTGGGTGCGGGGAGTTTTTAGGGACATGGTAGGTAGTGGGTAGTGAGAGTGAGTAGTGAGGGTAGAGGAGCAGGCGAGGCAGGGGAAGATGGGGAGGTTGGGGCAATCCCTTCTGGTTGCCCAATGCGGGATTAAATGCGATTCATCTTTAAATCCATCCACGGGGAACCGAAACCGTTAGCCATCGGTAATTTCTAAAGACATTAAATTGCCGGGTTCAAAGCCAAGATTTGCATATACCGGTTGACCCAGCGGCGAGGCATTGAGCAAAGCATGGGTACAGCCCAGGGTCTTGAGATGCTCAACCGCCATCGTGGTCAGTTGCGTTGCAATGCCCTGACGCCGATAGGCTGCCTCGACAAAAACGCCCCAGATGTAGCCACGCTGTTTATAGGTCGGTAACAAAATCAATGGGTAAAGACCCGCAAATCGCTGACAGCTTGTAGAACCAATCAGCTCACCCGTCGAGGTTTGGGCCACAAAGGCTTGAAACCCGAGTGACTGACGTGCCATGGCAATAAAATCCATCGCCCGCTGTTGCCAGTCGGGTTGAATCTGCTCCGCTGGCACCGATAAATCGCGCCACATTTGATAAAAATGCTCAGCAATCACGGCATCCTCTGCGGGGGTAGCGGCTCGAAATTGGAGGGTCATGACAATCATCAAGACTGATAATCACCACGTTAATCTCAATAATTGGTCTATGACTAGAGCCAATTTAGACTTATTAGATATGACCAATTTCGGACGCTCCCCCGACTAGCACAGCGCCCCCGCCCCGCACACACCATAAATGCGATGGATCTACCGCTTCTCCTAGACTCAACGCTCACAACACCGTTGTATCAACAACTGTATGAGCAGCTGCGCCAGGCAATTTTGCAAGGGCGACTGCGATCGCAACAACGACTCCCCTCAACCCGCTCACTCGCCAAGTCTTTGGGCATCTCGAGACTGACGGTGACCCAGGGCTATGATTGGCTACTCAGTGAAGGGTATCTCGAAACCCGACCAGGGGCGGGCACCTATGTGTGCCAGGAGCTACCCGACGCACTGCTAAAGGCATCAGCTGTAAAATCTGTTGAGATAGCAGCCACGAAAATTTCCCTCTCTGTCTATGGTAAGCGGGTACAAAACGCCCCTGCTCGTTTGCCTGAGACCGATTGCGATATCAGCTTTCGCTATGGCCGCCCAGCACTAGATTTATTTCCGACGGAGGTGTGGCGCAAATTATTGTCCCGCCATTGTCGAGCAGAAGGGCGGACCTGGATGGATTATGCGCCATCTGCCATGGGATATGGGCCATTAAGAGCCGCGATCGCAGCTTACTTGGGCAAATTTCGGGCGGTGCAATGTCAGCCTGAGCAAATTTTGATCACGAATGGCACCCAGCAGGCTTTGGATCTGAGCGTGCGACTTCTGGTGAATCCTACGGATGGCATTGCCATGGAAGATCCAGGCTATCTGGGCGCGCGCAGCATTTTTCAGGCCAGTGGGGCTGCGGTGCTGGCGGTGCCGTGCGACCGCGACGGGTTAGTGGTGGACAAACTCAACACCTATACCGCTCATCCACGGCTGGTTTATGTGACCCCTTCCCACCAGTTCCCGACTGGGGCGCTGCTGTCGTTGCCGCGTCGATTAGCCCTGCTGAAATGGGCACACGCAACCGGTGCATTGATTATCGAAGACGACTACGACAGCGAATATCGTTACAGCGGTCGCCCGGTTCCGGCCTTGCAAGGTCTGGATACCCAGCAGTCGGTGCTTTACATCGGCACCTTCTCAAAGGTGATGTTTCCCAGCCTGCGGATTGGTTACCTGGTGCTGCCACCTGCGTTAGTGACCGTCTTTAGCAAAGCCAAGGGGCTCGCCGATCGGCAGCCCTCCTCTCTGACCCAATGTGCCCTGGCCGATTTTATTTATGAAGGACATCTGGAACGCCATATTCGCCGCATGAGAACCGTGTATGCCCAGCGGCGACAGGCTTTAGTTGAAGCGCTATATCACTACTTTGGCGACACTGTTGAAATTTTAGGCGACAGGGCCGGGTTACACATTATGGCCCGGTTGTCGCTGTCGCTAGATGACAATGACGCGATCGCAAAAGCCCAGACCGTCGGCGTGGGGATGTTTAGTGCGAGGCCGCAATACTGGCAGCCCACGCGCCAGGGAGAATTCGTATTCGGCTATGCTGAATTAGACGAAGCAACGTTAGCTGAGGCAATTCGCAGGGTAGCCAAAGCACTATCTTAGACTTCATAGGTTCTCGACGACTCAAACCCATGCCCCTCACCCCCGCCAAATGGACCTATCAGTCGCGCCAAGACATGATCGAAGGCGTGATTTGTTCACTGGCATTTCCGAAGATTGAGATCTCAGGCGGTCGGATTTTGAGCTAAAGACATTCTTTGTCGTCAGAAACCGGGTTGCTGAGGCTTAGCGATAATTGGTAAATTGCAAAGCCATGGGCCAGTCTTCTTCCTTAAGAAGCTGAATCGCAGCTTGTAGATCGTCTTTGGATTTAGCCGAGATCCGCACGGCATCGCCCTGG
>JBCDDJ010000575.1:0-3936 GCA_039180385.1 Cyanobacteria bacterium P01_G01_bin.38 | reverse complement strand
GTGTGGAGCGCTGTGTTGTGATTACAACACTGTTGGGCAGTATGAGATCTGCTGACGGTGATGGCTGCGATCCTAACGAGTATGGCGACGTTGATACTGGTAAGTGATATTAGTCAGTAAAATCCTTTGAATCTGTTTTAAGACGTCTAGTCAAGTAACTCTGATGGGCACCTTATATGCGCAATTGGGTGTTCTATCAGAATGGCTTTTTTCAACTGGTTATACAGAAATTTACGCAGACCTCAATCGGGGTTCACCCTGACTGAGGTTTTAATTGTTGCATTTATGATGGGGTTAATAGCTGCGATCTCAGCTCCAAGCTATCTACAATTTGTCGAGAGAGGTCAGCTGATTATAGCTCAAGGTGAGGTATATCAAGGTATTCGGCAGGCGCAGGCTAAGGCCCAACAAAACAGTAGCGCATGGCGCTTTGGTATCCGAGAAGCGTCTGATGCTGTTGAGTGGGCTACTTATCCAGATGGGACAACTAGCATATATTGGCGAACACTAGGTACTGCCATCAAAATAGACAGCGAAACCAGCTTGAGGCGCTCGTCAAGCGGCATCTACTCTGTCAAATTTGACTACAAAGGCAATGCCAAGGTTTTAGGTAGAGTTACGCTTTCTGGTAAGAAAAGTTCAAAGATTAAGCGGTGTGTGATTGTATCTACCTTACTAGGAGAAGTCCGTAAAGCAAAGGCACAGTCAACGCCTGACCCGACGTATCGGCGACGCGACCGATATTGTTATTAAACTAATTTTTGCTGATCCAATACTGAACCAATTGTTATTAAACTAGCCGCCTATTTTCTGAGAAAATAGGTTTACATAGTTGTGTTTTTAGATTAGTTACGATTAAAATGCTGAGTTTCCTGGATATTGCTCTGTTTGCAACCTTGGGTCTTGCCGCTGGCACATCATCTGGCATGTTAGGCATCGGAGGCGGTATGGTGATTGTCCCAGGGCTTTTTTATTTATTTTCAAGAATGCACTTACCGTCTGAGGCACTGATGCATTTTGCGGCAGGTACGGCGATGTGCATTATGGTTTTTACGGCTGCATCATCGACGCTTTCACATCACCTAAGGGGTGATGTGCAGTGGTCCATTTTTAAGAATATGATCGGGTTTATTGGTCTGGGGGTGGTTTTAGGAAATCTGCTGTCAAATCATCTCAATACGCTCTCTTTAGAGCTTATTTTTGGCCTGTTTTTATTAGTCGTCTCTAGCAAAATATTATTGGGTTGGAAACCAACGTTTGACGAAACGACTGAACCTTCTAAAGGGTTATCAGGGTTGGTGGGCTCTATTCTCGGTTTTAAGTCAGGGGTTTTAGGGATTGGTGGCGGTGCAATCAGCGTCCCATTTTTGCTTTACTGCGGGCTACCGATGCCCAGGGCCAGCGGCACGTCGGCCTCATTTACGTTGCCGATTGCAGTAGTGGGGGCACTGTCGTTTTTATTGTTTTCGCATCCGGCGACTCAGCTGGCTGGGGCGACGGGCTACATCTATTGGCCAACGGTGGCGCTGGTGGCCCCGTTTACGATGTTGGGTGCACCGCTTGGCACAATTTTGTCTCACCGCATTCCTCGGCAGCAGCTGAGAAAAGTGTTTGCGCTACTGCTGCTAGTGGTAGGCGTAAGGATGTTGGGGGGCGGATTGCAAGGTCTTGCCTAGCAGAGACCCTCTCAGAAAAGGGGCTCGAATAAGTTCTGAATTTGAAGTTTTGAGTTTTAAGTGAGTCGTTCAACTTAAAACTCAAAACTTGGACCTCAAAATTGAGAGCTTAAAACGGTCTCATTCACTGCTATGAGTAGCCAGGACCTGATTTTTGATTTTGTCCGGTACGGGTTCCAGGTGGTCATACTGCCAGCTAAAGAAACCGACGCCCATGCTGAGCGATCGCAACTCTAAGATCAGGGTTTGCATTTCGGCGACGGGCAGCTGGGCTGAGACGGTGTCCCACCCGGGCCAATTGGGTTTGGTTTCGTAGCCGAGGATCTGTCCGCGCCTGCCACTCACGAGCTTGAGCACGTTTGAGGTAAAGCTATTGGGGATAGAGATCTCAAGCTGGGCGATGGGCTCTAGCAGGGCGGGGACGCACTTGGGCAGGCCGGTCTGCATCGCGATGCGGGCAGCTTGCTTAAAGGCCTGGTCAGAGCTATCGACGCTGTGGTACGACCCGTTGGTAAGGGTGACGGCGACATCGACGACTGGGAAGCCCAGCGGCCCCTCACCCAAAAATTCGCGTACGCCATTCTCGACGCTGGGAATATATTGCTTGGGGACAACGCCGCCAACGATGGTGTTGCTAAAGTGAAAGCCTTCGCCGCGATCGAGGGGCTGGATGTCGATGTAGATGTCGCCAAACTGTCCGTGGCCACCGCTTTGGTGCTTATAGCGCCCGTGTACTGAGGTGGTGGGTTTGCGAATGGTTTCTTTATAGGCCACCTGGGGTAGGTGGGTGCTCATAGGGACGTTGTACTTGCGGTTGAGGCGATCCATGGCGATCTTTAGATGGACGTCGCCCTGGCCCCACAGAATTACCTCATGGGTATCGCCGTGTTGCTCCCAATGGAGGGCGGGGTCTTCTTCGATGAGCTTGTTTAAGGCTCCGCTGAGTTTGACTTCGTCGCTGCGTTTTGTGGCGGTGATGGCCAAGGCGTAGACGGCGGGTAGTTCAGTGGCACGGGGTAGGGGCTTTTTGATTTGGACGGTGCTGAGAGTGTCGCCGGTTTGGACGTGCTCGAGGCGTGCGATCGCAACAATAGAGCCAGCGGTTGCCTCGGTAAGGGACTGCTGCTGTGCGCCCATTAGGGTATAGAGACCGCCCATGCGATCTAGGCCGAGGGTGCTGCCGTCTTGCAGAGTACCGCACCATAAACGCGCCAATGAGAGTTTACCGCCCTGGGGGGTGTAATAGGTTTTAAGCACCTGGGCCAGGGGTTGGTCGGTTTTACAGTCGATGCCGCGACGCTCGGCAGTGACCTGGGGCTCGGGCGCTTCTCGGACCAGCGCGTCGAGGAGGGGGCGTACGCCATAGTCGCGACCAGCGACGCCAAAGAAAACGGGCACCACAAGATCGGCCCCGAGTTCCATCTTGAGATCTTTGACGATTTCTTCCTGGGGGGGCTCGATGTCTTCGATCAGTTCTTCGAGGAGATGATCGTCAAAGTCGGCCAAAGTTTCCAGCATTTCGGTGCGGGCGGCTTTTTCCTCGGCTGCTAGCTCACTGGGTAGAGGCACCGGGTCGGCAGGGGCACCGGGGTGATAGTGATAAGCTTGCTCGCTTACCAAGTCGATGAAACCAACTAAGTTTTCGCCATAGCCGATGGGGTATTGATGAGGCACCAAAGGCCGACTTGACAATGATTTAAGGGCTGCTAAAACGTCTGAAAAAGGCGCATTGGCCCGATCCATTTTGTTGAGCCACACTAAATGGGGGATCTCCCACTCGTCTAAAAATTGTAGAAGTGGGGATACGGTGAGAACCCGGCTAGGGTCAGGCTCACAGACGACAATGGCTGCATCAACGCCGATCAGCGCATTGTAGGTTTCTTGCAACAGCTCAACGGAGCCGGGGCAATCTACAAACGTAAAATAAATGCCGCCATACTCAGCGCTGGCGGCATTTATTTCCACGGTCATTTGTCGATTTCGGGCTTCTGGCGAACTGTCTCCTACCGTATTGCCCTCAGGGATAGACCCTTTGCGGCTGATGGTGCCGGTTACCGATAGGAGGCTTTCTAAAAGTGTGGTTTTACCACTTGAATAAGGCCCTACGATCGCCACATTTCGTGAGCCTGATAATACTTTACGGGTCATAACATCACCTCTTACTTAACTGTGAAGTGGAACAGGCAATGACCGGCAGGATGCGACTGGACCTATATCAAGAGAAGCCGATCCACCTGCTTTGTTATCCAGGCTATCGTGC
>JBCDDJ010000574.1:0-3948 GCA_039180385.1 Cyanobacteria bacterium P01_G01_bin.38 | reverse complement strand
TCTGAATCAACAGCCCAACATCATTCCTGGTGCCAATGGCGGTATGGCCCCACACTGACCCATCCCGAACTCAGATGTGAAACGTACCTGCGGCGAAGATAGTGAGGGGGTAGCCCCTTGTCAAAATAGCTCGGTGCCAGGGTTTCTATATAGCCACAGCGCTCCTTCCGGATTGAGGAAGGAGCGCTGTGGTTTTTTTAGCAGCATCCACCTCCGTCGTAGAACCAGGTGGACGGGGTAACGGTAATCGTATGCGGGAATTGGGTAGATAAGTGAGTGGCCGTTTTGTCGCACACGGCTAAGGGTAATCCCCGTTGCATGATATGGCCTGTGTTGTCATCTAGGTAATCGTCAGTGCCCGTGTAGATAGCTGTTTTGCCTGTAAAGATGCAGGCTCCGTCATCAGGGATAGGAACCTTGAATGAGACTGAATCTAAGCTTTCTAGTAACAGGGGCTGCCTGAGTTTATATGTCGCTGTATCTAATAAACGGTAGGGGCGACGGGCTCGGATTTCAATCTGACCAAAGCCTGTATTAATTAATGCTTGAGTATAGGCTTCGTAGGTCAGTGCGCCTGACAGACACAGTGCTCGTAGTTGTTCATCTTGTTGCAGGTGTTGCGGGATGGGACGGGTGGCAATGGGATCACTCATAATCAGCCGCCCGCCTGGTTTAATCACCCGATAGGCTTCTTTTAGGGCGCGGGCCAGATCGGTAGGCTCGAAGATATTGAATAGACAGTTTTGGGCCATAACATCTATAGAGTCGTCTGGCAGTGGCAGGTTAAACGCGTCGCCATCGCGGATCTCGACAAAGCTGGGGTCAAACCAATCGTTTTGCTGGGCGGCGATCTGTAAGTTTTGCTGGGCGGCTGCTCGCATAGCCTCAACAGGGTCAATGGCAATGACTGACCTTGGTCGTCGCGAAAAGTAGGCAAATTGTAAGGCCTCTAATCCTCCGCCAACGCCAACGTAGAGAACGGTGGGTTCACCCGATAGTTCGGCAGGGTGAACTGTAGTCCCACAGCCATAATTCATTTCTTGCATGGGGACAGGTACTTTTAATCCTGATAACTGCAGCGGTGTACTTTGCACGCAGCAGAGACCGACCATCGGATCTTTGGCAACATCACTGTAAAATTTTGCCGTGGTTTCAAGATAGCTCATTCAAATCTCCTAAGAGGCTTTTTGTCGAGGGTGGTGAGACTTTGTATAGTCGATTTAAGACTGTCTTGTAATAGACGTTAGCCTACTGTCAGCAGTATTAACGGTGACCCACCTGAAAATTTCCTGATAAGTGGCTTGATCGTGACGGAGTTGAGCTTGAAGGCAAGGATTTTGCAGACGATGTGTGATCTTGCAATACAGAATGAATTTGACTGTGACCCTACAATATTGCAAAAACTGCTCTGACATGAGCTGGGGTGCAAGATACCAGCCTTTTAGCGGTTTTAATGCTGTTTAAGGCTGTCTATGTTGGCAAAAGGTCACGACTGGTTACCGATATGAAATCTATTAGAAAAGTTTGATTCTACTTATTCTCCATATTGATTTTTGGCATTATTGTAGGAGTATCTAGTGATAGCTATGCGCAGACTGATGTTGCTTTACCAAAAACTACTCAGGCAGTTCTAGATAATATTTGGGTATTGATTGCGGCGATTCCGGTTATTTTTATGAATGCTGGTTTTGCCATGGTCGAGTCAGGATTTTGCCGTGAGAAAAACACTACGAATATTTTGGCTAAAAACCTAATTGTTTTGGGCTGTTGGCTACTCCCTGATGTTTGGCATTGGGAACTTATTTATTAGGGTGGGCGGGTTCTTTTTAACAGGGGAGTCTGCTGGATGGTACGACGCTGGCGATACCGCTCATTTTTTGTTTCAAGCGGCTTTTGCGGGGACGGCAGCGACGATTGTGTCCGGTGCTGTGGCAGAGCGGGTGAGGTTTATTAGCTTTATTTTATTTAGCATTGTTCTCTCAGGGGTGATTTACCCGGTTGTGGGGCACTGGGCCTGGGGTGGGGACTGGCTGCTACAGCTGGGTTTCATTGATTTTGCGGGGTCTACGGGGGTTCACTCTGTGGGGGGGCTGCGTTAGTGGGCGCGATCGCACTTGGCCCTCGATTGGGTAAGTATCAGGCTGGTATGGCTAGGGCAATACCGGGCCACAATATGAGCACTGCGATGTTGGGTGGGTTTATTTTATGGATTGGGTGGTTTGGCTTTAACCCTGGCTCCGTGATCGCTGCAACTATCTAGGTGCCTTATGTGGCGTTAACGACTAACTTGTCAGCGGCGGCGGCGCTGGTGGCGACGCTATTGTCATGGTTTCGATTTGGCAGACCCGATCTATCGATGTCGATTAATGGGGTGTTGGCGGGTTTGGTGGCGATCACGGCGGGCTGTGCGAATGTTGCACCTTGGGCGGCTGTTGTGATTGGTGCGATCGCAGGGATGATCGTGGTTTATTCAGTGGCTTTAATTGATCAGATGGGTATTGATGACCCTGTGGGTGCTTTGTCTGTACACCTGGTCTGAGGTGTCTAGGGAACCCTGGCCGCTGGTGTATTTGATCTTGATCAGGCTGGGCTTGTGCAGTTTATTACTCAGTTTATTGGCGTGATCGCAGTGGGGTTTTTTACGGTGATCGCAAGTATCGTGGGATGGTACTTTCTGGGCTTGTTGGTGGGGCTGCGGGTTTCTAATGATCAGGAACTGGCGGGTTTAGACATGAGTGAACACGGGATAGAAGCACATGCTGGGTTTTTGAAGGTGGCTGATGCCGAGTGAGCTTAGTTAGTTTTGTTGCTGGTCGGTCAGTATGACTTGACTGGGTCGCTTTTTTGAGTAAATCATTGAGGTTAATCAATAAATATCTCAGCTGATTGCAGTCGGAAGGGCTAAAAACTCGATACAGTAAAAGAATGTAACGTTTCTGAGACAACCACTCGAGGTTTTATGCGCGTAATCCTGATGACTGGTAAGGGCGGTGTGGGCAAGACGTCTGTGGCCGCTGCAACGGGCTTGCGCTGTGCAGAGCTGGGTTATAAGACTCTGGTGTTGAGTACAGACCCGGCTCACTCCCTGGCAGATAGCTTTGATATGGAGCTGTCCCACGACCCGCGTGAGGTAAAGCCTAATTTGTGGGGGGCCGAGTTAGATGCTCTGCGGGAGTTAGAGGGTAATTGGGGGGCCGTTAAGCGCTACATTACTCAGGTCTTGCAAGCACGGGGGCTAGAAGGGGTGGAGGCCGAAGAGCTAGCTATTTTGCCCGGCATGGACGAAATTTTTAGCCTGGTGCGGATGAAGCGCCATTACGACGACGCGGAGTACGATGTGCTGATTATTGATTCGGCTCCGACGGGGACAGCGCTGCGGTTATTGAGTTTGCCGGAGGTCGCTGGCTGGTATATGCGACGGCTTTATAAGCCCTTCCAAGCGGTTTCGGCTGCCCTGCGTCCGTTGGTAGAGCCAATCTTTCGCCCCGTGGCTGGGTTTTCGCTGCCGACTCCGGAGGTGATGGATGCGCCCTATGAGTTTTATGAGCAGCTAGAGGCGCTCGAGAAAGTGTTGACAGATGCGTCGACCACCTCGGTGCGGTTGGTGACCAATCCTGAGAAGATGGTGATCAAAGAGTCGCTGCGGGCCCATGCCTATTTGAGCCTTTATAACGTCGGCACTGATATGGTGGTGGCTAATCGGATTATTCCTGAGAGTGTCTCTGATCCGTTTTTTAAGCGATGGAAAGATCAGCAGCAGCAGTACCGCCAAGAAATCCACGAAAATTTTCACCCTTTGCCGGTGAAAGAGGTGCCGCTGTTTTCTGAAGAGATGTGCGGTGTGGCGGCGTTAGAGCGCTTAAAAGAAACGCTTTACGGGGATGAAGATCCAACGCAGGTTTATTACAAAGAAACGACTCTGCGGGTGGTGCAGGATAATGATGCCTA
>JBCDDJ010000573.1:0-3952 GCA_039180385.1 Cyanobacteria bacterium P01_G01_bin.38 | reverse complement strand
GGCTACTTCGGTCGTCTGATCTTCCAGTACGCCAGCTTCAACAACAGCCGGTCCTTGCACTTCTTGTTGGGTGCATGGCCAGTGGTTGGGATTTGGTTCACCGCGCTGGGCATCAGCACGATGGCGTTCAACCTGAACGGGTTCAACTTCAACCAGTCGATCATCGACTCGCAGGGTCGTGTGATTGGCACCTGGGCAGACATCCTCAACCGTGCCAACCTGGGTATGGAAGTAATGCACGAGCGTAATGCTCACAACTTCCCCCTTGACCTGGCTGCGGGTGAGGAAGCTCCGGTGGCTCTGGTGGCTCCTGCCATCAACGCGTAAGCGACATCGATTGAGTGGTTGAACGAATCCCGTTTGACTAACTGAATAAGCGAAAGCGCCCCTCGGAATCCGAGGGGCGCTTTTGTGTTTTTGGGGTAATTTGTGTAGATTGGCTGGGATGCTTCAGGGTATCGCAGGGCATACACAAGGGAAGCCCCTACCATTAGCTAAACTGCTTCAATAACCAACGATTGACAGCTCCATCGTCTTCTGTCTGACTCCGCCGCAGGGCTTCTTCAATAACTGACATCGACAACTCAGGCAGTACTGCTGAAACCTGAATCTGCCGACTGCCGCCATCCGCGATCGCAAACGCAATAACTGTAGCTTCCTCCACATTGACTACCCAATATTCTTGAACTCCCAAACGCTCATACAGCAAACGTTTTTGGCCTAAATCATCGCTCAAAGTAGTTGCAGAGACTTCAATGGCTAAAGCGGGTGGACCATAGAGATTGACATCAACCGGCTGGTTATTTTTAGGCGGGCGTTGTACGTTCGGGCCAATGTAATAGGCAAGGTCTGGCTGACATTCCCGCTCACCCGTTTTTCGAAAACTGCTATTTGTGAATGAGACGAAGCTGATATTTTTAAGCATTCCATAAAGACTGACCACGGCTGCCAGGATGGGATTGTCCTGACCATGTGCTGAGCTAATGGGCATTGTTTCTATCCTCATCCAACCAGCATCGTAATAAAATCGAGCTTTCTTAAGTTCTGGATGTTCTGCGAATACTAAAAACTCATCCCAAGTAGTTTCCACCCAGGTATTGGTAGTGAGGGTTGAGGGTGTCGGCAGCGTATTAACCATGTCAGCTAACCTCCTTAGCCTCTAGTCTAATTATGCTTTCAGCCACGATTGAATCCTTTGCCACACCTTATCTAACAGATCAGGGGACTCGACATCGAACCATTCAATTGATTTGTCTTTGCGAAACCAGGTGCGTTGACGTTTTGCAAACTGTCGAGTGTGTTGCACCGTAAGCGCGATCGCATCTTCTAACCCCATATCTCCGTTGAGATAGGTCTGTATTTCTGCGTAGCCCAATGTTTTCAGGAGGGGCAGCTCAGGGCCGTATTTTTCCACTAGAGCCTTGACCTCTTCCACCAGGCCCATTTCTATCATTTGATGGGTGCGTTTCTCGATACGGTGATATAGCCCGTCACAATCTAGACCTATATATAAGATGGGATAGTCTGGGGGATTCTCGCCCTGTTGGTCTGAAATCGGTTGACCCGTGACGTAGTAAACCTCAAGCGCACGGAGGGTTCTGACCTGATCATTGCGATGGATGCGCTGGGCGGCGACAGGGTCTAGTTGTTGCAAAAAGGCATAGCATTGGGGCTGGCCTAAGTCAGTCAGTTGAGCGCGCAGTCCCAGCTGCGGAGCTACTCGAGGAATTTTGAGACCTTTTGCGATCGCATTGATATAAAGTCCTGTACCCCCTACCAACAATGGAATGATTCGCCGTTTTGCATGAACTTGCGCTAAAATCGCCTGGGTTCGCTGCTGATAGTCAGCTACCGTCAGGGTCTCAGTGGGGTCGCAAATATCGATGAGATAGTGGGGTACCCGCTGGCGTTCTAAATCAGACGGCTTAGCTGTGCCAATATCAAACTCCCGATAAACCTGCCGCGAATCCGCACTCAGAATCACCGAGTCCATCTGTTTAGATAGCGCTAAGGCAAGCCCAGACTTCCCCACAGCCGTGGGTCCAGCAATTATAATAAGAAGTGGTACTGACGAACTAAATTGCAAAAAATACGAACTCGCTTAGCTGGCTTCAAACATCAGTTTCAAAAAACACTCGATGCATCCCACATTAAGAAGCTTTCCAGAATCCCTTCACAATCGCTTATAACCCCTTTGTGCTAGAATCTTGGGGCATCTTTTCATTTTGATGGCTAAGCGCGGTTAAAAGCCGACTACAGGAGACGTTGCTACATGACAACCAACTACGGTGCTGAGCAGATTCAGGTCCTTGAAGGTCTAGAACCTGTGCGCAAGCGACCCGGTATGTACATTGGGACAACTGGCCCGCGCGGTCTCCATCACCTAGTTTACGAGGTTGTTGACAACTCCGTCGATGAGGCCCTGGCTGGGTATTGTAGCAGCATTGAGATTGCCATTAATGCCGATGGCTCCGTCACCGTCACCGATGATGGGCGAGGCATTCCCACCGATGTACATCCGCGCACGGGCAAGTCTGCGTTAGAGACGGTGCTGACGGTGCTCCATGCAGGCGGTAAGTTCGGTGGGGGCGGATATAAGGTGTCGGGGGGTCTGCACGGGGTAGGCGTCTCGGTCGTCAATGCCCTCTCTGAATGGCTAGAGGTTTCGGTCTGGCGTGATCAAAAGGTTCATACGCAGCGATTTGAGCGCGGTGCGGCGATGGGTGAGTTGCGAATCGCTAAAGAGGACAACCACCCTAGCGGTACTCAGATCTCGTTCATGCCCGATGATCAGATTTTTACCCTGACCACTGAGTTTGATTACGATACATTGGCGGGTCGTCTGCGGGAGTTGGCCTATCTAAATGCGGGGGTCAACATCAGCTTTACGGATAACCGTCTGGAACTGCAAAAAGACGGTAAGCCTCGCGTTTCTAACTATTTCTATGAAGGCGGCATCAAAGAATACGTCGAATACATTAATAAAGATAAGCAGCCCATCCACGATGACATTATCTATGTACAGGGTGAAAAAGACGGGGTGTATGTAGAGGCCGCGTTCCAATGGTGTATTGATGCCTTTTCAGATAACCTGCTGGGTTTTGCCAACAACATTCGTACAGTAGATGGAGGCACCCACCTCGAAGGCTTAAAAACCGTCCTCACCCGGACAATGAATGTCATTGCTCGTAAGCGCAATAAGCGCAAAGATAACGAGTCCAACCTGGCCGGGGAGAATATCCGCGAGGGCTTGACCGGCGTCATCTCGGTGAAGGTTCCGGAGCCTGAGTTTGAGGGCCAGACCAAAACCAAGCTGGGCAATACCGAGGTCCGCGGCATTGTGGATTCGTTGGTGGGCGAGACGCTGACAGAGTACCTCGACTTTAACCCTGGCGTGGCCGACTCGATTTTAGAGAAAGCGATCCAGGCGTTTAATGCGGCGGAGGCCGCCCGCCGTGCCCGCGAACTGGTGCGCCGTAAGTCAGTGCTGGAGTCAACCACACTGCCCGGTAAGCTGGCAGATTGCAGCTCCCGTGACCCCGGTGAGTCTGAAATCTTTATCGTTGAGGGGGACTCTGCGGGCGGCAGTGCCAAGCAGGGTCGCGATCGCAGATTTCAAGCCATCCTGCCGCTGCGCGGCAAAATCCTTAACATTGAGAAAACTGACGACGCCAAGATCTACAAAAATAATGAGATTCAGTCTTTGATTACGGCTTTAGGGCTGGGCATCAAGGGCGAAGAATTTAATGCTGATCAGCTTCGCTATCACCGCATTTGCCTGATGACTGACGCCGACGTGGACGGTGCCCATATTCGTACGCTGCTGCTCACCTTCTTTTATCGCTATCAGCGTGACCTGGTCGATCAGGGCTTTATCTACATAGCCTGCCCGCCGCTGTATAAGCTAGAGCGCGGTCGCAATCACCACTACTGCTACAGCGAGCGCGAGTTG
>JBCDDJ010000572.1:0-3960 GCA_039180385.1 Cyanobacteria bacterium P01_G01_bin.38 | reverse complement strand
GCGACGCTGGCCCAGGTTGTTCCAGTCGTGGTTATAGCGAATGCCGGGGCGGTCTTTAGGGAGGATGAAAACCCTGGGCTGGTCGCCTTGGAGGGCTGCGATCGCATTCATATCGGCAGCAGCCACCCCCGTACCAAAGCTCTTGATGCCATTTACCCGAAAGTTATTGCCCTCGGGCTCAATCTTCAGCCGGGCATCCCGTGCATTCAGGGCATTGGCCCAAAATAGATTTTGCTCAGTGGTGAGTCGATAGTAGTGCTCAGCTTGACCGGGGCGACCAATGGCAGCGGCGGCATGGACCAGCGTCGCATGATTCGCATAGAGCTGCCCCACAGACCCTTGCGCCTTGGCCAGGGTCTTGACCACCTGATATACATCGGGAAATTTAGCACCCGCGCCGCCATACTCACGGGGGATGGGCAATAGCAACAGACCGGTGTGTTTGAGCGTATCAACTTCGATGGAGGGAATGCCCGCTTCGAGGTCTTGTTGCACGGCATTGACTGCGAGTTGTTGACCCACCTTAGCGGCAACTGCCTGGTAGTCTTGAACGTCTATTTTTTGAAGGTTGATTGTATTCACCATGGGCCGTCTCCTGTTCTATACGACCGCCACTCTATAAATCAATCGAGAAGAAATAGGGGCTTTTAGAGGAATTGGGTGGAGAGTAGAGAGTATAAGGTGGAGAATAGGGAGAAAGGGGGTGCTCTGTTAACATGAGGGCAGATGAGTTAGCGAATCACTCATAGCTCAAGCTGGCAGTGAGTGCTTCGTGAGCGCACCCGATGAAGCAAAGGCACTCGAAGAAGCAGTAGGGTCGTTTAACCATAGCTATTTACAAATTCGCCTGGGTAAGATTTTAGATAGTGAAACCTACACAGCTTGTGCTGAGCTGAGCCTGGATACCAGCGAATTAGACTTTGAGAAGCTTGAGGTTAAACTGCGACGAGATGAGGTAAAGCCAGATATTTCGCTTTATCCTAAACGGGGGTTGAGCCGCCCCAGAGATATTTTGCGAATAAAAGAAATGCCGCTGTTGGTTGTTGAAATTCTTTCACCTCGGCAGGGTACTAACGAAATTTTGGAGAAGTTTCAGGTTTATTTTGCGCTCGGCATTTGGTCTTGTTGGTTGGTAGATCCGGCTCTTGAGACAATTGCAGTGTATTCCTCAATGACTGAGCGAACCATTTTTAACACGGGTGACATTGTGGATGAAGGTTTAAAGATCCGTACCTCGCCATCAGAAATTTTTGCTTGATATTCAATCTCTGATTCTGACTATGGGTATCAGCCCTATTTGGGCCGTGGAAGAAATTCATCATCCATGACCTCAGCCAGGGCATAGGGGCACTCGGGCGGAAAAATATTGCTGGGCTGCTCGGTTTCGGCAGCGGCTTGCTTAACTGCATCGGTGTAAGTATCTTGAAAAATTTCTGACAGGTAAGGTTGCAAACTGGGCGAATCTTGCAGAGCCTTGCGAAGACGGCGACGGTGTTCAACGATGCTGCCTGACCAGCTACCGCTTCTGCGAGCAGGTTGATATTGCCATTTCAACAGGTGCATCAACAGAATAACCAGGTTACTCTCTATTGCCCGACGCTCCCGTTTGCCCATATCTTCAATTTCTTCAATGAAGTTGGCCCAATCAATGTGGGCGTAGTCTTGATGGCGTAGCTGATCTACGGTGGTTTCTATCCACTGTAAATAGTCAACCTCATAGAGTATGCGCTGTTTAGAAGTAGGCATATCGGTCTGCATAGTGCATCTCTTCCGTATATAAGGCCGTCAGCTCGGAATCGGTCAGTCATGAAGGCCACTATTTTAGGGTAGCTCTATAGGCTCAAACTCGTCGCTATCGACTGCCTCAGGATAGATATTGCCGGTTCGGCAATCGCGGAGCCAGAGCTTTACAGCCTGACCAATGCTGCCGAGGGTACTCTCCCGTGGCGGCAATATGGGGTTTGGCTGGGTGGGGTCGTCGAGGGTAGAGAACATAAACGCCAGTCGCCAGCCGGTCTCACTGGGGGTTAAAAATGCCCAGTGCAGGTGCTGCAACGTAATCGCTCGGGTGCCGCTATATTCTCGCTCGAGGGTGGTGAAAAAGATCTGTGCGAGTGCGTCACCTGCTGTCGGTGATGTGGTGTAAACCCGATTGGTGATGTCCAGCGGGGCCAGCTCAGTTTGCCCCGCAAGGAGGACATGGGCCGGGCGATACTGATCGAGGGCCGGGGTGCTGAAATCGGTACGGACTTCGCCCAGGCTGCGTTGCAGCACTCGGTTGGTATAGCTGGGCAAGTCTCGCGTCAGCAGCTCTGTGAGTTGGCTAATGTCTTCGGGGCAGCTAGTTTCGGCGCGCAGAGGTGGACTGGCGGGGGCTAGGGTTTCTTGGGCAAGGGCGATGGGGGCGATGCCAAGACAGCTGACCAAGAGGCTGAGGTAAAAGAGACTGAGATTGAGAAAGGTTCTCACCATCACGCTGCGGCAATCTCCTCACAAATTTTCTCAAAAGCGGCTTTGGGGTCCGCCGCCTGGGTGATGGGACGACCAATTACCAGATAGTCTACCCCAGCTTTGATGGCCTGAGCGGGGGTCAGGGTACGTTTTTGATCACCCAAATTGGCCCAATCTGGGCGCACCCCAGGGCACACGAGTAGGCCATCATTCCCCAGGATGCGTCGCAGCTGCTCGGCCTCTTGAGGGGAGCAAACGATGCCCCCCAGGCCGCTCTCTTGGGCCAGCAGCGCCATTTGCAGGGCATAGTCTGTCAGCTCCAGCGGCAGCTTAAGCTCAAAGGCCAGGGCTCGCGGGGTGATGCTGGTCAGCACGGTGATTGCCAGCAGGTTTGGCGGGGCACAACCCGCCGCCGTTGCCCCCTCCAGCGCTGCTGCCTGGGCTGCTTGCAGGGCGATCTTACCCGCCGTTGCGTGGACGGTGATTAAATCGACGCCATAGCGGCTAGCGGCGCGACAGGCCCCAGCCATCGTATTGGGGATGTCATGGAATTTGAGATCGAGGAAGATGCGTTTTTGTCGATCCTTAAGATGCTCCAAAATGCTGGGACCGCAGCTGACAAAAAGCTCTAGACCGACTTTCCAGAAAGTTACCTGGGGGAGGCGGTTGAGAGTTGCGATCGCATCCCCCTCACTAGCCACGTCCAATGGCACAATAATCCTGTCTTCGATTTGAATTTGATCAGCCATTAGCAGTTATCCCTAGACAGGCAAAAGTTTTATGGGGAGAGGGTAGTGAGTGGTAAGTAGAATTTCCTCCCCTGCGCCCTCTGCCTCTCCACCCTCTCCCTTCGTCCCTCTCCCTTCGTCCCTCTCCCTTCTTCACTCCACCAACCGGACAAACTTCTTCTTCCCCACCTGCAAGACCTTCCCCACCAAATCATCCGGGGTCTCAAAGGTCAGATTGGGGTCACCCATTTTCTCACCCTCGAGTTTGACGGCACCGCCCTTGATTTGCCGACGGGCATCACTGCTGCTAGGGCATAGGGGGGTTGCGCCGAGCAGGTAAAACAGCTTGGCGGGGAAGTTGACGTCACCGAGGGAAAATTCGGGCACGGCCTCGGCAGCCCCCGCATCTCCCTGGACGAGGGTGATAGCATCTTGCTGAGCCTGTTTGGCGGCCTCGATGCCATGGAACTGGCTGGTAATCTCAAGTGCTAGTTGCTTTTGACAATTCCTTGGGTCGTTATTTGGAAGGCTATCAAGGGGCAACCGAGTCAGCAGCTCACAGTAGCTTTTGATCAGCGCATCTGGCACTTTTTCGAGCTTGGAATACATTGACAGCGGGTCTTCTTGCAAACCCACATAGTTACCCAAGGACTTCGACATTTTTTGGGTACCGTCGGTGCCCAGCAACAGTGGCAGCAACAGACCAAATTGGGGCTTGAGACCAAAGTGACGCTGCAAATCGCGACCCACCGCAATGTTGAACTTTTGGTCTGTGCCACCG
>JBCDDJ010000571.1:0-3966 GCA_039180385.1 Cyanobacteria bacterium P01_G01_bin.38 | reverse complement strand
CTGGGCTTTGCCAAAGGAATAGCAAAATAGCAGCGACGGTCGTTCTGGGTCAGCCTGCCACCAGCGATGGATAGCCTGGGCGGTGGCCTCACCCGAATCCCATCGATAGATCGGTAAGCCAAAGGTGGCCTCTGTAATAAACGCATCACACTCAATCACCTCAAAAGGTTCACAGGTTGGGTCTGAACAGCGCTTATAGTCGCCAGAGACGACCCAAACTTCGTCGTCACACTCGATCCGAATTTGGGCTGACCCGAGCACATGCCCCGCCGAGTGAAACGAAACCCAGGTCTTACCCAGCTTCAGCTTTTCGCCGTAGGTAACGCCGTGTAGATTCATCTCCGCCCCCAGCCGCTTTCGCAAGACGCCCTCAGAAATACCGGTGGCATAATACTGCTGAGCCCCAGCCCGCGCATGATCAGAGTGGGCGTGGGTGATGAGAGCCGTTCCCACAGGCTTCCAAGGGTCGATATAAAAATCGCCCTGTTCGCAATACAGGCCCTCAGGCCGAACCGTAATTAGGGTGCTCATGAATGCTTTCAGTCAAGGGAGGCTACAAAGTGCTGGCCAGATAATCTGGACAGAGGAACTGGATGTGAACGTACTTCGCCAAAATAGATTCAAATTCCTGCCAGTCTGAATCGACTGCATTGAGAATAGGGGGCTTAGCCGAGTGAGTTCGTGAGAGTGCAACGAACTTTCGGTCAGACAAATCAAATTTATCCAGCTGAGTGTCTTCAGGGAATTCTTCAAAGCTTCGGGTGGGATGTGTGGTGATGGGGGTGCGATCGCAATGCTTCTGATTCATCTGATTGGTCAATACCCATTTCAAAAAAGCATCTCCAGGTCCAGGCTGCCCCGTTTGTGAAACCTGCTGCTTGTATTCCTTAATGACATGCCAGTTGTCATCCAGAACTAAAACACCTCCTCGCTGAACGTCTCACAAACGTTTGGCGCAGTTGACTTGACAGGCTAGCGAAGCCTGAGGGCAGTTACGACCATTGGCCGCGACCAAGACGTTAGTATCGATAACGACATACATTTAGTTGGCTTCGCTCACCATTTGTCGCTGCATAGCTGCCTCAGTCATGGCAACGAGGTCACCCATCTCATCCCCAAAGAAATCTTCGGGCCAGTTACTGATATTACCAAAAGTATCCAGCTCTAGAGGCTTTAAGGATGAATTGCCTGCTTCGTCCATTTGACAGAAGTAGAGCGCGGCATCTTCATGGGTAAAGTCGAGTTTTCCTTCTGCGATTCGACGTTGAAGACGACGCAATAGATGTTCGCTATGGCTTTCTAGAATGATTTGTACATCCCGATTTTTGATGACATCAATAAAAACATCAGCAAGCCCTGCCTGTACAGATGGGTGGAGATGAATTTCTGGTTGCTCTAAGAGAATGGTCGAACCTTCTGGCACGTAATAGCAAAGTACTAAGACTGGCAAAATTTGGGATACGCCAAATCCTACATCTGTAACAGACACCTCGGTACTACTGGATTTTCTACGAACACGCACCTCAAACTCGCGACGCCCCTCAGCAATTGGTCTCACAGAAAAATCATTGATTAGCCCCAAATTTTTTAGCCAATAGGCTACTTTTTTTTCAATTTCTGTACTTTCTTTTTGTCCTGATAGTAAAGCAGGTATGGTCAATTCACCTTTTCTGCCGACATCTTGAGGTTGTTCACCAGACCAAGGATATATGCGTTTTGGGTAGTCCCTGAGTGGCCCCAAATAGTAGCATCCCTCAAGCATTTTACCGAATGCTAATGGTAGATTCCTAAGAAATTCGCCATGATGGAACTTTATATTGAGTGCTCCCGAAAAATCGTGAATTTTCAAAGGGTCTATTTTGTAAGAATTAGACATCCTTATCTCATCAAGAGGATATCCTTCGGCAATTAATTCATAAACATTACTCTTAGACTCGACTGAGTCTAAGCTCAAGCCAAATCTAACCTCATTTCTTTCTCTTGAAGTATAAATATATTCAAATTCTTGTACCTTGAGTTCATTTATATCTAAGCTAATCTTACATTTGAAATGTAGAGCTTCTTGATACTGAGCAAGCACAGGAACCTTAAATGAATCTGGTTTTTGAATTGGGAAAGGCGTTGCACCAACTGGCAAACTTAAGTCAAAAGATGGCCCTGTAGGTAACCATTCAACTGAGAAGATAAGTTTGTTTGGAAACGTGTGATTATGGATTAAATCTTTTGTGGTCCCTAAATCAACATATGTGCGCTCATTACCAGTGTGTAATACTGCTTTTTGGTCATTCGACTCGATTGTCTGCTTGAGCATTAGCAGAAATTGCAGAATCGCTGTTTTTCCTGAACTATTCGTACCAAACAGACCCGTTAGCGGTGCGAAGCGAATATCGCCCGTATCTTGCCAAGACTTAAAGTTCTGAAACCGCAGCTGTGTCAGCATAAGGCATTGCCTGGTCAATCTGCCTGGTCAAATCGCTCTTTCAGCATAGCGACCCACCCCCCAATTTGCTAGCGACTAAATCTGGCTGTTCAGTGACTCCCCCCTTATACCCCCTTGATCTTCTAACCTTTCCACTTTCGCCCTTTCCCATTTACCTTTTTCCTACACCACGCCCAATTTCTTACCATACCGACCCTGACCTCAACAAATCAAATCAATGCCTGCCCCTTTTATATGAATGGTTTAGATAGATTTAATCGAAGAAATTTTGCAGGCTAAGGCAATATTTAAGAGGGGTGACAGAGAGCGGATATCATGGCGGAGATTAACCTAAGCCGAATCAAACTCTCTCAGCTAAGGGCACTGGTTGCGATCGCAAATTCTGGAACCTTTAGCGATGCGGCTCTGCAATTAGAACTCTCTCAGTCAGCGGTGAGCCATGCGATCGCAACCCTCGAATCTGAGCTGGGCGTCATCCTCCTCAATCGCGGTCGTCAGGGTGCAGTCCTCACTCCGATTGGTCAAGAGATTACCACTGAGGCTCAGAAGGTTTTAGACTCCCTTGACACCATTAGCTACAAAGCCCAGTTAGCCAGGGGCTTAGGGGCTGGGCAGGTGAGGGTGGCTGGGTTTCGCAGTGTCGCCACCCACATTTTGCCAGCGGTGATCGAGCAGTTTCGCAATCAGTATCCCGGCATTGGGGTGAGCATCACCGAGTTTATTCACTATCATCTGGTCGAAGAAGCCCTGCGCCAGGGACGGGCCGATATTGGATTCACGGCGTTGCCCACCGCCAAAGATTTTGATGCATGGGAGCTGATTCACGATCAGTACGTGGTGCTGCTGCCGCCGGGGGAGTCAGCCCAGTCTTTAAGTTGGCAAGATCTACACCGATACGCCCTGATCCAGACCCCTACGGGTGAAGGCTGCCGACATAATATCGAAGGTTATTTTTCGCATCATCGCCAAACTCTGAAGCCCGCCTATGAAGTCCGCGAAGACTCCACCATTGTCAGCATGGTGCGCAGCGGCTTAGGCGCAAGCATTATGGCCAAGCTTGCCGCCGAACCCATCCCCCAAGAAGTCGGTGTTGCCCAACTCCCTGAACCTCTCAAGCGAGTAATCGGTGTCATTGTAATGGCCGAAGGGCTCCATGCCCCGCCGGTATACGCGTTTTTGGAGACGATTAAGGCGGTTTGGAAGGAAAAATAGACGTTGGTGAATGATAAAAATCAGGACGCTAACGTCGTAGATGGGCTCGTTAAAGCAGATCTCTCATAAGTTCCACCCTGTTTGGCTTAATTCACCTTAGAGAGCTTAATGCGCGGATCGACGAAGGATAGGGCCAGGTCAGCCAACAGGTTACCTACAATCAACATCGTGGCGCTGATGATCAGACTAGCCATGACCACATACAGATCTTGGTTAAGCACAGACTGTAGGGTCAGTCGCCCTAACCCCGGCCAGCTAAAGTAAATCTCGGTAATAAAAGCACCGGCTAACAAACTGGCAAATTCAAAACCGAG
>JBCDDJ010000570.1:0-3975 GCA_039180385.1 Cyanobacteria bacterium P01_G01_bin.38 | reverse complement strand
TCGGGCTCGGGTAAATTTGCCCATCCAGGCCCAGTGTGAGCCCCCCAATGATTTTCGCTGGTTTGAGCGGTTGCGGACAGCGGGGGTAGACAGTCTGGGGATGCACCTGGAGGCGGCGGACCCAGCGGTCCGAGCCAGGATTATGCCGGGTAAGGCAAAAGTGCCCCTATCCTATTATTTTGACGCCTTTGCGGCGGCGGTGAAGGTGTTTGGTCGGGGGCAGGTGAGTACTTATCTCTTAGCAGGGTTGGGGGATAGCAAGGAGACGCTATTGGAGGTGAGCGATCGGCTGGTTGAGCTGGGGGTATATCCCTTTGTGGTACCGTTTGTGCCCATTGTCGGGACGCCTCTGGCCCAGCACGCCCCGCCTAGCAGTGAGTTTATGTACGATTTGTACCAGGTGATTGGCCAGCGGCTCAAGCAGGCGAATTTGTTGTCCGCCGATATGAAGGCAGGCTGTGCCAAATGTGGTGCGTGCTCGGCGCTATCCAGTTTTGAAGCATGATTTTCTTTAGAACCCTTTGCTGTCGGCCCTTTTTATCAATAGAACCATGACCCTCAA
The DNA here is from genome assembly GCA_039180385.1 of Cyanobacteria bacterium P01_G01_bin.38. Lineage (GTDB taxonomy): Bacteria > Cyanobacteriota > Cyanobacteriia > Phormidesmidales > Phormidesmidaceae > SIO4C1. The sequence goes on along the minus strand of JBCDDJ010000570.1, from coordinate 3,413 downwards.
AAGCACGTCTAAACGAACCTATAGTTTTGAACTGGCCCTATCTGAAGCTAAGATTGCAGCGTATTTTGAGCTGCGCCAACAAATCTTTTGCCAGGAGCAGGGGTTGTTCGATCAAGACGATCGCGACGCTACAGACGATCGCTCTTATCCGATTGTCGCCATTGCCCATCAGGTCGGTGAACCCGACCGGGTTGTCGGGGTGGTGAGAATCTACGAAAAAGAACCCAGGCTCTGGTACGGCGGGCGGCTGGGCGTTCATCCAGACTTTCGGCGAGTCGGGCGAATTGGGAAAGGCCTGATCCAAAAAGCAGTCACCACTGCCAATACGTGGGGTTGCGATCGCTTCTTAGCCACTGTTCAGCTGCAAAATGTTCGCTTTTTTACGCGGCTCCATTGGGAGAGTCTAGAAGAGATTGAAATCCTTGAGCGACCCCATCATTTAATGGAGGCCGATCTGGACTATTATCCCGCCACCCATCAGCGACGTCCGGCGCTACCGCTATTACAGGTGGCTTAGGAATCGGTGCTGTCTGATCTGATTGCGTCTTTGCAAGCTTCCTTGAGTATCTTGCACAAGCAAGACATTCAAACGGCTGCCAGTGCGATCGGTCCATATGTTCAGGGGACCGGGCAAACAGCCCTGATTCGCTTGGGTGACGACTGCGCGGCGATTCCCGATGGAGAGGGCTATTTGCTGCTGGCCGCAGAAGGTCTCTGGCCTCAGCTCGTGGCGCAGGAGCCCTGGTTTGCAGGGTGGTGCGCGGTAATGGTGAATATCTCAGATATTGCGGCGATGGGTGGGACGCCGATGGCGGTGGTTGATGCGCTATGGAGTCAGTCTCTTGACGCGAGTCAGCCCCTCTGGGCAGGGATGCAGGCGGCGGCTAAAGCCTACGGGGTGCCAATTGTGGGCGGACATACCAATTGCCATAGCCCCTATGATGGACTCGCCGTTGCGATTTTGGGGCGGGCTGAGCGGCTGATCACCAGCTTTGATGCTCAGCCTGGGGATGATCTGCTCATGGTGGTGAATCTGGCGGGTCGATACTACGGGGGCTATCCTTTTTGGAATGCGGCGACCGAGGCGGACCCGATGCAGCTTAGGGCGCAGTTAAAGCTGTTGCCAGCGTTGGCGCAGGCGGGCCTGTGCCATGCAGGAAAAGACATCAGCATGGGTGGCCTGGCGGGGACGCTGTTGATGCTGACAGAAGCATCAGGCTGTGGTGCGGTGCTTGATCTTGAGAGGATTCCTCGACCGCCGCAGGTGACCTGGCATAAATGGATGACGAGCTTTCCGAGTTTTGGGTTTCTCCTGAGCGTTTCTCCTTGCAAGGTTGCTGACCTACAGGCGATGTTTCAGTCCCAGGGGCTGACCTGTGAGGTGATTGGTAACGTGGTTGCAGGGAGCCAGGTGTTTGTTCAGCAAGGCAATGAACAACAACTTTTATGGGATTTATCTAGCCCCCTGACGGGTTTTGGAGGGTTTAAACATGTTTAGTGGCATAAACTGACTCCTTACAGGCACTTACCTTTGCTGATGTTGATTAATCAGCGTAAACCCCCAGCTGAGCTGGGGGACCCGTAAAGTTTGACAGTTCCGGGAGTATTTAAGTAAGGAGTCTCACAAAGCAGGCCACTGAGGACTGCAAAGGAGACTCAAAATGAAAGATACCGGTAGCTTAAGCCATACCAAGTGGGAGTGCAAATACCATGTAGTGTTCATCCCAAAATATCGACGAAAAGCGATGTATCGAGGATTGCGCCAGTATTTAGGTCAAATTTTCCATGACTTGGCAGGACGCCGAGAATGTCGGATAGAAGAGGGGCATTTATGCTCAGATCATGTACATATGTTGATCTCGATACCGCCGAAGTATGGGGTGTCGCAAGTAGTGGGGTTTATCAAGGGAAAAAGTGCGATAGCAATAGCCCGCAACTATAGCGGAGGACGCCGGAATATAGTGGGACAAAAGTTTTGGGCGCGAGGCTATTACGTATTGACAGTAGGTCATGATGAGGCGACAGTGCGTCGGTATATCCAAACCCAGGAGTCAGAAGACCGACGAATCGAGCAATTGCGCTTGAGTGATGAATGGTAGGTTGACGAAGCCGCTTTGAGCGGCCCCCATATGTAAAGCCTCCAGCTCTGCTGGAGGATACTTTTACTCGTATCGCAAAGTTAGTTGAATTGGCATTTCTTTGGAAATGATTGACTAATTCAGGCATTTAGATACGGTGTCCATACTGATTGTTAGTTCTAAACGACATGGTGTCAGAATAAAATTCTGTAAGAAACGTTTGGCGAAGTTTCTCACAATGTTTAGGCAGTTTAGTAGTCGCCTAACACTGCGTCGGTGCGGACGAAGCAAAGGCTATCGGCCAAAATCAGAGATACTGACCGCCGCACAACTCCAACGTTAATCCTATTTGAAAGTTGCTGGAGCCGTCACCAATCAACGTCTAGGCAGTAAGCTATCTGGCAGGAAAAGTTGTTCCTTCCACACATAATTCGAGACCTTACGGCACATCTCTAGATCATGCTCAATCTAATCGGCTTGCTGTTTTAGCCTGTACCCATACGTCAGATTGAGCATCTAAAAGAACAACTGATAGCGGTTCAGATAAATTGAGGGCAAGATGTGCTCCTTATGCGAGCATTAACCGCCGTATCAGCAGACCTTTCCGCAGCCTATTAACAAGTCGATTAGTCTAGAAAGCTCCACATTGAATATGTTAGCCTTTACATGATCCCCCATTAAACATAAATCTTTCCCGACAATACGGGCGCTAGCAACAATGCCATATCCATCTAAACCATCTGCTGAGCCCTGCGTAACCACCTTTGATCAGTTTGTGCGATTGGCGGATTATTCTCTGATGGATACCTTAAATGCCGATCCTGAGGCTACCGGAGATGGTGATGACCACCGTGCCCGCCAGGTTTTTTCGGGTCATTTTGTACCCGTGACACCCACACCGATTGCAGACCCAGAATATGTGGTCCATAGCAGCACTTTTTTTAAGGAACTTGGGTTGAGCGATGAGCTGGCGCTTGATGAAAAATTTCGCCATGTATTTTCGGGTGATCTCTCTGCTGCCCATGAGCCTATGCGTCAGGTTGGCTGGGCGACGGGGTATGCACTGTCGATTTATGGCACCGAATATATCCAAAACTGTCCATTCGGTACAGGAAATGGCTATGGCGATGGTCGGGCGATATCTGTATTTGAAGGAATACTCAATGGCCAGCGCTGGGAGATGCAATTGAAAGGGGGTGGCCCAACGCCTTACTGCCGTGGCGGGGATGGTCGCGCAGTCCTTCGGTCCAGTGTGCGTGAGTTTCTCGCGCAAGACTATATGCACGCTTTAGGGGTGCCCACATCGCGCTCCTTGACCTTGTATGTTTCTAAATC
>JBCDDJ010000569.1:0-3991 GCA_039180385.1 Cyanobacteria bacterium P01_G01_bin.38 | reverse complement strand
CTTATTTGACTATGAGTTTCCTGATTTATTTGAGTGGGTCGTTGACCATATGGGCGCACTTCCACTGGCTCGCCAGTCTCAAAAAGCACATCGTCCCAATCCCTTTCACCTAGAAGGTTTCCCGGCTTAAAGTATACTCCTGTGAACGAATATGTGAACATCCTGAATAAAGGACGTTTATATCTGCTTAACTGCTTTCTCAACGTTGCAGTGTCTGCTGACTTCTCGGGTCAAAGGCATCCCGCAGGCCATCGCCCACATAGTTGATGCTCAGCACCGTCAAAAAAATCGCCAACCCCGGAAAAATCGCCATGTGGGGGGCCGTTTCTAAATAGTCTTGCGCGGTTGAGAGCATTCGTCCCCAGGTGGGCACATCCGGGGGAAAGCCCAGCCCTAGAAAGCTCAGGGTTGCCTCTGTTAGGACTGCATTGCCCACTGCCAGCGTCGCCGCCACAATTACAGGGCCAATCACGTTAGGCAAAATATGCTGCCAGATGATCCGCTGGGGGGTTGCCCCCAGGGCTTGCACTGCTTGCACAAAGGTTTGTTCGCGCAGCGATAGAAACCCGGCTCGCACCAGTCGGGCCACGGACATCCAGTTAAAGCCCCCAATGACGATCACAATCAGACAAAAAATGCCCAGCTCAGGCCCCAAAACGGCCCGCGCCTGGTTGCCAAACAGATAAATCACCAGCAGTGCCAGGGGGAGCTGGGGCAGCGATAAAAACAAATCGGTGAAGCGCATGAGCACGGCATCGATGAGGCCGCCATAAAAGCCTGCGATCGCACCCACCAACACCCCTACACTCATCGCCATGATCATTGCCGATAGACTCACCGCCAGCGAAACCCGCCCGCCCTGCAAGATTCGAGCCAGCTGATCTTGGCCCAGGTCGTTGGTGCCAAACGGATGCTGCCAGGTTGGTGGCAGGGTTGCCAAACTAAAATCGATGGCCTGAGCTGAGGTTGAGTACAGCAGCGGACCGAGCCCCACTATGAGAAACATCAGCCCCAAAATAATTGCCCCCAGCACAGCAGTGCGATTTCGCCCAAAGGCTCGACTAAAGCTGCCCCAAAAACTATGGGCAAATTGAGTCCTCAAGCCCTTCATAGCCTGATATGTGTTTTTCATAGCCGTACCCGTGGGTCGAGCCAGCCGTAGAGCACATCGGCCATCAGATTAAACACCACTACTAGCACTGCATAGACAAATGAGATCGCCATCACCACTGGGGTATCGCTGCGCTTGATAGAATCAATCAGCAACGCCCCAATCCCCGGAATCCGAAATACCTGCTCTAATACCAGTGAGCCGGTAAACAAGCTGGGGATATCCAGGGCAATCAGTGTCACCACTGGGATCGATGCATTGCGCAATATGTGGACATTGATAATCCTCGGTGTTGATAGCCCCTTGGCATAGGCGGTTTGTACATAGCCCTGGGGCAGCTCCTCAAGCACCGCCGTCCGCATAAACCGCATTAAAACCGCTGTCTGAAAGAGCGCCAGCACACATACTGGCATAATTGACTGACGCACTAAAGCCAGGAAACTGCGCCAGTCTTGGACCACCAGCGTGCTGCTGTAGATAAACGGAAACCAGCCCAGCCGTACGCTAAAAATTAGAATAAAGAGCAGACCGGTGAAAAATGTCGGTAGCGAAAAGCCAATAAAGGCCAGAGTCGTTACCCCCCGATCGAGCCAACTGTAGCGCTTGATCGCCGACAAAATCCCCAGGGGAATAGCCAGCATCACACTCAACAGATAACCCGCCCCAAGCACCCAAAGGGTGGCCGGTAATCGTTGCAAAATCAAGTTGCCCACCGGGCTACGACTGCTAAAGGAGTAACCCAAATTGCCCTGTGCCAGGGACCCCAACCATTTGAGGTAACGGATATAGAGGGGCTGATCTAACCCCAGCGACCGCCTCAGGTTTTCGCGCACCTCTGCAGTCATGGATGGGTTATTGGCCAAATCTCCGAAGGGATCGCCGGGTGCGATCGCAAGTAACCCAAAAATAACCACACTAATTACCAGCAAAGTGGGCATCGCCAGCAGTGACCGCCGCAAAAAATATCGAAGCATTCGAGCCTAAATTTTTTCGTACTTTCCCATAGAATCAGTCAACTTTTTGTGTCGGCAGTTCACTCAGGACTCGTACTTTTCACATTTGCGTATATTAACCTTTCTTAATACTGTGAATGTATATGCAGCTATCTTCATCACAACAAAATTCAAAAGCATCGTGACCTACCTGAGCCTCAAAACGATTAGACAAGAGTGGTTTTCAAATGTGCGGGCTGATTTGCTCGCAGGCATCGTGGTTGCCCTGGCGCTGATTCCAGAAGCGATCGCATTTTCAATCATTGCCGGTGTCGATCCCAAAGTCGGTCTCTACGCTTCTTTTACGATGGCTGTGACCATCGCTTTTCTGGGTGGCCGTCCTGGCATGGTCTCAGCCGCCACCGGAGCCATGGCACTCCTGATGATCGAGCTGGTTAAAAACCACGGCCTTGAGTACCTGTTCGCCGCTACGCTGCTGACCGGGCTTTTGCAAATCCTCTGGGGTGGGCTCAAGGTGGGTCGCCAGATGAAATACGTCCCGAGGGCGGTCCTGGTCGGTTTTGTCAACGCCTTAGCCATTCTGATTTTTATGGCCCAACTGCCCCAGTTTGCTGGGCAAGGGTTCACCATGTATGCCATGGTGGCCGCCGGGTTGGCTATCATTTACTCGTTGCCGAGGCTCACTAAGCTGATCCCGTCGCCGCTGGTGGCGATTGTGGTGCTCACCGCGGTCACCATTTTGACAGATATCAGCTTACCCACCGTGGGCGACATGGGGGAGTTGCCCATCGCCTTCCCGGTGTTGCACTTTCCCCAGGTGCCCTTCTCGCTTGCAACCCTGAGCATTGTTTTGCCCACTGCGTTGACCATGTCAGCCGTTGGGCTCCTCGAATCGTTTTTGACCGCTTCGGTGATTGACGATATGACCGACACCCACAGTGACAAAAACCGAGAGGCCAAGGGGCAAGGAGTCGCGAATATTGTCACCGGCTTCTTTGGGGGCATGGCCGGTTGCGCCATGATTGGTCAGTCTGTGATTAACATCAAATCTGGCGGACGGCAGCGACTCTCAACGCTGAGTGCAGGTATCCTGCTGCTTTTCTTTATTTTGGTCATGGGCAAATGGGTCAGTCAAATCCCAATGGCTGCCCTGGTTGCTGTCATGATCATGGTCTCTATAAGCACCTTTAGCTGGGCTTCGATTACCAATATCCGCCGTATGCCCAAGAGTGAAACTACGGTCATGGTGGTCACGGTGATCACTACGATCATTACCCATAACCTGGCCATCGGTGTCATCGTGGGGATTGCCCTAAGCGCGCTATTTTTCTCGCGAAAGATTGCCAAGCTGATCAAAATCGAAAGTCGCCTCAGCTCTGATGGCCACGAGCGAATTTACTATGTGGGTGGGCAACTCTTCTTCGTCTCTGTCAGCGATTTCCTGGCCGCTTTCGATTTTATGGAGCATCTTGAGCAGGTGGTAATTGACCTCAAAGAGTCACACCTGTGGGATCAATCCGCTGTGATGGCGATTGATAAGGTCGTTCTCAAGTTTCGCCGCAAGGGCACAGAGGTTAAGCTGATCGGGCTCAACGAAGCCAGCAAAACCTTGATCGATAGGCTGGCTATCCATGATAAGCCGGGCGCACTTGATCAAGTTGGAAGCCATTAGGTCAATCAAAGATGGATGGGGAAAGGGAAAAGGGCTAAGGGGGAAAGGCGTAAATCTACCTTCACGCTGAAGGACCAGACGATCTGAGCAATCCGCCACAGGCAGTTTCATCTGGATAATCACTGCTACTAAAGGAAAGAGGGACTGTTCATATTGTTGTTCAAAAGGTTTTGACCGAAGGTGCTCAGATTCCTGTCTTTGTCCATCTTTCAAGGCGTTTCGCCAAGCCCTTCTGAAAATGCGAGATTAAAAATT
>JBCDDJ010000568.1:0-3999 GCA_039180385.1 Cyanobacteria bacterium P01_G01_bin.38 | reverse complement strand
CAGTGACTCGGCGACGGCGGCGACGTGTCTTCTTAAAAATTCGCCAGATTGATAAAAGGCTCACCCCTGAAAAAATAAGGGTGACGATCAGCGTTCGATAGTAAACGCTTCGATAAGCCCTGACAGTCTCTTGAATGCTACCTAGCAGGGTGTTAGCGGCCTCCATTCTCGCGTCTGGGGTATTGGATGAGGTTTCTTTTTGGGTGACCGTCATAATTTCTTGGTCATCGTTTTCGCCGTAGCGAATCTTGATCTCTCCCCCCTCATTTTCTGGCTGAACAATCAGGTCTTTGACAGGTTGAAACAGGGGAATGTAGGGAAAATGGTTAACCTGATTGGCAAAGATATCAATGTTTTTTGAAATCTCATCGGCTCTAAAGGAGGCGTTGTAATATGTGCTCAAAGACTGAACACAGAATAATGTGATTTGCCCCCTTGTGTTGGGTCCTTGACCATCTGACGGTTGGGCGTTGTTCACTGAACCAGGCGGACAGAGATAGGGATTGGGGCGAGGGTTAGAAGAGAGTCTTGGGCGCGCCCAAAAATATGGCCCCAGGTTGAAAGTAACTGGACGAACTAGATCCTCATATAAATACTTGCTGGTTCGGGTGATTTTCTCCAGGTATAGGTTGCTCAGCTCATAAGGGGAGAGCATGGCGGCGGCAACATCTCCAGAGGGCGAATTCTCTCCAGGGTTGTCCTGGTTGTATAAGACCGTATCTAAATCAGTGACGATCAGGATAATCTTGTCTTGGTTGGCCAGGACTTGCGATCGCGACACAATCGCCATGGCCTGATTGTCAAGATCCGCCTCCGATTCTAACCCAATATATTTAGAGATGCCGAGGGAGTTTCTTAGCTCAGGCACTGGGATAATTTCGAGGGTTTCAACATTAATATCCCCGGCGATCACCTTGTTGATTTGGCTAGCGATTCTTTCAGCTCTGGCTTTAACAGACTCATTCAAAATGCCAGATTCGACACAGAGAAAGGGCTCCTTATAGATTTTGCCAATCGAAACGGTTTGATTAGTTAAGGCACAACCAAACTCTCTTTGCCGATAGCGCTGGACAGCTCGCTTGGTTTTCTCGAGGATATCAGCAGCGTTTTCCTCAGAAGCATTGGCAGGAATGGTGAGTAGGCTTGTCTTCTCATTTGAAGTCGGAGACTCGAAATAGTAAAGGTTTGCCTGTTGTTGTTTTCCATCTGGTGATGAGTCACTATCTGGTGCTTTGAGGGCATCGATAGGGATATTCCGATTCTCAGCAAAGGTCGCAATTGGATTGCTATCCGGTTTTTCTGCTTGCTCACCTAGACCTGGAAGACAATAGAAAGCTTCATTTTCAAAAACGATCTGACCACCTGATTGGTCTGAGCTTGGGCAGATAGGCGCTGGGGTCGTTTGAGAATAGGCTGTAATCGGCAATAAAAGGCACAGCGTACAGGCAATCAGAGCAGTGACTAAGCCGATAGATAAAGCGTGTAGTGGCCCTAATCGCTTGCTGAACCAGGAGCTGTGCATTGTTTTTTCAGGAGTGGATTCTGGCTATAGTCTACCGTCCGTAGATTTTGACCCATTCTTTCTTAGCGATTTGCAACACAGCTATTTGGGGTCTTCGCAAGCAGGGCACACCCCTCGAAGCTACCTTTGCTTGAAAAGCGATCGCTCAACCTATCCCCTCCGGGGAGGGGCAGGGGTGGGTTTCGGCCACTAGCGCAACATGTCGAAACCCACCCCGCCCTGCGGGCACCCCTCCAGTGGAGGAAATAACGCGGAGGTCAAGTAGATAACTCGACTCAGGCTGGATCACATCGAATCTCAAGTAGAAATCCATCGGGGTCATAAAAGTAAATGCCCCGCCCGGTAGGCCGACTAACTGGCCCGTGATCGATGGGGATTTCGTTTTGTTTGAGAACTTCAACAGCCTGGTCAAATAGCTCAGGGGCAATGTCAAAAGCGAAGTGGTTGGCACGGGTGAATTGCTGGGTGGGATCAGGGGCGGGCGGGGATAGATCAGGCTCCCAAAAAAGGTCTAAGACGGTGCCGTCGGGGGTGACAAAGTTGGCGACTTTGCCCTGGGCAACCAGGTCTTTGAGGGTAGCGGGGACTTCGTTACCCGTCAGCTCATGGAGGCCGAGGAGGTTACCGTAGAATTGGCGGGAGGTAGCCATATCCTGGACGTTTAGGGCAAGGTGATGGACTTTGCGAAGGGTATTGGGAGGAAGAAGCATAGGAACTGGGTTGGCTTTGGACTAGAAACCGGGTTTCTTTGAGAAACTCGGTTTCTGGGAAACCTTAAGGATACGTTTCTTGATTATCAGCTAGGAAATGCCACGGCGTAAGACGGACTTTTTACCAGGGCAGTATTACCACCTTTATAACCGAGGAAATAATCGCCAGAAAATCTTTTTTGAGCGGGAGAATTACTTATTTTTCCTGCGGCAGTTTCGGCGTTATCTGGTTGAGGAGACGCTGCATGTCATCGCCTACTGCCTGATGCCAAACCACTACCATTTTCTGGTCTGTCTGCGCGAGGATACCCTTTCGCAGCAGATGCATGGGTTTACGCTGTCGTATACAAAGGCGATCAATCGGCGTTATGAGCGATGTGGATCGCTATTTCAGGGCAGATTTCAGGCAATTCATGTGGATGAAGTAGGTTATCTGCTGTATCTGTCTCGCTATATCCATCTCAATCCTGTGAAGGCTTGCCTGGTAAAACGCCCTGAAGAATGGGAGTTTTCGAGCTATTTAGAGTATGCAAATTTACGCAAAGTCCCTTTGCCCCGGCTGGATGAGGTGCGGCAGCAGGTAGGCACAGCGCAGGCGTATCGAGCTTATGTGGAGGCGATGGATGCCCCGATGCAGTTATTAGACTTACCGCATTTGATACTTGATGAGTAGAGTCGGGTCGTCGCGGAGAGACCGGGTTTCTTTGAAGAAACCCAGTTTCTAAATCGGCAGGACAATAGTGAATACCGTTCCCGTCTCATCTGCCTCACAGAGCAACTGCCCGTGATGCTGCTCCACCACGATTTGATAACTAATCGATAACCCCAAGCCCGTCCCTTTCCCTACCGGCTTCGTCGTAAAAAACGGATCAAACAGCTTGGGGATAATCTCCGCCGGAATCCCCGGTCCATTGTCCCCAATCCGAATCATAATCCTTTGATACTCGATCGCTGTCGAAATCGTAATTTTCGGATCTTGCAGCGACACAGCAGCAGCGCCATCTTTACCCCAGCTTCCAATTCCCATCGCCGCCTCCAGCGCATCGATAGCATTGGAGAGAATGTTCATAAAAACCTGGTTCAGCTTCCCCGGATAGCAATTGACCTGAGGCAAATCGTCATAATCCTTGACTAGGGTAATCCCATTGTGGTGAGGGTTGGGTTTGAGACGATGGCCCAAAATCCGAAGCGTGCTGTCTAACCCCTCGTGGAGATCCGCTTCCTTATAGTCTGACTCGTCCAATCGAGAAAAATTACGTAGGGCTCCAACAATCTCGTAGATCCGTTCGGCACCGACATCCATCGACTGGAGCAGTTGACAATAGTCTTCTTCAAGAAAATCTAGCTCAATGTCCTTGATCATGTGTTGAATCGTCTCAGGCGGGTTCGGATATTCACGTTGATAAGTCTCAATCAGCTTAAAAAGATCCTGGGTATACTCTTTGGCATGTTGAAGGTTGCCGTAAATAAAACTCACCGGGTTGTTGATTTCGTGGGCGATACCTGCCATCAAAACCCCTAATGCCGACATTTTCTCTGACTCAACTAGCTTTGTTTGAGTCGCTCTTAGCTCGGTGAGGATATTTTCTAGCGCCTGTCGGCGATCTTCTAGGGCTTGTTTAGACTCTTTGAGCTCTTCGATGACGCGCTTGAGGAGAGATTCTGTGCGAACATTATTCGTTTCCAATAAGCGCCGATCCGCGTGGGAGCGTTTGAGCTTTTTTTCGAGCGATCGCACCTGTCGTTCTAAGGCTTGAACCTTTTCAT
>JBCDDJ010000567.1:0-4029 GCA_039180385.1 Cyanobacteria bacterium P01_G01_bin.38 | reverse complement strand
TCGTCTGCTGGGCCGACCTTACACGCTCACGGGCCGCGTTGTGCAAGGTCAGCAGCTAGGCCGACAAATCGGATTTCCCACCGCAAATTTGAAGCTCCCCAACGATAAATTCATCCCTCGGCAGGGGGTTTACAGCGTGCAGGTGTGCGGCCCTTGCGTAGATGTCAATGGCGGGATGAAACCTGGGGTGATGAATATTGGCAATCGGCCCACCGTTGCAGGGCAAGACGTGACCGTGGAGGTCCATCTATTGGACTGGTCCGGCGACCTGTATGGCAAAACCCTGACCGTGAGTTTAGAAACCTTCCTACGACCTGAGAAAAAGTTTGACTCCCTCGATAGTTTGAAGGCGCAGATCGAGGCGGACTGTCAGGCCGCAAGGCGTGAGCTGAAGGTCATTTGAAGCCCTTACGGCTACGGCATCCCATAGCGACCCATCCTTTTTCGGTATGTTACGAGCGACAAAAACATTTGCACTATAAAACCACTCGCTGCTAAGGTGAAACATATGTTCTATGAAACATATGTTCTGCTTTGTGGTTTCGTAAGGATACCGAACGATGACTTTATCAAGCGAGTACCCCACCAAGGACACCGCTGACTTACCCAACATCCCTGCCTCTGTGAACGAAGTATTCAAAAATGAAGCCTTCAACCTGACTGAGTTGCGGTCTCAAGTCTTAGCTAATTATGAGATTGCCGCCCGCTGGCTTCGGGAGATCATGCCTGCCAGTCTTTTAGAGGCCTTTAAGGGAGTCCCCGATGTGGCTCGAATGGTTTGGGTTAATCTGCAGGGTCGGTCACCTCAATCCCTGGCTTTGGCCGCCACAGTCTGTCTATTGATGATGGGGGTTATCGCCATCGTTACCCTATCGGCCCCACTACTGTATGTAGCCCTTAAAGTCACCGCTCTGGTCTGTATCGGCGTCGCTTTGAGCAAACTCATTAGGGCGGCGGTTGCCTTTGCCTCTGATTATGTTCGCAACTGGCTGAGCCCAACGAATGCAGATTCATAGGTTATAGCGGGTATCAATCTAAAGCGGGAAGTTTTCCCAAGCCCAGGAGTCAGAATTCAAAGCCTTTCTGACTCCTGGATGCTTACACAGCTTGATGCCCAGACACTTGCTGTTTTGTACCTTATTGCAGCTCAGGATAAAAGGGCCGTTTTTTTGACTAAGGCATTAAGTATTGGGCACGCCATAAAAAGCCAGCGTTACGATTAGAGCAGAAATGCCCAAGAAGATCAGAGAGCTGAAGAAGATGTTACGAAGGGCAGGTTTTGAGTGTAAGCGCGTTCGAGGTAGCCATGAACGCTGGTTTCATCCTGAACTTCCTGAACTGCCGATTACACTCGCTGGCAAAGACAGTCAGGATGCTAAACCTTATTTGGAAAAATTGCGTTGCAAAAACTAGATGACAAGGAGCAGGGCAAATGAACCGTATTAAGTACCGAGTCAGCATCATCTGGTCTGACGAAGACGACTGCTATGTGGTTGAGCTGCCAGAGTTTGCCACAGAAATTCAGCGGTACTTTACCCACGGTGACACTTACGAAGAAGCTCTCGGAAATGCCAAGGAAGTGCTTGAATTGCTGATTGAAAGTTATCAAGCAGAAGGCAAGTCTTTGCCGCAACCTCAAATATTACAAGCCGCATAAGCAGGGCTTACAGGCCTAGACAACTTACTCACTGTTGGTTTGCCTAGGATGTAGAGATCCCCGGCTTTTGGGCTCACCCTAAATCATTCTGGATTAATCAGCTATAGAGCCGGAGTTTTAGAGACTCGGTTATTCCCATCCCTTAAGCAGCAGTTCTTGCTAAAAAAGGGCATCATAGAGCCAATGCTTAAGGGGAACCCATGCGCGATCGCATCGACCAAATCGTCACCAACCTGAATAAAACCATTGTCGGTAAAGCCGACCCCATTCGCATGGTGCTGGTGGCCCTATTTTCTGGGGGGCATGCCCTGCTTGAGGATGTACCCGGTGTGGGTAAGACCCTGTTAGCGAAGTCGTTGGCCCGCTGCATTGACGGCAAGTTTCAGCGGGTGCAATGTACCCCTGACCTGCTACCCAGCGATGTGACGGGCACGAATATTTGGAACCCCAGCAGCGGCGAGTTTCAATTTATGCCAGGGCCGGTGTTTGCCAATATTTTGCTCACCGACGAAATCAACCGCGCCACCCCCCGCACCCAGTCGGCCCTGCTGGAGGTGATGGAAGAGCATCAGGTCACCCTGGACGGCGTCTCGCGTCGAGTACCGGAGCCTTTCTTTGTGATTGCCACCCAAAACCCGGTGGAGTATCAAGGCACCTTCCCACTGCCCGAGGCTCAGATGGATCGCTTTGCCCTGTCCTTTAGCCTGGGCTATCCCAATGAAGACGAAGAGTTGAGAATGTTGGCCAACCTGGCCGATCCGGTCAAACCGGACGATTTACAGCCCTGCATTACCCTTGATGAAATGCAGGCCCTCAAAAAACAATGCACCCAGGTCCGAGTAGAGGACTCGGTGCAGCGCTATATTTTGGCCCTGGTGCGCGCTACCCGTGAAACCGAAGAAATCGCCCTTGGGGTGAGCCCCCGGGGCACCGTTGCCCTCTATCGGGCGGTACAGGCCCTGGCTTTTTTAGAAGGTCGTGAATATGCCATCCCTGACGATGTGAAAACATTGGTGCCGAATGTGTTGGCCCACCGTGTGATCGCCACTAGCGGCCATCAGGCAATGGCTGTAATGCGCCATTTATTAGAAACGGTCGCCATTCCTTGAAACAGAGTCTAAATACCTAAAGATTTCTCAACTGAATGAGATCCTTAGTCTTTAGATCATTTCCTCTTAACCTGTTCTGAATATTTTTATTCAAATAATTTTTGATGGAAAGCACTATCTTCAGTTCTTGAGATGGAATGTAGTGCAATTCAGGTCAGTGTCATCAGAGGCAATTTCAATATGAGTCTGAAGCGTAGACAGTTTTTGCTCTTTTTAGGAGCCACCGCCGGAACTGCCACCCTGGGTTCCCTGGAGCGATCGCAGCAGAGTTTTCTGGGTTTACCCCAGGCTGCTGCCGCTGAGGGAATGGCGTTTAGCCCGCTCAAGGGACCGCTGCCCTATGAGGGCTTGAATATTGAAGCAGCCCTACAAAAAGCTGAATACAGCGAGTATGTGGTGCAGGACGATCTGGTTTTGGCCGAGGGGCTGACCTACGATGTGATTGGCTCCTGGGGCGACCCGGTGGGGGACTCTCGCTTTGGCTACAACAATGACTACCTTTCGTTTGTGCCCACTGGCCCAGACGAAGGTTACCTGACCATTAACTTTGAGTACATCAGCGATGCTACCTGGCTGCAGACCTATCCCACGGTGGTCGGCAAGTCGCTGCCGACAGAGGCGGTGATGGCTGCGATCGCAGCCCAGGGCGAGGGCATTGAAGAGATCGATGCCTACGGGCTCCCTGCGGGCGAGCTCAAGTCGCAAATTACTGACCTCTGCAAAGAAACCCTGCTTGATCAGGGCATCGGTGTCATCTCAATCAAGCGTGAGCCAGACGGTCGCTGGGTCAGAACAAACTCAGCTAGCGACCGTCGTATTACTGGCATGTCGGGTTTAGAAGACGATCGCTACCTGCAAGTCACGGGCCCCGCCACTGCCGTTTTTAATAAGCAGTCGGGGCAGGGCTACCTGGATGGGCTGGGTAGCCAGATTATCGGCACCTTTGGCAACTGCTCAGGGGGCACCACGCCCTGGGGTACCGTGCTCAGCGCCGAAGAGAATATCCAAAGTCAGGTGCCCGAGGGCGTCTATGCAGACGGTACCTCCCTGCCCCCCAGCGAAAAGCCGTTTGATGTCAGCCTGGACGGTCAGGGCAATGTGCTGGGGCTGGCTGGGAATAAGTACGGCTGGATTGTCGAAGTTGACCCCAGTAACGCCAATGACTACGGCACCAAGCACACCTGGCTAGGGCGCTTTCGCCACGAGGGGGTGGGCGTCCGGGTCGAGGCCGGTAAGCAGCTGGCGTTTTACTCGGGGTGCGAT
>JBCDDJ010000566.1:0-4034 GCA_039180385.1 Cyanobacteria bacterium P01_G01_bin.38 | reverse complement strand
TGTGATGGAACGTCGGGATCCGGTTCAAGGTGCTATGCTGCGACAGTGGTTAGATAATCACGTTCTTGCCAACTATGCTGAGCGTATCGTGCCTGTCAGTGTTGGCATCGCCCGACGTTGTGCTTCGCTCCATGTGCCTGAGCCGATGTCGAGCTACGATGCAATGATTGCTGCAACAGCTCTAGAGCACAGTCTAACTGTTGTTACTCGCAATATCAAAGACTTTCAAAAAACAAGCGTAAAACTTCTCAACCCCTGGGTTTCAAACGATGACTCCTGACGCTTTATCTTTCACCTATCTATTCGCCAACATCTAACCGACCAACAGCGGTTTGGGGGTAGTAAAAGCCCAAAATTTGATGGTACTGATAGCCCTGCTTAGCCAGATCCAGGGCCCCCATCTGACTCATACCAAAGCCGCTGTGGGCGTCGTTGACAATATCTTGGGTGGCCGCGTAGAGCGACTCGACGATGCCGCCGTTGTGACTGATATATTCGCCTGCGGTGGATTGCACGGCGGCCTGGGTGGTATTGGCCTCGGTCATGACGCCTTTGTAGGCCTGATATCGAGTCGTGTCATCGAGGTCATAGTCACGGCGGTTGCCATGGCGCACGTTGTGTACCAGCGCATAGGAGCGAGCCGCAATAGCTTGAGCTTTCAAAGCTTCGATGGGCCAACTCGCAGACATCTCAGCGCCAACGACGCTATAGAGATATTCGTTGAGCATCACATAGTTGATGGCATAGAGCCCATCTTCGCGCATGAGTAGGAGCACCCGACCGCGATACCAGCGATCGCCGACGGCCACATAGCCACTATCAGCCTGGACCCAAACCGCACCGGGCACGGGTTCACCGTTAATCGTCAGGCCATTGCTGTTCAGGGTTGCGCCGTAGGCCTGGCCAGGACCTAAGCTTTTAAGCCCCTCACCGTCTAAGGAAACGATGGCCCCGCCATTGGAGGTGGCGATTGAGACGGCGTTAGACCTTTTGACCAAAGCCACGCGCATTTCTAACGCTGAGTCGATGGTCAGTTTGTCAGAGGGGGCTGGCGGCGGCGGCGAGTTAGGGACCGCTGCGGGGCGTCTTTCGGGGGCGGGGGCAGCCGGGGGTTGGGCGGCGTTATTTTGAGCGCTGTTTTGGGGGGTATCTGCCCGACTCGACTTGGCGACTTGACTGGGCTTTGCAGTAGATGCTTGCTGAGAGGATAGAGTTTTTTGCTTGTCAGACTGAGCAACTTTTTGGGTTTTGGTCAGGTCCTGCAGCTTTTGGGTGACCAGCCATTTGCCGATTGCGATCGCATCCGCCTCAATAAACGGCTCCATCATGATGGCGATACGGCTAGCGGAAGATTTTTTCTCAGGCGTGCTGTCAGCATTAATGTCAGCCTGGGGGGGCGGCGCTTTTGGGGGAGTAGCCTGAGGCGAGTCGACCTGAGTCTGGGGCGTTGAGGGGGCTTGCGCCTTGACGTAGCCTGTCCCGAGGAAAGACTCAACACCTCCAACCCACAACCCTGCAGATAGGGCAATGAGCCCAAATTTAGACATAAAGCGGTTTAAAAATAAACTCATTTTGTATATGCGATTCAATGCCCCTTTGGACCTAGACGTATATAGATATGAATAAGTGTCAACATGCACTTAACTATCTTCGCTCACAGGGTTAGCTTTCCCACATAATGAGTGGACAGTTCTTGATATTTGTACAAAGGAGCCATGCCAGCGTCCGGGTATTCCCTCAGACCTGCTACCGCAAAAGATATCTGGCCGATTCGCTGGCTGGTGCTATCAGCCTGGTTAGATCCGACCCAGCTCCGGTGGCCGCAATTTTGGGTCGCTGAGGCCAAGGGCAACGTGATTGCCTGTGGTCAGCTGCGCCAGTTTGAGGGGGCTCAAGAGCTGGGCAGTTTGGTAGTGGCGCGACGTTGGCGCAGCCAGGGCATCGGTCACCACTTGACCCAGCAGCTGATTAAAGTGGCGCTGACCCCACCTGGCGATAGTCTGCCCCTTTACGTTGAGTGTCTGGGCCAATCGTTAAAGCGTTTCTACGAAAAGCTAGGTTTCGCGCCAGTCAAGGTGACTGACATGCCCGCGGCGATGCAACGAAAATTTAGCTTGACAGCAAGCGTGGCAGCTCGTTTACGCCTGCCACTTTATCAAATGCAATACTGTGTCCAATGAGATTTGGGCTATCAGAAAAGTATGATCGGCTTTCTTCTCTAAGGTCGCTGAATGACAGTTTCTAAAACTCGCTGTTTGTTTTTGGGGTCAATGCCGATTAGGCGGACATACTCGTTGTCATGCTGGGCTAAGCAGCGCTCCATCGCATCGTAGGCTTGCTCGTCATTAGTGGCATCAATAAGGGCACAGCTTTGCCATGAGTTAGTGCGAAATCTGCGTTCATCAACATGTTCCATACCGACGCGGTAGCCCTGAGAGAGGAGGGTGTGGACTTGTTGGCGAGTCTCGGTCGTCAGGCAATGGGAGGCTTTGGTGGGTGAAGAGGTAGGGGAGGCAGAGGGGACAGAAGGGGCAGAGGAAGATGGGGAAGGTGAGGAGGGTGGGGGTGGAGATAGCGGCTGCTGTGAGTAGTTGCGGTAAAACTCTCCTGAGGAGCTTTGTACCTGACCGTTGGTTTGGCCAGCGGCGAGGGCCTGATTATATTCATGTACGAGGTCCATTTCTTGGATTCGACGCTGTTCTCTCGCGAGACGATGGCCGACTTCAATCAGGTGGGCAATGCGAAAATCGGGCTTTTTGAATTGGGGTGGGGTAACCGTATTCACCACATTGCGAGAGACATTCTCAACGCCAACGGTGTGGATAAAATCAATAATTTGCTCGTCGTAGATTTGGGCGCGCAGGGCTCCGTAAAAGTCAATGGCCTGGGTGGGGAAGGTATCGACCAGGGTTTCTATATCACCACGGGATAGGTCATCGGGGGCAAAGATGGCGTTGACGATACCAATGCGGTCATCTCGGTCGGGCTGCCAGTAAAACTTTGCCATGCGGCCATCGCGAATAAGGGGGGCATAGAGGGTGGCGAAGTCATTGCCGGTAACGATGATGGGGATGCGCTGGAGTGGCGTCTCGTCATAGCTGCCAGGGAGCTGCACATTGATCGGGTTGTCAGCGATATTCATCAGGGTGTTGTTGACCAGCTGGGTGTTGACCGTGTACTGGGTCATACCGTCAAAGCGTCCGGCCCCAGCATCCAGGTCGTTGATCATCAGGACGGCCATCTGACCGCGGACTCGCACCAGCTCTGCGGCTTCTCGATATCGCAGTCGAATCAGTCGAGCCGGGTCACCTGCGTCGGGGCTTTCTAACTCGCCCCCGGAGATATGGACGACTTCTATGCCCATGCGCTCAAACACTAGCTCGCATTGAAAGGTTTTGCCCTCGCCTTTGCGACCGTGGATGCCAAAAATTAAGGGCATACGCACCTGGGGCAGGTCCAGGTAGTTTTTGGTAATGTGGACGGCTAGCTTGTTGAGGAAGCGGGGGGAGATGTAGTAAGTCATCGATTAGGCAGCGTTGAGGCACCTTGACATTATCTGATCTTGTGGGCGAAGGGTGAAAGGGGAAGGGGGAAGGGGTAATGGGTGGTGGGTAGTGGAATGGGAGATGGATGCCGTAGGGTAGATTACGGATAACCGGGTGCTCTTAAGACCAAGCCAATACATCAAACCTGCCACTTTCACACAGCAAGGAAAAAATCCAAGGAAAAAGAAAAAAAGAGAGATTATTGAATTACGGTCGGATATTTTATGAAGCCATCCAGCCTCTCCAAATCTGCCAAGCCATGATCAAATCTGCCAGGGCCTGGTAGCCGCCTGCGGCGGGATGAGCACCATCGTTTTTGGCGGCTTCTTCCATCCAAGCGGGGTTTGCTAACAGGGGCTTGCAGGTTTCGAGGTAGGGGATATCGAGGGTGTGGCATAGCTGGGCGTATTGCTTAGATAGCTGGGTGATGCGCTGGCTGTGGTCGGGGTCGTCGGCAATCGGGGGTGGGCCAATCATCAGCGTTGGGGC
>JBCDDJ010000565.1:0-4057 GCA_039180385.1 Cyanobacteria bacterium P01_G01_bin.38 | reverse complement strand
TTACACAACCGATCCAGCTCTTGGCGCAGCTGCTTGGCGCAGCGTTCGTCTTGCAGAAAGGGAGCCAGCATTTGGTGAGCACTGGCATTGGCATGAACTAACTTGCCACGGTCGGTAAAGATAACGACACCATCAATTAGACTTTCCAAAACGCCTTTAAGCAAATCATGATTTAAGTCACTTTTGGGGGCTTTCAGATTTTTGAAAATCTCTGAAAAGTGATCCATTCTAACCAGCCTCTCCATCGAACAGGCAACTACAGTGCGGTTTGCCGAGCTTTGTACCGCTGGGTGGCACCGCTATTAAGAAATAGATCTGAAAGGAGTAGGGTTATGCAGTTATGGCGTGATTGCCAGCAAAGATATGGGCAGATAAGTCGGAAAGATAAGGGAGGATGCGGAAGATGGGTTGAGAGGTCCATTGCAATTTGATTGGCAATTGCCATTGAAAAAGGTGCCGATTAAAATCGGCACCCGGTTTCTCGCTGATGTCTTACTAGCCGCCCTTAGCAGCGTCCGGTTACCCGGCAGTACCAGTCACGCACGCCTGCCATCAGTGGGGTTCCGGCCATGTAACGGTTGCCCGACAATTGACAGGGCCGAGCGCCCAAGTCGAGATCCATACGTGCTTTAGGGCGCGTCAACCGATTTCGAAAGAGAGATGACAGGAACTCTAGCACGCCAAACAAAATACGCTCTAGCCGAGAGAAGGGAAGAGGGGTGTGAATTTGATAGCTGGAATCAACGTCTGAAACTGACTGGGGTTTAGAGGTTGACGTCTGAGTGGATGGCAAATCAGCAGAATTCAGATGATTAGATTGAGGATTAACAGAAGTCATGACAGATGCTCCAATTCGCGGGATGGGGACTTCATCAGTACTCTTGGGCTGTGCTGAGAGCTGTAGATGCACCTCTAGAGAGGTAGGGGCTTTTGCAATCAGGGTAAAGCTCAAAAGGGTAAAAACTCGGGAAGAGACCCGATGGGTTACCAGGCCAAAGCCCGACGTGTTTACTGACTTATTAGGTGTTTACTGACTTATTAACTAATAGACAAACCCCCTATCGAGTTATGCAGTCGTCGTCCAGTTTGCAGAACGTACTGATTTTTAGAAGGGTCTTAAGCCACTATCCGGACGAAAATATAATTCTTAAAATTCTTCAGATGTCTGTTGGTATGAGGTTTTTCATGCCTGAGTGAGTTCATGCTTTCAGGTCTGGTTGACTGATTGGGGGCGTGTGCCCGTTTGGGGATCAGCGGCGGCGAGTCGGCCTTAGATAGAGCCAGAGGGTGAGGCTGGTAAAAAACCAGGGAATCAAGAGTAAGAAAGAAATATAAATCTGCAAGCTGAGTAAGCCAAATAAAAAGGTCAGCCCCACCGCGTATTGTCGGGCGCGATCGCATTCAGCCTGTGACCGACTCCGCCATTGGATCGTGATCGCTTTGCCCACCAGGGCAGCTAGCAAAATCATCCACCAGTCAGGGATTTTAGAAATGTGATGGTGGGTGAGCCAGTGGTGCACCATATAAGCGTTGAACTGACCGTGGGTGATGTTGCGATCGCACCCCTCTAAATCTGTAGCAAAGGTATTGAGCACCTGCCCCTGTCGACACCAAAATAAATAGGCCAACGGCGCTGATTGCTGGCCCAGATTACGCTCGTAGGTGCCCGCTGCAATCAGGGCGATGCGCTGATCGCGGGTTGCTTGAGCAACGGCAGATTGGGAGGCGGGTGAGAGCAATTTTTGGGCCGAGACCCGCTGATAGATCTGATTGGGGGGCAGCGATAGATCCATCATCACCGGCAACCAAGTTGACTGCACCCAGGGTAGTTCTTGGCGGCGAAAGGATGGATCTATGTTCTCCAGATAGTCAATCACCTGAGTTTGCAGTGGCGTAGAACTCTCTATGGACGGCACCGGACCGTCAGACGAGGGCACCTGAGTCGCCAGGGCCACCTGATAGGCAAACGGGCAGTCGCGAGCCTCACAGGCAGAAGCTGGGGAGCGTTCCAGCCGCCACCCCTTGGGAACTTTAGCGTAGCCCCGCAGACTCCACTGGGGGTTGGCGATGCTGTCTAAGCTTCTGGCTTCTATCACAAACCAGGTGGATTTCGTTTCCACCTCAGTTTGGATCAGGTCGTGCAGGCGACGATCGTCAGACTGGTTTGAGCTGAGGCTGTATTGAATGCCGACTACGGGCTTCTCTAAGGCCAGCACCGGGGTCAACAGCTGCCTCAGATAGCGATGATCGATATCGTTATCCTCCAATGCCTCCTTACGAAAGGGTTGGGTTTCTTGATAAGTCATCAGGGACGATTCATCCACCTCAATCAGCAAGACCGGTGGGGACTGTTCGGCAGAGAGCTGCTGGGTTGCCTGACGATAGCGAGCCTGCACCCAGGTGCGTGTGTCAAAAAGCACCTCATGCACATCCACAAAGAAATTTAGAAAAATGAGCAGGCCGACGGTCACCAGTTCGCGTCGATGCGGCATCCATCGCCTAAGCTGCTGCTGCCAGCTGAGGGTAGTCAGCTGATAAAAAGGCACCGGCTTGGGGCTAAACAGCAGCGGCAGCAAATGAGCAGATGGATAGGCCAACCGCTCGGCCATTTGCAAATGTTGGTAGGCCCTTTGTATCGCATCGGCAATATCTTGCCGCTCCGCCAGGGCGTGACATAGGGGGGTTAGAAACCGTTGGGCCACATCATTGCGAATGGGCTCTCGCATCACCACAACCTGTAACCCCATACCCACCAGGGCCTGGGCCAGACTGAGCCCGCTACAGGAGTTAAAAATAGCCAGCTGTAGACCATACTCACGGGCCTGAACTAAATTTTCCCCAAGCTCGCTTACCGAGAGCTGACAGTCCGGAGTCAACGCAAACCGGCCCCCTGTCAGGGCGGTTTCGTCGCTGTGGCCCGCAAAAAAGAGTACGTCCCAGCCGGGGGCGGTCGCCAGGGTCTCGGCGAGCTGCTGCTTGATCGCCGCCGGAGACGCGTTTTGGGGATAGGTGAAGCGCTGTAGGTGGCTTAGGGGGGCCAGCGATCGCAAAATCTGCCAGTCTGCCTGTAAGGGCAGAGCCGGATCGGTGCCCAAAATTGCCAAAATTCTGGGTTTACGGGCGGGACGTAAGGGGGCTTTCGTCGGGCTTTGTTCATCCACCCCGGTGCGAATAATCCGCACGGTCCCCGGAAAGGCGTTGCGCGGCGCAAGCGCCCAGGCTTCCCAGGGTAGCTTTGTTAGCAGAGGATCATCGCAGGCGATATACACATCGACCCCAGTGACATCGCCCCCCATCCCCGCCCTCGACAAGCTGGTCGAATGGGCCCGTTCTTGAAAAAGCCGCGTAATTTCATCCTGGATGCATTGCTGCACCTTGCGGCCTTCGGGGACGCTTAACCATTGATTAAAGGCCTCAATCCAAGTTCGCTCGGCCTCTTGTAAATCATGGGCCGGGTCGCCAGAGCCGGGGTCCAGCCGTCCACTGGAGGCCACCCCCCCGGCTGAGTTAGCGAGTTGATAAAACTTGAGGTACTGATTTTGCCAACGCTGATATCGTTTGTGCAGCTTGGTGGGGTAAGGCAGACTCGCGGTAAGACGGTTGCGGTGATCGTCCCAGAACAGAAGGAGAAAGCAGGCGTCTTCGCTCTGAGGGATGACTTTGAGTTCGAAGACGGTACGCATTGCAAGGGAAAGGCGAAGGGGGAAGGGGGCAAGGCGAAGGGGGAAGGGGAGCAGGGGAGACAGGGGAGATAGGGGGAGTAGGCAAGACCCAGATCTTTGGATGGGCTCGTCTGGTAAATGTAAGCGTCAGCCAGTCTATTCAATCTGCGAACCCATCATTGCCGGTCGTCCAGCTGATCCTGTCAGACTTATCAATTAGTCACCTCAAATGAAATCGAGCGAGCATCGTCGTTGCGTTGAAATTGGTAGGGCGACGATAGCCAGGCGGGACCTTCTGGCAAAACCAGGGTAACGAGGAAGCGCTCTGACGTCTGGCCGTCTACCTGGGCGTAGAGAAACGGATCTTCCAGTTCGGTGGTTGCTTCGCAGACCAG
>JBCDDJ010000564.1:0-4079 GCA_039180385.1 Cyanobacteria bacterium P01_G01_bin.38 | reverse complement strand
TTTGCGGCCCTCACCGGCATTTTCTTCAAAGAGGCGTTTTGCTTTAATCGGTTTGAGACCAAATTCTTAACGCCGATTGTGCCGCTGCTGCTGCTAGGTCACCTGAGCGCGATTTTGCCGGTGACCGTAGAGCGAGGCCTGCTGGCGACCTGGGCTGGGCTATTTGTTATTTTTGCCCTACGCAAAGTGATTCAGGCAATTCCACCGGATATTGGCGATAAAAGCGTCTTTGACTATTTGGCCCAGCAGCGGACAGTTCAATCTTGAGGCCAAAGCCGTGTAAGGTAGCTGGAAAAATTCAGTAGGACAGGCAATCAGGGATCAGTAATCAGTAGCCATTAATCAGTAGCTAAATGCTAGCTGTCTAACGTTACTGACTATCGGCTACTCTCTAAGCAATCATTCCTTGCTTTAAGTTGATAGCCTAAATTTGATTTGTAAACCTTTAGAGAAACCCTAATTGATGACAGGGCTGTGGTTAGCAGGTGGAGTTTTTGGGGGGGTGATGATTGCGATCGCGGGGCTCCTCTATAGCCTGAGACAGTTGGCAAAATTTCTCAGTACCACCGTCCCCCAGGCCACCGATACCCTGGTTATCGAAGGCTGGATCCCCGACCATGCAGTCGAGACTGCCGCCCGCGCCTTGGTCCACGGTGAGTACCGCTGGGCCATCATTGTGGGGCAACCCATCTGGAAAGGAGCTCATCTGTCCAAGTATGAGAGCCTTGCTCAACTCACGGCAGACACCCTGAAAAAGCTGGGGGTTGAGCCTTCACAACTGGCGGTGGTGCCCTGCCCTCAAGTCAATCACTATCGCACCTACACCGCTGCGCTTGAGGTAAAGCAGTGGCTACAGCAGCACCGACCAGAGCTGACGGCGGTGAATGTATTGACCCTGTCGGCCCATGCCCGACGTAGCTGGCTAGTGTATCGCCGTACCCTGGCCCCCACGGTCAAAGTCGGGGTGATTGCCGCCGCCTCACCCAACTACGATCCGAACCATTGGTGGCGTTCGAGCGCGGGCTTTCGTCATGTGATTAGCGAATTTATTGCCTACAGCTATGCCCGGTTGTTTGATTGGCGGGCCTAGTACTGCCACCAGCCCGCTAAACCCGAAAATTTAGCTTTGACAGACGACTCGAGCGACCTTACATCCGCTTGTTGACATCGTTAAGGTTGCTAAACAGCATCCAAAATCCCCCAGCTAAAAATAGAAGGGCCAGGGTAATTAAAATCCAGTCGTAGGCGGCGGGGTTTTCCATAGAGGTCTGATTTAGGTTTGGGTCCGTCTTCTAAAATTACTGTATGTCGAGCAAAAAACTTAACCAAAAACTTGAGTCAATGCCATGAGCTTTGTGATATTGCTAACTACGCTAGTGGTTAGCGTGGTGTTTTGTTCAATCTTGGACAACCTTCCCGATGTCTTGCTCAGTTGGATATTTTTGCCCCGCTGGCTAGCCTTGGCGGTGGGGTTAGGCTTGCTAGCCTGGGTGACGGGTGATGGGTGAGTGATCTCAGCCAGATTTAAGCGAGATTGATGCGTTTATAAAAACCTAGTAAAGGTGGCATTGTTTTTTAGATCGAACCGCCGCTTTCGATACGCTGGAGGATATTAAGCATAACCCGGCTCTTTAGTCCTTGATAAATATGGCCTCAACAATGACAAACTTAACCTTTGACTGGAATCAGCTAGCCCAACTGGCTGGAGGCGATCCTGAGTTTGAGCAGGAGTTACTAGGGCTATTTGTCACAGATGTTGAGGACAGCTTGTTGCGGCTAGTGGCGGCGGTGACGGCATTAGATACTGTCACTGTTGAACATCTGGCCCACTATATCAAGGGGGCCAGTGCCAACGTGGGGGCTAATGCCCTGGCTGAGGCGGCAGAGCAGCTTGAGCAGCAAGCCCGGCAAAGCAACCTAGCGCAAGCCGAGCCCGCTGTTGAGGCCCTCAAAGTTCGTGCTCAAGAAGTTAAACACGCCATCGAAGTCCGGTATTAACCGGCCCTTCTTAACCAGAGGCTTCTACAGACTCCACCGTGCCATAGAGCTCTGGTAAATCACGGGACGGCGGCAAGGATTTGGTATCTCGCGTTTCGATATAGCCAGTGTAATATGCACCGGGTTCGATTTCTAACGAGCCAGCAATGACATCGCCCTCGAGGCGAGCTGTGCTGCTGAGAACTAGCTTGCCCTCTGCAAATACGCGAGCTTTCAAGGTGCCCTGCACCGAGATATTTTGAGCGTTAAGCTCCGGGCCTTCGATCAGGCCCGATTGGGAAATCTCAATATCACCTTTGACATTGACAGCCCCGCGGATAGTACCGTCAACCCTTAACATGCCTTCAGCACGAATATTGCCTTCGACTTCACAACCTTGACTCAGATAAGTCAACTGGGGAGAGACCTTTCGCTTAAACATAAACACAATAGTTATACCGAGCGGTGATCAGGAACGAAACAAGGGTCAATCAGAGGCTGTAACAATGGGCTTTTGAGTGACTTTTGGGTGGCTTCTGGACGGCTTTTGGGGCTGCTTGCCACGCAATTGTCTTAGCCCACAGCTAAGCTAAAGGACGCTGACAAAAGCTCTAAGTTTAGAACTCTGTAATGACTTTACCATTGGTTATCTTGCCAGGTTAGTAAAGTCTATAGCTGTTTTGCCCACAACCTTGATCGACAGGATGCAGAGATTGATGCCCTAATTGTGAAAAAATTGCTACAAAGGAAAACTGATAACACCCGGTATCATCGTGCCTGAAAAAGGTTTAATCGCGGGCATAGTCAATTTGTTTTTTTGGTGAAATTTTGGGATGCTCACTTGGTCTGAAATGGCCTGGTGAGGCTGGGAATTAGGTGTTAGGAGGCTATAACCATAGCGAGTTGAGGCCAAACGCGAGGGCCGCTGCCCCGACGGGTACGCTCAAATTATCAATGCCTAGCTTTGAGAAGGCTTCGAGGACAGTGGCTGCGATCGCAACACAGCCAGCCACGGCCCAGGTTGGCCAATCCATGCCCTGGAGAGGGACGAGCACGACAGCGGTGACCCCAAAGCTCACCACTAGCATGGTTAAGCTGCCCTCCCAGCTCTTTTTTTCACTGAGCAACTGGTAAGGGTGCCGTCCCCAGCGCTGCCCCACCAGCGCAGCCAGGCCGTCACCCCAGCACATGATTAAAATGCCAATGACCGCATAAAAAGGCTGTTGTAGTGGCCAAAACCACCCAATCACCAACCCAATACTGAGGGCATAAAAAAAGGTACCTAGACTTTTGCGCCCAACGCTGTTGATGCCGGGCAGGATGGGCAGCCGATACGACATCAGCGCCACTCCAGCAAATAGCACCGAGGCCAGTACGCCGATCCACATGGGGATTGCCAGCCACCAAGCAAACAGGATGACGTGGCCTGCACCAATGTGGACGATTTTGCGGGTCGTCTCCGGCGAACAGCCCAGTCGCCGTGCCCCCTCTGAGAGCCCACCTACCAGGATGAGCCACAGGGCAACCAGGCCAGTATGCCAGGTGATATCTAGGGGGCTATTGATCATGACTTCAATAAATCCAGGCGATGATATGAACCACCCTACGATTCTCAGTTGACGGCAGTCAATCCTTCACTGGCCAGGGCTTCGACGATGAGCATTCGACTGAGTTCACGCCGAAGTCTCAGCCGAACCGCACAAGACCAGCCCCCATCTCCCCCATCTCCCCCGTCTCCCTCTGCCGCCCCTGCTCCCCCTGCGCCTCTCCCAACTCAGCCAAATTCCCAAAAAGCTCTGATTCACCACTGAGGGCAGTGTAACTACTGAAGAATGGTGATGAGAGCGTTATATGAAAGTCTCTAAAATCGTTGCGTGTGCTTCGCTACTGGCGGTTGCGGGTCATGCCAAAGCAGCCCAGGCAGAAGTCCCCTATGACCAGGTTAAGTCTCTGGAGCAAACTAAAGAAGATTTGCGCCAGGCAATCTGCTATCAAGATTGGAACAAAGCCTCAGAGGTTGCCAGTTTAATGATTGCCTCGTCGGCAATTACCCCCGAATATCGTCAAAATTTGGTGGATTGGCGGTATCGGTTTTCTAACTA
>JBCDDJ010000563.1:0-4100 GCA_039180385.1 Cyanobacteria bacterium P01_G01_bin.38 | reverse complement strand
CGTTAACACCGCCTGTGGCCCTTGGGCAGTCCCCGCGCCGTAAGAAACCGTCACCTCCCACGGCACCCCTAACACAATCACGTCCGCCGTCTCATCATCAAACGGAAACCCAAACAAATTTCCGTTGCTGACCGCAACCTCGCTGGGGTTAAAACTGGCGATTATCGCTTGCTTGGTGACCATCCTTTGATCACGCCTTCAACATATTTTGAATAAACGTAGGTAAACAAAACGCCGCTCGGTGGATACCTGGATTGTAATATTGCAGGTCGTAATCTTGGGAGATTTGCTGCGATCGCAACTCATCTAACCCCTCTATCGGATGCGGTCCCCCCTTGGTGCAGTAAGTAAAGCTCCACATCCCGGTCGGATAGGTCGGGATAAACGCCAGATAGCAAAACACATTTTGAGGCTCAAAAATGCCGCGCAAACAGCGATTCAAATCCACAAAGGCGTGTTGGTTAAAGTGCGGCGATTCGCTTTGGGCCGTGATCACCCCGCCTGGTTTCAAACAGCGATACACATCCTTGTAAAAGGCGGCACTAAACAACCCCTCCGACGGCCCCACCGGGTCAGATGAATCCACCACAATCATATCAAAGGCATTATCCGGCGCTTTGCTGACATACTGGATGCCATCGTCAATGATCAGCTCGAGTTTTGGATCATCCAGCGAAGACGATAGAGCCGGTAAAAACTCCCGAGAGGCTCGCACCACCGTCTCGTCAATCTCGACCATCGTCACCCGCTCAATCTGCGGATAGCGAAAAATCTCACGAACGCTGCCGCCATCGCCGCCGCCAATCACCAGCACCGTCTTGATATCCGGCTTACTCACCATCGGCACATGGATGATCATCTCGTGGTAAGCCTTTTCATCTTTCTCACTGCACATCACCATCTTATCGACAGCGAGCAGCTTGCCATATTCAAAGGTGTCAAAAATCTCAACAGTTTGATAGGGTGACTTTTCGCGAAAAATGCGCTCCCCACTGTGACGAATCGACAATGCCATATTCTCGTTGCGATCGGTAAACCATACGCTGCGGCTATACTTCGGTGTCGTTAGCTTTTGAGTTGCCTGATCCCTCAGGTCGCCCAGGTCAATATCCGTCTCAATTCTCTCGAGCAGCTCTAGCTGCCCGCGATCAATCTCAACCGCCGAGCCGTGCTCTGCTTGAAACGCCCGTTTGAGCATTTTGTACGACACCCACGGGTTGACCGAGTCCCCGCAGGTAAACAAATCCACCGCCGCATAGCGATACTCGGGCCAGGTATGAATCGCCAAATGACTTTCCTGAATCACCACCACCCCTGAAACCCCAAACGGCGAAAAGTGATGAAACACCGAGCTGATAATCGTCGCCCCTGACTCCTTAGCTGCCTCAACCATGCTGGACTCAATTAGCGGCACCTCGTTGAGAATCTCGGCAGAGCAACCGTGAAACTCCACCAGAATATGTCTTCCAAGCGATTCCATAGACACCCCCTTATCAGCTCATTCAGTGTATAACCATTCGCGATCTGAAGAAAATCTCAACAGCCTTTAGTAAAAGCTTAATTTCCCTTTGAACCAGACTTAATCAAGCCCTAATCCCAGCTTCTTGCGGTTTATCTAAATTTCTGCGGCTAGGCTATACTGCTTTGGCTCCGATGCACCTGAGTATCGCAATCAGGTCGTTGCGACCGCCTCAGCGATCTCCTGAGCATCCTCACTGCCGGGGCCATACAAATCATCCCCGCGCCGGGTTATCCAAAAGTTTCGCGCCTACCCCACCTGCGGATCGATGGTTAAATCTGTTTTCTGCAACTTCAGGAATTTCCCAAGAAGTGAACTGCCTCGTGAATAATCAGATTAAAGTCATGCTGTACTCTGGATAGGTCAAAGTTGCTACATGGCAGGTCAACAGCCCCTAACCCTATGCTTCTTTCTATCCTAAATGCAGGATACGTCAAACAGTCATGGATTGCCCTCAGCTATGTACGAGAAGCTTTTGCAGCAGCTTAATCAACTGGTCCCCCTAAATCCTCAGCAACAAAGAGAGCTTTGTCGAGCAGTCCGCTCAGAAACGCTGCCCAAAGGGTCTATTTTGCTGAGCCAAGGGGAGATCGCCAACGAGCTTTACTTCGTAGCAGCCGGCATCATTCGTTCTTTTTGTCACCTCAATGAAAAGGAGGTGACTCGATGGTTTGGCACTGAGGGAAGCTTTTGTACTTCTTACTTTAGCTTTACTTATCGTCAACCTAGCGAAGATAGCCTCGTTCTCGTCACAGACTGTGAACTGCTGTCAATTAGCTGTGAGGGGCTGCAAACTCTATTTCGTACAGATAGCGCATGGGTTGATCTGAGTCGGCGTCTGTTGGAACATTACTATACCCATTTGTTAGAACGGGTAATGTCTTTTCAGACCCAGTCAACCGCTGAGCGGTACAACAGCTTTCTTCAAGAACATCCAGGGATTGCGGATCAGATTGCGCTCGGGCATCTGGCTTCTTACCTGGGCATGACTCAGGAAACGCTCAGTCGCCTCCGAGCCAGAAGAAAAAAGCGCTAGCAAATCCAACCAGGGTGATTTAAACTCAAAAAATTGCCTTTACGCTAGCTGATTTTAGCACGGATGCTCGAGGGCAATCCGTTACAACTTTGGCGGTGCGATCGCAGCACTCACCCCACAATGTCATGAGCCAATCACTTTACAAAGTGCCTCTATCACAGGATAAGAATGTCATTTAAAAAAATGATAAATCGTTTCAAGAAAGGCCTGTCACTCCTGCGCAGACAACGATAGTGATGTGGGTAGACCGAGGCAATTTCTTAACTCATATCCAGCAAAAACTGCCCAAAAAGTTCTGAAAACCATACATCAAACTGTCCACTTATTTTTTAAAACTGTCCATTCATTCAAAGGTTTCTGATAGAAACGGCTAGCTTGGAATCGCCGTTTAGGTCCGCGTATATGAAAAACTACATTCTTCATATCGGTCTGCCAAAAACCGGTACTACAGCACTCCAAAAATATTATTTCTCTCGGTTTAAGCATTCATCCCTATGCTACAATCCCTCTTCACTCCTTACGCCATTGGGGCAAGCGATCAAGCTGCTTGACTTTGGATCACTCAAAAGTGATGATACACAGCTGCTCAAAGAGGTTGTCAAACACCAAAGCCAAAAAATACCTCAACAAAATATTCTTATTTCCCTTGAGATATTATCCCAAAGACTCCTGAAATTTGATTTCAAGGGCAGAGGCGATTTTCTGAAGTCTATTTTCCCAGATGCAACGGTTGTCATGGTGCTCAGACATCAGCCAGCACTGTTGAGAAGTCTTTATCAGCAACAGGTGCATCAAAACTACCTGCTCTCGCCAGAGGATGTATTCATCCCCTTTTCAAACCATACGTTTCCAGCATCAGAGCGCTGGAAAGCGAGTATGCAAATAGACGTCAAAGAATGGAACTACAAGGAAGCCATCCAACATTTCAGAGAATGCTATGGGGAAAAATTTCGAGTTCTTTTCTTCGAAAACCACTTCAAAGATATCTTGACTATCGGACAAGATATTTTAGCGCTTCCAAAATCCTCTGCCGTCGAAGAAACATCCCCGTCGCCGCTGCCCCAAGCTAACGTTTCCTATTGTGCAGAAGCCATGTGTATGGTGCTAGCCATTGCCCGCCGCAAATGGGCATTTAGCGCGAATCACGGTTTTAATAGCCGCCATGTACAAGACCTGATGGAGCAAGCCGAGCAAGCAAGGCACGTATTTGACGCAGCCGACATCCAGGGGTTTTTACGCAGATTAGAGCATCAAAAACGCATCCCGCGCAGCGATATCTACTCCAGGGCTGACAAGCAGCTCCTCAAACTCGTCAAACTGTACGGCAAACTCCATAATTGCTTCAAACCACAAAAATACGAATTGCCAGCGCCCATCAGAACCTATCTTGAGCACGAGTCCAAAATCCTGAATGCCTCGCTAGATGAGGTCATCGATAGGCAGATTATCCCAAAGCAATATCTAGGATAGCTAATGGATTGACAAGGGAAGATGAGAGAGACGGGGCAGTAAACTGAGTAAACTGTCGTTGAGTAGGTTGTCAAT
>JBCDDJ010000562.1:0-4105 GCA_039180385.1 Cyanobacteria bacterium P01_G01_bin.38 | reverse complement strand
GTTTGAAAATATTCGATCAGGCCGTCACAGATGACGCCGTCAAAGTCAAAGGCAATAACATCGGGGGCTTTCATAAAGCTTGGTGGGTAGCCAAAACGAACCCTGCGCGATCGCATCGACCTCGCAGGGCAATGGGGTAGAAACCCTGATTCCAAACCCCACCCATACTCTATATCAAAAAACTTTGAAGCGTATCATTTCGTAGGATTATTTATTAATTTGGTATCGCTAGCTACCAGATCCCCGAGGATTCAGCGGTTTTCTCCAGGTAAAGTCTGTAATGCTCCCATGTCAGTTTGCCTAAATCCCTAAGCTTGAGCTGAGGCAAAGGTCAATTCTGCCCCCCCTATCAAGATATGTTTATATTTATCCCTAGTTCAGGACATTGATTAAAGCTTTTATTAGCGCGATCGCACTGATTCCGATGTACGGATCATCTCTGTAGAGCAAGCGTCGGACCCAGTATCAAAGTATTGATCCCCTTCAATTTGAATTGTGTTGGAATGCCACGCTTGGGTACCCGACGTTGAGCGCCAGCTGACTTGTCCAACGTACTCGCCATCGACAGCTTGGGTTGCTGTGTAGCCAATTTCGTTTTCTGTAAAGTGAAACCAACCGAGTCCGCCTAGCTCTGTGTAGCGACCCACGTACTGATCGTCCTCCAGGGTAAAGGTCACGATGCGCCCGTCACAGCCTTCCCAGGAACCGAGCAAGTCATCAGACTCTACTGCAAAGGTTGGGGGATTTGCATAAACACAGGCAAAAGACGCCGCAAAAAGGGTCACTTTCTTGAGACATTTTACGGTCAGAACTCTTTAAATAATACCGAGATGGTTAGCTAGAGATTTGTCGGTTCAGTCGCAGCCATTTTTGATATCGCCTACTGTCAGGGCTGCTGAAATATGAACCCATTGATTCCTTCACGGTCGGTTGTGCCCATTCCTGTCACAATGATCCCAGTTTGAAATGCTAAAGTGACAGGTTTGTAGGTTTTATCCTAATGGGGGCATACCGCCTAAAATTGAGAAAGCTATTTCCGTTCCAACGCCCATGAGTGCAGCCGTAGATTTCTTAGATGAATTTGATGTCGTCGTTGTTGGGGCAGGCCATTCTGGCTGTGAAGCGGCGCTGGCTTCGGCTCGGCTGGGCTGTCGTACACTGCTGCTGACCTTAAACTTGGACCGGATTGCCTGGCAGCCTTGTAATCCGGCGGTGGGGGGTCCGGCTAAATCTCAGCTCACCCATGAGGTCGATGCCTTGGGGGGCGAGCTCGGTAAGATGGCCGATCGCACCTATCTGCAAAAGCGGGTACTCAACAGCTCACGGGGGCCAGCGGTGTGGGCGCTGCGAGCGCAGACTGACAAACGCGAATATGCATCGATGATGAAAACCATCGTCGAAAATCAGGAAAATCTGGTGCTGCGCGAAGGCATGGCAACGGATTTGGTGCTGGGGGAGAACGACGAAGTGATCGGGGTTGAAACCTATTTTGGGGTGGCCTTTGGTTGCAAAGCGGTGATTCTCACCACCGGGACTTTCCTGGGTGGCGTTATTTGGGTGGGCAAAAAGTCAATGCCTGCGGGGCGGGCCGGTGAGTTTGCGGCCATTGGCCTGACTGAGACGCTGAATAAACTTGGGTTTGAAACCGGACGGCTGAAAACAGGCACCCCGGCACGGGTGGATCGCCGCTCGATTAACTTTGATGTGCTAGAGCGCCAGCCGAGCGACTCAGACGTGCGCTGGTTTAGCTTTGACCCCGAGGTGTGGGTTGAGCGTGAACCGATGGACTGTCACCTTACCCGTACCACGGCTGAAACCCATCGCATTATTCAAGAAAACTTGCATCTCTCCCCAATCTATGGAGGCTGGGTCGAGTCTAAGGGGCCACGCTACTGCCCCAGCATCGAAGACAAGATTGTGCGCTTTGCGGATAAGGAGAGTCACCAGATTTTTTTAGAGCCAGAAGGCCGCACGATTCCTGAAATTTATGTGCAGGGCTTTTCAACGGGGCTACCGGAGAAAATCCAGCTGGCGATGCTGCGCAGCCTGCCGGGGCTAGAGCGCTGTGACATGCTGAGACCCGCCTATGCGGTGGAGTATGACTTTCTCCCCGCGACCCAGTGTTACCCCACGCTGATGACTAAAAAGATAGAGGGATTGTTTTGTGCCGGGCAAATCAATGGCACCACCGGCTACGAGGAGGCGGCAGCCCAGGGATTTGTGGCGGGGGTGAATGCCGTGCGATTCGTCAGGGGAGAAGAGATGATCATCTTCCCACGGGAGGGGAGCTATATTGGCACGCTGATTGACGATCTGTGTACCAAAGATCTGAGAGAGCCCTATCGAATGCTCACTTCACGTTCGGAATATCGTCTGATTTTGCGTTCTGACAATGCCGATCAGCGATTAACTCCGCTGGGTCGAGAGATTGGTCTGATCGACGATCGCCGCTGGGGGCTTTACACTTGCAAACAAGAGAAGATTACCGCTGAGAAAGAGAGATTGCACGAGACCCGTGTGAAGGCCCATGAGCCCTTGGGACAAGAAATTATGGCGGATACGGGGCAGCGGATTAAAGACGCGATTACCCTGGCAGACTTGTTGCGGCGTCCGGGTTTTCACTATGCCAGCCTGGAACACTATGGATTGGATAACCCTGATCTGGCGCGAGCCGAGAAAGAAGGGGCCGAGATTGACATTAAGTATTCTGGCTATATTCAGCGACAGGTAAAGCAGATTGAACAGGTCTCAAAACAGACTAATCGCTCACTGCCCCAAGATCTCGACTATATGACCATTGATACCCTCTCTAAAGAGTCTCGAGAGAAATTAAATGCGATTAAACCGCTGACGGTGGGTCAGGCGACCCGTATTGGCGGCGTAAACCCGGCAGATATTAATGCACTGCTGGTGTATTTGGAGGTATGCGATCGCAAACAAAGCACTCTTGCGAACAACAAGGAAATAAGTTCTCAATTTTGAGTTTGGAGTTTTCAACTCGATGTAGGGGCTGGGCATAGCCAGCTTGGTGCAAGCTCTAAGGCCTACTCACTCAAAACTTAGCACTCAAAACTTAAACCTGTTTCATTTCGCAGCGTTCGAGGTATTTTAGATACGCTAAACTAGGTCGCTGTACCCTATTGTGCTGCCCTTGATATGAAAGCAACCCTATCCAAAACCCGCTTTGCTAGTTTGATGATGGTGCTCTGCCTGAGTTTATTGGGCTGCTCTCAGGGGGCAGCTCCGCCCGAGGCAACGGATGCGTCTGGCGCTAGCCCGGAGGTGTCTGAGTCGGCGGAGGCGGAGGCCCGGGCTGAGTGGGAGGCCCGACAGCAGCACATTGCCTCTGTGATTGGCAAAAAATCTCGGGCGGAGCTGATTGGGGACTCCCCCACTAAAGGCTCACCCGATGCCGAGGTGGTACTGTTTAAGTTTTCTGATTTTCAATGCCCGTACTGTGCCGTCGCATCCGCCGATATGAAAACCTTTATGGATGGGCGTGAAGATGTGCTTTATGTGTACAAGCACTTTCCCCTCAATCGCATTCACCCAGAGGCAACACCGGCGGCTAAAGCCACCTGGGCGGCGCAACAGCAGGGGCAGTTTTGGCTTTACCACGATGGCCTTTTTGCCTATCAAGACCGGCTAGGCGAAGACTATTATGTGGAGCTGGCTGAGCAAATTGGGTTGGATGTGGAGCAATTTAATCGCGATCGCAACAGTACTGAGGCCGCCGCTGCGGTTGAGGCCGATCTACAGCTCGCGCAAGACCTTCAGATCGGAGGCACCCCCACCTTTTTAATGAATGATATCCTGGTGCCCGGGGGTGCCCCCCTGGAGTTTTTTGAAGAAGCAGCGGTGAGAATTCGAGAATTTAACGCTACTCAGTCTGATGAAGAACAGTCTGATGAAGAACAGTCTGATGAATAGTGGCTAAATGAATAGTTGAGTGTCTTTCTCGAGTTCTTTCTCGATTAGCTGTTTGAAATAGGCTAGCGTGAGTGCGCTGTGCTAGTGAGTGCGCTGCGCTGGTGAGCCGGTGAAATACGCCTGCCTCCTTAACACCCCACCTCACCACCTCAGTTATGGGATTTGTCAATAGAAG
>JBCDDJ010000561.1:0-4122 GCA_039180385.1 Cyanobacteria bacterium P01_G01_bin.38 | reverse complement strand
CCGCTGGCTTGTTCGCGATCGCAAAAAGCCGCTGTCCCCTCAAACGCCAGGCCCCCTTCCTCACAGGCCGAAACACTCAAGTTGCTACTGCCCGAGCCAGCCGCAAACGTACACAGCACCTCCATGTCCACAGAGGTGAGGGCCGCGTTGCGATCAAAGGCCGTCACCGCCCCGGTGCTGCCGGAGTAGCTATATCGCTGCCCCTGCAGGAGAAGCTGAGGCTCAGCCTGGGCGGTGGATCGCACATTGATCGCCCCCTTCAGCACGTCCACCTGCAAGCCCGTATCCGTATCCCGCGTCTGCACCAGGATCTCATCATCCCCCTGGGCCAGCACCGCCTCATCCGGGGCGGGCACGATCATAAAATCTTGGTTCCGATACACCTGCAGCCCACAGTCGCCGTCCTGGGCCGGTATCGATTGAATTAGGGCTTGAATCTCTGCGGTCAGCGTTTCCCCCGTGCCAGTGGCCGACAGATCCTGAGCAGCATCACAGGCAAGGGTGGCCTGCATCTCTGGTTCGCTACTCCACCACGAGCCCGTCGCCGTTACCTCACAATCAGTGCCGCCCTCCGTCTCACACTGTTGCAATGCCTCACCGCAGGGGTCCCCGCGGGTGGTCGTCGCAAACGCTAACTGGCCCCCGCCCCCCGCGCTACAGTAAAAAATTTGCCGGGTCGGGGCCTGGGCCAACTGCTTAGCAGCTACCGTCTGGGACGACTCCAACGACGCTGAAGTCCGCCCTCGCATGACTTGTAGGCCATTTTCGCAACCGCGATCGCTATTTTGAGCCAACCCCCAACCAATCAGATAGTCTCCCCCCTGCAGCTGACAGGGAAAGTAGTAAATCGCCGCCTGACTGTGAGGATTTGTTTGCACATAGAAATTCAAATCTTCGCCAGTGCCCGAGAGAAATCGCAGCAGCGCCCGAGCATTGTTGGGCGGGGCCGTAATCAACGCATCTCGGATCTGCTGGAGCACCGAGCCGATTTGCAACGATTCCCGTCGCCCGTCCCGACGGATCAGCAACTCACTGCTGTTGCCCAAAACATTGTCCACCCTGGCCTGCTCAGGCGGCGTGGCGTGGGCAGGGAGAGAGGCAATCAGCGCAGTCAAAGCAGCGATGACAGCGGGTCTACGGCAGCGATAGCGGTTAGAGATGTCCAATCGGGTCATAAGCACCAGGAAAATAAGGGAATTGCCATACTCGACCTGAAATTTTTCTAAGAGGTTACTGATTTATACAAATCAACACCGTTTTTACGGAAAAATCCGGACCAAGATTGGAGGAATATTGTGGATATCTCTTGAAGAATTCACAAAAATTGAGCCAAAAGGAAACTGCGTTTGCTGAGAACGGTATTGCTACAGGTATCACTCAAAATCCCTCGCCCAGCTCTGGGCGAGGGATTTTGGGCGAGGGTTTGGCACATCACCAGCCTGACGATTACCCCCAGCCTCGGCCTCTCCCCCCATGCCAGCGCCGCACCCATCAACTTTACCGAGCAATGCCGACAGCTCGAGTCCCTCAGCCCCGACACCCAACACACCCTCACTGCCCTGCTCCAAGTCACCCAGACCGAAGATTGCCAAACCGCCAATCACCGGCTCTCAGCCACCACTGCCCTCACTCTGAACAACGCTCAAATTCGAGATTTAAGCATCCTGTCCGCCTTTCCCCAGCTCACCGAGCTATACCTGGACAGCAATGAAATTGAGGATCTATCCCCCCTGGCCCGCCTGCCCAATCTACAAATCCTGGCCCTGGGCGACAACCGCATTGCCGACCTGGCTCCCCTATCTCAACTCACCCACCTGAGCCAGCTATACCTCAACCAAAATCGCCTTCAGGCCCTGCAACCCCTCACCCATCTGGCCAACCTGACAGTGCTTGACCTGGGTGATAACGCCATTCAAGACCTGCAACCCCTGGCAAATCTAGCCAGCTTAACCCACCTGCATTTACCCAGAAATCAGATTTCAAATCTGAACCCTCTCACAAATCTGATTGCATTGCAGACGCTAGCACTAGACAGCAACCAGATTGTTGATGTATCTCCACTGACTGCCCTGGAGAACTTAACAACGTTACACCTTGATACCAACCAAATGACCAACCCCAGTCCTCTAGCGATCTTAAACAGCCTGCTAGAACTCGATATCGACAACAATCCCGGCTCTCAAGACGAGCGACTGCCTATCGAACAGGCCGTCAATCTCAGAAGATTAGACGTCAAACACGCCTGCCAGGACTGCCAGCTAGCCGGACTAGACCTCAGTGGCGGCGATTTCATCGGCACCTATCTGGTGGGGGCCAACCTGGCGGGTACCGATCTGCAAGCCGCCGATCTGGTCGGGGCCAATCTAGAAAATGCAGACTTGAGCGGGGCCAATCTAGCCGGTGCCGATTTAGAATCAGCCATTTTGACGGGCGCAAATTTAACCGGGGCCAATCTACAGGATACGAACCTTTGCAATGCCATCTTGCCCGATGGTCAAACCGGAAGCTGTGCGCCATGAGTAGCCCTATGGCTGATTGCCTGACACACCCAGTCGCCTGGCGGTTGAAACCGCGGCGAAACATGCAAAATCGGCCTGCGCCGATTGGGAAAACCCTTGATGTAGCTAGTCCGCGCAGGCGGACTTTGTACATACAGGCGCGGTTTCCAACCGCCCGCCGGATAAACAAAAGATCAACCGTTACAGGAAATGTGTCAGGCAGCCAGGACCTATGGTGAGTCTTATCCGAACCCTTCTCATAATCGCCCTCTCCGCCGTCATTTTTGGACTCAGCACCGTCGGTCTCCACAGCCAGAGCAGGCAACCCACCTTTGTAAATTTGTGTGCGCAGCGATCACAACTCCCCTCAGCCAAGCAACACACCATAGAGCAGCTGCTAGACGTGGCTGGTACAGCCGACTGCCAGGCTGCCCATGATTACCTGTCCACCGCAACCCGTCTTGATCTCCAGGATCGCCAGATTACCAGCTTGAAACCCCTGGCCCAGTTCACTCAGCTAGAAAGCCTCTACCTGGGCAACAATCAAATCACCGACCTCAGTCCCCTGACGACTCTGTCCCAGCTCCGCGAACTGTATTTGCAGGGCAACTCACTGACTGACATTACCCCCATTGCCCAACTGCAAACTCTCAACACCCTCTATTTAGACGATAACAACATTCGAGATTTGAGTCCTCTGTCGAGACTGGACGCCCTGGCCATTCTCTTTGCTAATGGCAACCGCATTGACACCCTTGCCCCCCTGGCAAATTTACCTAATCTCACTCAGCTTTATGTGGCCGATAATCAGATTGATGAGGCTCAAGCATTGCCTAATCTAACCCATCTAAACTTAGGCCAAAATCGCCTGACCGAAGTTGATTCCCTGGCCACGCTAAATCATTTGTCTGAGCTAGATCTCAGCGATAATCGGGTCACCCGTCTTGATGCCCTGACGGCCTTAAATCAGCTTACCCGCCTGGATATCAGAAACAACCCCCTGACTAGCAAAACCTGTCCCGTTTTCCCAGCCACTATCTGTCTTTTCACCGATGACGCCGCCGATCTGACTCGCCTGGGAGAAGAACAACGTCAGCAAGAAAATTTTGCCGCTGCTCTAGCAACCTATGAAACTGCCCTACAAGTCTATCGTCAGAACGGCGATCGCCTGCGCGAAAGCAACACCCTGGACCGCATCGGCAACCTCTACGATGACCTGGGCCAATACGCTAACGCGCTGGATCAATACCAGCAAGCCGCAGGCATTCGCCAGGCAGTGGGCGATCGACAGGGCGAAGGCGACACCTTGACCAATCTGGGCATCACCTACATCCGCCTGGGTCAGCCCGAAAAGGCTCTAGAATTCCTACAGCAGGCCCTGGCGATTCAACCAGACCTCACCGCCGGGGACCGCCCTGAGCCCCGTTCAGGAAAAATTCTCAGCAACCTGGCCCTGGCCTACAGCCGCCTGGAGAACCCCACCGAAGCCCTGCGTTATGCCAAACAAAGTCTGGCCAACTATCGCAGTCGTGTGAACAATGACCGCTTTGGTGAGGCCATCGCCCTGAATCGAGTCGGAGAAGCCTACCTGCAACTGGGCAATCTCGACAAAGCCCGCCTGTAT
>JBCDDJ010000560.1:0-4141 GCA_039180385.1 Cyanobacteria bacterium P01_G01_bin.38 | reverse complement strand
GGCTGACCCGCCCTGCTCAAAATGCTGCCGGACGAGTCGGGCTCTATCGGATTGTCTACAGCGTTTTCTACCTGTGGTTTTTAAGTCCCTTACAGTTCACTGAGCTGGGCCTGGTACCCACCAGCCTCTGGGAGCCCATCACTCTGTTTGGCTGGCTATCACCGCTGCCCAGGCAGGCCTACCCGGCGATGGAAATCTGTCTGGTCACAGCCTTAATTTTGCTACTGCTGGGGTATAAAACCCGCCTTGCCACTCTGATTGTGTGGGTGATGGGGTTTGGGCTAGCCGTTTTTCGGACCGGGCTTTTAGTGCAAGAACGCACCCTGGTACTGACGGTATTTTATGTGCCGTTATTTATGCTGCTATCTGACTGGGGCAGCACATACTCAATTGATGCATTGATTTGGCAAAAGCAAGGCAAGCCTGCGATCGATCCCAAAACGTCTGATTGGCGCTATATCTGGCCAGTACGCGGATTGATGGTGATCTTGTCGATTTTGTTTTTATCGGCGGCGGTCGAAAAGCTGGTGAAGTTAACCTGGCTGATTGAGCCCCATTTTGTCGGCAATTTCATCCTTGAGAAAGGGCTCAACAGTTATCTCAGCAATGGGTTTCCAGTCAATCCGCTGGGACCTCAGCTGGGGCAAATGGGCGCTTTAATGGTGCTGGTCCAATATGGGGTGCTGCTGTTTGAAGCAGTTTTTCTTTTGGTGCTCTTTAGTCGCGTTGCCCAGGCGATTATCTTTCGGTTGGCCCCCATTTTCCACAGTTTCAATACGCTGCTGCTGGGGATTCCATTTATCTCCATTTTGAGTCTATATGCGGCTTTCCCAGACTGGCAGAAGCTGTATGAACGGTTTTACCCAAACGCTCTAAAGCTAGGCGGGTTAGCCAGACTTCCCTCATCGCTGTTGGCATCAGGCTCACTCGCGCTGGCTGTCCTGGTGGGCGCGCTTTGGAATACTAGCCCAATTCTTCGTCAAATCTTTGGTTTATTTGACTGGTTTAGCTATCAAACCCTTTGGTTTGCCTTACTGCCGCTCATATTGCCTTGGATTTTCAGCCCGCTTGGTCAAGCCCTTAAAACAAAAACGCCCTCAAAACGAGAGCGCCTTTGATTGAGCGATGGGAAAATTTAGCGACGAGATGACTCGAGACTTGATGGCTCAAGACTCCATAAAGTCATCCCACCCCTCATAGCCTTAATGAAACTTTGCTAGAGGCGCTGAGCATTTCTTGCTCCATCGCCAGCAACCGCTCGATCCGATCATCGGTTGACGGGTGGGTTGAGAACAAGCTTCTGAACATCTGCTTATTCGACACCGCATTCACAATCAGCAATGGCGAAAAGGCTGGGCTTGCGTCCATCGGCATCTGCTTAGCGGTGGACTCCAGTCGCTCTAGCGCACTGGCCAAAGCTCGGGGGTTGCCCGTTAGCTTGGCTGCACCGGCATCGGCAGAAAATTCACGGGTGCGCGAAATCCCCATTTGAATCACGGTGGCCGCCATCGGGGCTAAAAAGAGCGTCAGCATCAGCGCCAGCGGATTGGGGGCGTTGTCATCATCTCGACCGCCGCCAAACCAGAGGCTATATTGCAACATCTGAGCCAGGAATGCGATCGCACCCGCAATTGTCGCCGCCACCGCCTGGGTAAGCGTGTCGCGGTTCATAATGTGGCTTAGCTCGTGGGCGAGAACCCCCTCTAGCTCCTCAGCAGAGAGCATTTTCATGATGCCCTGGGTGACGGCCACAGCAGCGTGCTCTGGGTCGCGCCCGGTTGCAAACGCATTGGCCGACTGGGTGGGGATAATATAAACCCCTGGCATCGGGATATCTGCTTTTTTCGCCAGATTAGCCACGGCAGCATACAGCTGTGGCGCTTGTGCTTGGGTTACCGGCTGAGCCTTGTAAGCCGCCAACGCAATTTTGTCCGAGGCATACCACGAGCCCAGGTTCGTCACCGCCGCGAGAACGATCCCCATGACCACACCAGCAGATCCGCCGATGGTGTAGTAGCTGATAGAGATCAGCAGAGCACTGAGTAAGCTCAATAAAGCAAGTGTTTTGAATTGATTCATTTTATTTGATCCCTTCTCGGAGGCGAACCCTCCGAATCTTTGGGCATAAATAACCCCAATATGCGGAAAGCGCCTTAACCAAATCGTTATTACGTTTATCGTACCGAAACCTGCCTACAAAAATAAGGCAGGCTGTCCGAACCCCAGGTGCGGTTTAACACACTTTCAAGGTTTTATACTGACAAGCCCATTCCCATAACCCGATAGGATGCTTGTCAGTGCTAGCTAGGCTAACGTTACCTAACTGTAATCAATACGGAGATTGCTTGTGATCTATCGCTGGTGGGGTTTTATCAGTATCGGACTGCTCTCCATTTTGAGCGCACCTGCGATGGCCCTTGGGGACCGCTCTTCAACTAATGCAACCATCCCTCTCAGCCAAACTCCCCCGGTCGAATCCCCAACCGACTCTGTTCCCCGCGTCTCGACCCTCGACCCCGCCACCCAACTCCCCGCCAGTGTCGCCTTTGCCTTGATGGTGGATACCACTGAGGCGACCTGGGCCACCCTCAGCCAGTTCGAGCTATTCGCCAAAATCTCCGATTTTACGGGGGCTCCCCCCAACCCCAACACGCTGCCGTTTTTACCCACCGGCCTCGGCTATCGAGAGACGGTACAACCCTGGATTGGGGAATCCGCCGTCTTTGCTCTGCTGAGAGCTCCCAGCCCCGGCAGCGTCACCTTTTCTGAGCGGGCTATCTTAATTGCCCCGATTGCCAACCCTGAACCAGCGGCGGGGTTTATCGACGAAGTCGCCCTCTCCCGAGGCGAAGACCCAGAACAGACAACCTATAAGGGCATCGACCTTTGGCTGTGGCCCGAGGCCGAAGTTTCCTTTGATTGGCCCGAAGACGACTGGCCCGAAGACGACTGGCCCGAAGACGACTGGCCCGAAGACGACTGGCCCGAAGCCTCCCCCGTCCCCCCTTCTCCCCGTCCTCCCTTCTCCCCGTCCTCCCTTCTCCCCGAACCCGAGATTTTTCAAACCCGCCCCAATCCGTCAGACGACTTTGCCTATACCACTCCGGGTCTGGCCATTGCCCGCGTTGATGGCTACCTGATATTTGCCAATGATGTCGAAACCCTCAAAATCTGGGTTGAATATCAATATCCCGGTGGGCCAACCCTGGCGGAACATGAGGCGTTTATTAATTTGAGAGCCCACCCCGAGGCGGCAGGTGTGATCGCAACCCTCTACGGCGACATCGGCGAACTCAGCAAATTTGAGCTGGGCGAAACCCTGGCCAACGTGCCCGCAACACTGCCCCTGCCCCAACCCAACCTGAGAGACCAGGCCACCGCTGCTCGGTTTCTCAGAGGTGTCACTGTTGAAACGCTGATCTACCCCCAGCAGGAAGGTTTACACCTGGAGGCCCGTCTAAATCGCAACGATTTTTTGCCCAGGTTCCCGGTCACCCCCAATGATGCCGATGACGGTACTATTTTGTCTTTGGTGCCCGCCCCTACTTACTTTTTGGGCAGTGGACAAGACATTGCGGGGCTGTGGCGCGATGTGGCCACAGCCCTCTCGCTCAATGAGTTTACCTACAACATCATTGAGAGCGCCCGCAGCCTGGTGTCGTTTACCCTGGGGCTCGACCTTGACACTGAGATCCTAGGCTGGATGGACGGTGAATACACGCTGTTTTTCTTCCCCAGCCGCAGCGGACTGCTCAACAGCTTTTTTCCTGGTCTCAATATTGAGCCTGCCCTGATGTTAGAGACTAGCGATCGCACCGCCGCCGAAAAAGCCCTCACCGCCTTTGATGAATTTGTCGGGCCAGATGTTGCCACCCCCGTCACCATCAATCAGCAGCCCGCCATCAGCTGGAATTTTGATAACGGCAGCGGTGCTGACAGCCTCCTCAGCCACAGCTGGGTCACCGACGACACCCTGGTGCTCACCACTGGCACTGGAGCCATGGGCAATCTGCTTAACCCGACTGGCTTTGAGCCCCTCACCGAGCACACCACCTTTATCGACGCCACCGCATCATTACCCCAGCCCAATGACGGCTACTTTTATGCCAACGCAGGCTCTACCCTATCCTTGATTTACGGC
>JBCDDJ010000559.1:0-4146 GCA_039180385.1 Cyanobacteria bacterium P01_G01_bin.38 | reverse complement strand
GTTTGCGATCGCAAAGCACCGCATGCCTTTATTTGGCCCCCTCACTACCCTGGCGGTCAGCATT
The DNA here is from genome assembly GCA_039180385.1 of Cyanobacteria bacterium P01_G01_bin.38. GTDB lineage: Bacteria > Cyanobacteriota > Cyanobacteriia > Phormidesmidales > Phormidesmidaceae > SIO4C1. Next base: position 4,082 of record JBCDDJ010000559.1, on the reverse strand, counting down.
TCTTTTTGGGGAATGTTCGCGGGCATTCGGCGCACCCAGCAGCTATCAATCCCCCTGGCCTTCTTCCAAACCATTCGTGGCACGATCTATATGCTGCACTGGGTGCTGGTCATGGGCACCACCACTGCCCGCTTAGCCATGCGCCCCAAGCGCCTGAAGTGGATGAAGACACTGCATGAGGGGAATCAAGAGGTGATTGCTGGCTAAGGGAGTAATGGGGAATGTGGTGATGGGTAGCGGGTAATGGGTGACGGATAATGGGTCAGATTGAGTTTTGTATCGGCTATGTTTCGGCCAGTTACAAATCATCAATAACCAATAGCCTCCAGCAACGATTATTTACCCCAAGTTGGCTTTGTTTTCGTTAGTGTGAGGGCAGATGTAATTGCCGAAACGCTATCATGACAAGCTTTTCTAAACTTTCTTTAAGGCAATTCAACTGGGATAGCGCGGTTCTCTTGATCGCTACATTTTGGTTGAGTAGCAGTGTTCTAATCGATTTTCTGGTCATGCCCATGATGTATGAAACCGGCATGATGGAGCAGCCAGGGTTTGCCAGTACTGGCTATAGCCTGTTTTGGGTCTTTAATCGAGTCGAGGTGCTCTGTGGCGCCTTGATCTTGACCGGGTTGCTCGCCCTGCGACAACGGCGCAGCGAATGTGATGTATTGATCAGCGGTAGTCGTAGCCGTTGGGCTCTAATAGTGGCCAGTGGTTTACTTGCGATCGCAATGGCCTATACCTATCTGCTGACACCTGAGATGAGCGCCCTGGGCGTTAACTTGGGTGGTGAGCCTGCTGCTGCAATCCCAACCGCTATGAACTGGATGCATGCGGCCTACTGGGGCTTAGAGGTCCTGAAGCTAGCGGCGGCTGGTTTATTGCTGCGCCTGTGCTATCAGGATGTTGCCGCTCCGTTTGAGGCGTAAGGGCTAAGTCTCGTCGTTATTGTGATCGGCCTCAGGCCACAGTAGCTGTACTGCAATCAAGCCAAAGCCGATAGCAGCAATCCCTTTGACCAGTTTCTCGGGGAGCAGCTGGGCGGTGCCTTCCCCCAGTAAAACCCCTAAGAAACTGGCAAACACCAGGGCGGCAGCGGTGCCGAAAAAAACGGCGCGGGGCGAAGCTGAACTGCCGCTGAGTGCGATCGCAGCGAGTTGGCTTTTATCCCCCAGCTCTGAGAGAAAAACCGCGACAAAACTGACCCCAAGCAAATTCCAATCCATGGTCAGGCTCCTAACCCTACGGGAACAGGTGGCGACGGCTGGTCAAGCAGCGCCTTGAGGGTGCTAGCTGAGCACATCGGCGACGAGCCCCACGGTAATCAACAACAGCACGACCGCCGCTAAGGTATCTAAGGTCTTTGCAGAGACTCGGGTAGATAGCCATTTACCAAGCAAAACGCCGATTAAACTGGTCATAATCAGGGCCGCAGCTGCGCCTAAAAAGACCACCCACGATGACTGAGATCCTGCACTCATAAGCAAGACGGTCACCTGAGTTTTGTCACCGATTTCAGCCAAAAAAATTGTGACAAACGTCACCCAGAATATCCGCCAAAAGGAGGTTTTCGGGTCAGATTCCCCCGTGATGGGGGGGGGCTCGGGGGGCTCAATCGTTAGCTTATGAGACTCAGTTGCAGTCAGCTCAGGATCGTTTTGCAAGGAAAAAGACACAGAATGGGGGCGGCTTTTATTTCATATTTTTTTCATTATCTGTAAATCCACCGTGGATGGCAAGGTGAGTGGATGGCAAGGTGAAGCGAGTGGGGGAGACAATGCCAACCTATTAAGTCGTCAATGTTCAATATTCGGATTTGAGGGGCGAGTGCGCTGCGCTAGTGAGTGCGCTGGTGAGTCGCGAAGACCTCATCACCCACTCACCTCCCCTAACCAAAATTTTAAGCTTGACGAAGTACTAGCCGATTTCCCCAATAGCTTGATTAAACCGCGCTATCTCTGGGCTATCGCTGCCATAGACGCCTTCTATCTGCTGCTGGCAGCATTCAATCGCGAAATCATTTAAGTCATCAAAGTCAATGCCAAACATGGCGTGAAAGGTATCCGCCGTGACTCGGCAGAAGCTGGGACGGGCTGCATAGATGCTGCATTCGCGGGTGGTTTGATTGTAGTGCCGACACCAGCCGTCCTGCCCCACCATACTCAGATAGAGCTGCAGTTCTTGAGGGCTCAGATAGTCTTCCAGATCGGGGCGATCGGTGGGGTCGAGCTGGCAGCATGCCCCGCAGTTTTTCACACATTTCCAGGTAGCCATAGATCTCTTCTTCTCTCTTTCTTCTTCTTAGAATTTTGTAAAGTTAAATGAATTCAGGGGGAGTCAACCAGGTAAAATACAATTCAGAAATTTCAATGTTCAGTATTTCTAAAGGTTTGGTTTACGGGTCTTTCTGGAGGTTCAATGGGTTTCCTTAGTTTTCTTAGCAATATTGATTTTGTTGTCATTGCTCAGCTGACGGTGCTGGCAATGGTTGTGATTGCCGGGCCAGCGATTGTGTTTCTGCTGGTAGCTCGTGGTGGAGACCTCTAGGCTGGTGACCAGCTGAGCCATTAATCATGAAACGGGCAAGCCAGTCGGTGAGCCCGTTTTTTGATCCGATCTTTAACCTTGTTTTAGGCACGCTCCGTGGCAGATAGCCGCTGACGCAGGATAAACTCTGCGATCGCAAGATCCACTGGCGTCGTGACCTTAAGATTTGTGTCTTCTCCTTCGACAATTTTGACAGGCAAGTCGCACTGCTCAAACAAAGCTGCATCGTCGGTGACCACCCAGTCAAGTTGCGCCCCTTTGTCATGGCAGTCTTTGAGCAGTGCCACATCAAAGCCCTGGGGGGTCTGAGCTGCCCACAAATGGCTGCGATCGGGGGTGGCGGTAATCACACCAGCTGCATCAACTTGCTTGATCGTATCTTTGACCGGGATGGCTGCGATAAAGCCAGAGCAGCTCTGCAGTGCGATCGCGCATCGATCAAACAGCTCAGGCGTCGCCAGACAGCGTGCGCCATCGTGGATAAGAACCTGGGTTGCCTGAGTCGGCAGCGCCTGAAGCCCGTTGTAAACCGACGCTTGACGAGTTGCCCCACCAGGAACAAAGGCTACCGGGGTTGAGATCGGCAAAGCGGTCAAAATGCCCTCAAAATCTGGCTGGTCGCTGGGCTGACAAATAATGCCGATCCATTCAACGGCGGGAGAAGCCGCAGCGGCCAGCAAAGTCCAGGCCAAAATCGGTCGCTCAAGCAGCAATAGCAACAGCTTGTTGCGCTCAGCCCCCATGCGTCTGCCGGACCCCGCTGCGGGAATGAGTAAGTGAACCATGTGTCTTTAGGAGAAGAGGCGTCAGGCGTCAGGCAAGAGCGGGGCAAGGAGGATTCACCTTTCGCCCTTCGCCCTCTAACTCCTTATACTTTTCAATAAAACCGACCCGCCTGCAAATCTCGATCAAAAACGTGGCGGTAAAAAATATCGTTTTTTCTCCGTTTTGACACACTCCGCACCCCCCAGCTTCCTCTAAAATAATGAGCGGATAGCGGATAAGCGTGAAAAATCCATATGCGAGTACTGGCTCTAGTTCCGGGCGGAATCAGCGATCAGCTTCTGTTTCTCCCCACGTTAGAAGATATCAAGCGAGCTTTCCCTAAAGCCGAAATCGCCGTTGTTGCTGAACCCCGTGCAAAGTCTGCTTATCGAGTGTCGAAACAGGTCGATGAGGTGATTCCTTTTGATTTTCAGGCTCAAAACAGTCCGGCTGACTGGGCTAACTTGCTAGGCATTGTCCGCGATCGCGAGTTTGAGGTGGCGATTTCCACCAGTGGTCGTTGGGAAGAGGGCATTTTGCTCTGGCTAAGCGGCATCCCGACTCGGATTACCTACAAAACAACCCGCACGCCGTGGCTCTATACCCACACGGTCCCCGCGCAAAATGGTCAGTATAAAGCAAATGCCTACCACGACTTGCTAAAGGGGCTTAATTTAAGCTCCCATTGCCCCGCCCTGAGTCTCAATTTGCCCGAGGGTGACCTGGCCTGGGCCGAATCCATCCGCGCAGAGATGGGGTTGCAAAAAGGG
>JBCDDJ010000558.1:0-4148 GCA_039180385.1 Cyanobacteria bacterium P01_G01_bin.38 | reverse complement strand
TTTTGGATAGCCCACTCAATCGGTTCGTAGTAGCAGGCGTTAAAGTGCAGATGGTTAAAGTCTTCGAATGCGCCCCAATAGCGGCCATAGAGGCGATCGCCCTTGGTCAAACAAAATGACATCCCCACCGGGTCTGCGTCGTGCTCCGGGTAGGCAGCAAAGACAACAGTGCGATCGCAATACTCAGGATGGAGCTGCTGAAAAAACTGGCGGGTCAGATACTTACTGCCCCACCAGCCAAACTTGTCACAGGTATCGCTATAAAAGTCATAGACCTTCGAGCACATTGATGCAGATAGGCCCTCACCCGTATGCACTTCGAATCGCAGCCCTGCCTTCTCGACCGATTTGCGTTCCCGTTTGATGTTGCGGCGCTGGTTGGCGTTAAATTGCCCCAGATAGTCGTTAAAGGTTTCGTAGCCCTGGTTTTGCCAGACATAGCTGTGGTGTAGCCAGGTGCAAAACCCCAGCTGCTCGAGCTGGTCTCGCCACTCAGGATCGACGTAGAGAAAATTGCACCCCGAGATATTGTTTTGCAAACAAAAATCGTCAATGGCGCTGACCATCAGCTGAGTCAGGGCGGCTTCGTCTTCGCCCTCGGCGATCAAAAAGCGATAGCCTTCGGCGGGGGTAAATGGAGCCATCCCCAGCAGCTTTGGGTAATACTGCACCCCCAGCCGCTCGGCCAGCTCCGCCCACTGGTGATCAAACACAAACTCGCCGTAGCTATGCCCCTTGAGATAAAGCGGGGCCGCTGCAATCAAAGCGCGATCGCGCCAGAGGGTCAGATGGTTGGGTAGCCAACCCGCCTTGGCTACGGCGCTGCCCGAGTGTTCCAGGTTGTGCAGCCACGCCCACTCCAAAAATGGCGTTTTAAAGGCTTTTGCGATCGCATCCCACTCAGCCTGGGGCAAATCGTCAAGTCGGCTAACCCAACGCACAGTAATCTGGGATTGAGTAATCTGGGGCTTCAAGTTTGACACCATATTCGAGAACCGCGAGTCGCTTAGCTCAGAACTCAAAACTGCTTAGCTCTTAAGGTAGTGTAACTTCACTCTCACCGCCATGCCGCCGATAGTGCAAAAACACCTCATCCCCTTGCCGATCGACGGATATGAGCTGCAACCGAGGGGCCTGGGTTGCTAAAAAGCCCACGCCATCGATCGGGGTGGGGGCGGCTTTGCCACCCAGCAGGAGGGGGCAGATCGTCAAGTACAGCTCGTCAATGGCATTCACGGCCAGCAAGGCCGCCAACAGCTCACCACCGCCCATCGCTAAGAGTTGGGCAATGCCGAGTTGCTTAAGCTGGGTCAGGAGCGCCCACCAGTCAAACCCGTCTTGAAAGGGCGCTATCAAGATCCGCTCAAAGTGGCCGCCCCCCTGCCAAGGATAGGCCCCGGCCTCTGTGGTCAGTAGCCATCGCGGCACCGGTTGCGAAAAAAAGCGCCAGCCCGGATCTAAGCCCCCCGACGCAGAGCACACGATTTGGATAGGCTGCGCCGGTTGACCCCGTTGCTGTCGCTGCTGTTGGAGGGTGCGATCGCGCACCGATAGCGTGGTCCCATAGGCCCGCAGCGTCCCTGCCCCAAACAGGGTGGCATCGGCCTGGGCCACACACGTCTCCAGATGATGTTGATCGGCCCTTGACCCAAATCGAGCAGCACTGCGATGGACGTCACCAATTTTGCCATCCACACTCATTGCCAGCACTGCGATTACCTGAGGTCGGCCAAATTTTTCGTGAGTTAGAGCAGACGAATCAGATTCTTGCGCCATAATGGATTGGAGCTTATTGGACCAGGTATCTACTGACTAAACCACATCCAGCTTTAAACCTCGAGTTTTTCATAGACCAAACGACAGGTCTGGATAGGGTTAAGCGGTCAGTCGGCTCACTCAAATCTTCATCTATGTGAGCCAGCATTCAACTTTTAGTCCGTAGTCCTGCGGAGGGGTTTATCCCCCCGATAGACTACTAACGAGGTAGCCACTCGATTAAAAGGCAGTTTATCTACCAGATTCTAAAGCTGGCCCCTTTGGAATTGACCTCCCCTTTGGTGTTTCCTATTATTGATTTGATTTTTAAACCCAGCGTATCCGTCGTCTCTCAGCGACTTTTATGGTCAAGCGTCCCAGTTCGTTCCGTCGCCTTCTCATTTTTCGCATCCTGCTGCTGAGCGTCCCGATTTTGCTGATCGGGCAGGCGATGACGTTGCGAAAAGCCAGAACCAGCCTCTTGGAGACAGCCCGTCAAAATTTGGCTAGCAGCGCTCTCCGTAAAGCCGATGAGCTCAATCAAGAAGTCAAAACGGCCCAGAGCGATTTGCAGCTATTCGCGCAGAATTCAGCCTTAACCACTGGCAGTCTGACCGATATCAAAGCGGCCTTCGAGCAGTTTGCCAAAATCGTTCCCTACGAAGTCAATTGCTTTGAGCTGAGCGATCCTCAGGGGGCAGTCGTCCTGAGCACCTGTGACCAGCCACTATTGGACGATGCCCAACCACTCCCCTGGTTGCAACAAAATACATTGCCTCGTCCCACCTTCTCCTTGGTGTCTTTGCAAGCTGCTCAGCGGTCTATGTCCACGGCGGTTGATCCAACCGCCGTGTCTCTGATTAATCTGGTGATTGCAACACCAGCCTACGACCCTACTAATCAACTGCGCTATACCCTGACCGCCCGCGTTGGGTTTTCCCAACTAGAAGATACCAATCCACGCTCCCTCGTGGGCAACACGGTCGTGATTGACAGCCAAGGCACAATTGTCGTGCATCCTGACCCTGATGTGATCGGCAAGTCCATTGATAGTGTCCCCGCTGAGGATCGGCTCAACAGCATTATCGCCAGTGTGCGAGCAGGCTACCAGGGCACCTTACACCTGTTTAATTTTCAAGAAGCCGGGGATGAATGGTTAGCAGGCTACCAGGGGACGCAGCTGCCCGTCGCCCCGAGCCAAGAAAAAACCTGGACAGTTCTGGCGGTAACTCCCCTACCGGAGGCACTCCATGCCCTCAAAGAAATCCGTCGCATCCTGGTGCTGTTAACCCTGGGGTTGCTGATTGCCAATGTGCTGCTTGCCTTATACGTAGCCCGTAGTCTCTCTTTGCCAGTCGAGCGATTGATCCGCTATTCACAGCAGGTCCAAGACCTGTCACAACTTAAACCCGCCCCCCGCAACGCCAGCATCTGGGAGCTTGACTATCTCGGCCAGGTCCTGGAGCGCATGCTCCGCCGCCTAGAAGCCGGTGCCACCGAGCTTAGGCAGGCCTGGGAAGATGCCCAGCTGGCTAACCAGCTCAAAAATGAGTTTTTGGCTAACACTTCCCATGAGCTACGTACGCCACTCAATGCCATCATTGGCTGCATTCGCCTGGTGCGTGATGACTGCTGCGACGATCGCACCGAAGAATTAGAATTTCTCGAACGCGCCGACAATGCGGCGATTCATTTGCTTAAAATCATTAACGATATTCTCGACATTGCCAAAATCGAGTCGGGTACTGTCGTCCTGGCCCTAGAGCCGGTTGACCTGCGCCGCATTTTGCAAGAAGTGATGGATATGCAGACGCTACAGATTCAGCAAAACGGGCTAACTTTGGTACGCCCTGATCTGGACGCCCCCCTGATGGTTAAAGCCGATTCTAGTAAGCTCAAGCAGGTGTTGCTAAACGTGCTCTACAACGCCGTGAAATTTACCCCCCAGGGCAGTATTACCGTCACCGTCGATACAGAAGCACCTCCCCCGGAGGACTCTGCCACGGAGCCCACTAGTCAAGCCTCGTCCACGCTTACGGCCTCATCCTCATCCCCTGATCTAGATGTGTCGTTGCCCCGCATTCGAGTCACCATCCAAGATACCGGCATTGGCATTGATCCGAGCCAGCAACAAAAGCTATTTCGTCCCTTTGCCATGGTCGATGGCTCCCATACCCGATCCTATGAGGGCACGGGGCTAGGTCTCGCCATTTCTAAGAACTTTATGAAACTGATGGGGGGCACCATTAGCCTCTACAGTGCTGGTGAGGATCAGGGCACCACCGTGACGGTACTGCTCCCTTTGTTGCCCCAAAGCGGCTCTGATGAAGCAGCCACAACCCTCACTGTGGAGGCTGCAACGGGCAACGCTTCAGCGGTCTTAAAAGACACTG
>JBCDDJ010000557.1:0-4174 GCA_039180385.1 Cyanobacteria bacterium P01_G01_bin.38 | reverse complement strand
CGAGGAGCTTTTAGGCCAAAGCCGTAATGAAAAAAAGTTGATAAGATATAGCACGAAAAATAGATTTGCTCGCTTCATCAGTAAGCTTTCGGTCATATTGTACACAAGTATTAGCAGCATCACAGCGATGGGCCAAAAGTCCTCTGGGGTTTTGGCAAGATATGAGCGTCTTAACGCCAGAGCAAACGTTGCCAGGTAGCCAATCAAAAAGATCACCAGACCCACAACGCCTAAATCAACGATCAGGTCAATAAATCCATTGTGGGCATGGGCTGGCCTGTAGCCATCATGCAATCCCGAAAAGCCACGGGATAAAGGATTTTCCTCCAACCAAAATGATTCACGACCAAACCCAAGCCACAGATCAGAATCCAGTTTTTCGAAAGCCCCTTCCCAAATAAGGGTTCTCCCAGTGAGGGTCGGATCGCGTCCTAAACTAGAAATCAGCAGTTCCCAATTGCTAAAGACATAACAACCCGCTACCAGCGCAATCAGGGTAGCAACATCTACCCAAAAAACGGTTCGTTTTCCTTGCCACCTAAATCTTTGATAGGCCAACAATAAAAACAGGATAGTGATGAAGACAACCAGGCCGGTTTTCGAAGTTGATAAAATCACCATGGCAATAGACAACCCCAAAAAGCTGCGACAAATCAACCTCTCAAAACGATTTACATTGTTTACGCTCAAGACAAAAAATGTCACTAGCGTAATCGTCATGTAGGCTGAAAAACTGTTTTTCTGACCATAGATCCCTTTCCAGGCACCCGCAAAAGCCCCAGAGGTATGCGTGCCGATTGAGGGAATAGCAAACACATAAAAGAGGGATATCAGGGAACCTATGCCCAGGGCTATTGAGAGTAAGCGTAGCTGCTCACGGGGGTGAAATCGCGATGCGAAATAAACACTGAAGCTGGTCAGCGGCAAAATTTCTCCTCGAATACTCTCTATGGCATGGTCGGGATAGTTGGACCACATAACCGAAATCATAGTGAGCCCAATTAGCAGCCAGATCAAGCCCCCTCTTTGAACGGCTCTGAGGGTCGAACGCCATCGCATCAGTGCAAACAGCCCCGCTAGTAGCAAGATTAGATAGCGCAGAGGTGACATGATCGCCGGGTCGTCTGAGAAAATGGTGCCGAGCCCCGGTGTAAAAAATAACAAACTTACAATGGCATAGCCTCGTTCAAACAACGTCAGATAGCGTTGCTGATTGGAATCCTGTTTGTTTTCAAGAGATGCGGTATACACAAAACTAAGCAGAACGCCGAAAATAAGTAGCCTCTGGAGCTAAAGACGCGTAACGCCCTGAGGTTAAACAATGCTCAGACAGCCACAAACCCCTGCGATCGCTAGGCTCAAACCAATGCTCAATCACATCGGCCCAGGGCACCAGTTGCTGGATATGGGCGTGGGATAGCTGAGAAGACGCTGATAGTTGCTGATACAGTTGAGGCTGGCTTGTTAGACGTTCAATTCGGTGGGCGAGTGCCCGAGAATTACCAGCCGGAAAGATCATTGCATTCACACCGTGGTACAGCCGTCCGGCGAACAGCGGATGATCAGAGGCCACGATAGGAACGTGGGCAGAGAGCCCAGCGTCGATGAGATTCAAATTATTTTCTGGATACTCATGTCGACTAGGGATTACCAAGATATCAGTCTGATCAAATAAGTCCTTAAATCCTTGTTCAGGCACCGTCTCGAGAAATTCGATGCTACCTACCAGGCTCAATTTCTCCACCTGGGTACGAAATCGGTCAGTTTCACCCGTACCGATCAGCTTAAGCGTCGCGTTAAGCCCCCTAGAGCGCAGCTGAACCATTGCAATGAGTAAGTCACCCACCCCCTTGGTAGAGACAATAGGACCTGCATAAAGCAGGCGCAATGGCTGTTCAGCAATGTCTAACTGTTTGGATTGTTGAACCTGTGATTCCATCAAATGGGGCCAGACCCAAGGAATAATTTTTTGGGGTTCGACACCGGCCTGCTGTAGCGCCTCTGAACCTTTTAGCCCCTGACCAGCCACCCAGCAAACGAGAGGATGATTCAACAAACTGGCTATCCGAGTCATATCCCAATTTGGGTCTAATGGGAAACTCATCGTGTGATTATTAAATAGAGCAATCACTTCGATCTGATTGCGAATAGCCCAGCTGAGAACTGCCCTATCTGGTACTTGCAAGACTATGTGAGTCGGGCAAAAATCTACTACCAACTTAAGGATGGCGTTTGGATTGAGAGGGGGCATATAGCCGCTGCCAATCACCCTAAACCCAGCTCCAAGCACTTCATTATAGGCTTTCTCCGATGTGCACCCTAAAACGCCGACTTCTTGGAACTCAAAACTCAGCAGAGTCAGTGTCTCAACACTGTGGGCTAGCTCAGCAGGCAGGCTCAAGTCGCCAGACATCAAACTTTCAAGATGTTGCTCTGTCGCGGCCAAAAACAGAAGACGGATTGGATTTGCTTGCATAGTGTCCCCCTGAAGTCTAACCACTATCATCAGTCAATAAGTCAAGCTGCCTAGAAATTGACCTCATTAAGTTCACAGATATAAGTTCACAAGACGTAAGTTCACAAGACGTAAGTTCACAGATATAGCACCAGCTAACCCTATGGCCCTCTTGACAATAAGGCTCAAAGCATTTTCACGACAAGCCTTGCCCCAGCCATCGATGCCCATCAACAAACAAGTGCAGATACTATTACGACTCAAAAACTATACGACTCAAAAACTGAGGATACATGAGAGACTTGATACGAGTTTAGGGGAAGCACATCCAGCGTGCATCTATCGAAGCGAAGAAGGCAAAAGCCTCTCATGGTAGTGATCGGAAAGCCTCAACCCTCGGTAAACTACCTCCCCAGAGACCTTACATCTAGCAGGACTTAGTACACTAGCAAAAATACCATAAGTCCTGAAATATTTATGCCTCAACTCGACACAATTGTCGTTCTTTATGGTTTCCTCAAAATTCAATACATTCCTATCAGCTGTCGTGAGGACAACGGAACTTTTTGATTTGCAATATCATCAATACCCAATGAGTACTGACCGATTTAAATGATTTAGAGTGTAAATCAAAGCCTCACCCATGTCTAACGCCCCAGACTTTATCATTATGGGCGCAATGAAATGCGCGACGACGACACTGCATGAGCAACTTGAAGCTCAGGCAGGCATTTTCATGAGCGAGCCAAAGGAGCCCAATTTCTTTAGTGACGATGACCAATTTGATCGGGGCATAGACTATTACCAGAGCCTGTTTGAGATTGCGAGTCGTGGCGATATCTGTGGCGAATCTAGCACTCACTACACGAAGTTGCCGACTTATCCCAGCACGGTCAAGCGAATCTATCAATACCTGCCAACGGTAAAGCTGATTTATGTGATGCGGCACCCGGTGGAGCGTTTGATTTCTCAATACATTCACGAATGGAGTCAAAAAGCGATCTCGGTTGGCTTGAGTCAAGCACTTGAGCATCACCCTGAGTTGTATCAGTACAGTCTGTACAGCATGCAGCTTAGACCGTACTTGGAAACCTTTGGCTCAGAGAATGTTTTGCCCGTGTTTCTTGAAAGGCTAAAACAGTATCCTGATCAAGAATTTGACCGGATTTGCCAATTTATTGGATATACTCAACCGGCTCGCTGGCAGCGAGACCTAAAGCATCAACACGCCTCCAGAGAACGGATGCGTAAGAGTGCTTGGCGAGATGCCCTGGTTAACGCACCGATTTTGAGTGATATCCGGCGTCATCTGGTCCCTCAGTCAACCCGTGATTGGGTCAAGGGTTTTTGGCAAATGCAACAGCGTCCACGGCTGTCTGATCGTGAGCGAGCCTGGCTAGAGGCGAAATTTGATCAGGATTTGGCTATCTTGGGTGATTGGCTCGGGCGAGAGCTCTCCTGTAAAAACTTTGTCTCGGCAACGCTAGATTCACCTGCTAGCTGGGTCCATGCCAAGGTCCCACAGTGTCAAATCCTGCAGCCCCAGCCGAGCCCCTAGGCTCTGGTGGCTACAGCCATTAGACAGCAACCCCCTGAGCATAGGTCTAGACGTTTGCTGAGGTTGGGAGCCTCCCTTAGACAAAACGTTGCCGCTGTGAGGAACTTTTGGTGATATTTCCCATCTTAGCTTGATGGGTGGAGCATGATGTAGGTTTTTGG
>JBCDDJ010000556.1:0-4192 GCA_039180385.1 Cyanobacteria bacterium P01_G01_bin.38 | reverse complement strand
AGTCCGCTTGAGCGAGATCTCCAAAACCGGCGATCAGCTCAAGATGAGATTGTTTGTCTAGAGCAGGTTGCTTTTGGCTATAGTCGCAAGCGCTTAGTGCTGCAAGACTTTGACCTGAGTATCCGACGGGGCGAGTTTTTAACGCTATTGGGGCCGTCGGGCTGTGGTAAATCAACCATCTTGAACTTGATTGCGGGGTTTCATAAGCCGCTGTCAGGTCAGGTGACCCACGGTGGAGCGCTGATTAAAGGGCCGTCTGCCCGGCGAGGGGTGGTGTTTCAGAGCAATGCTCTGTTTGACTGGATGACGGTTGAGCAAAATGTGGCCTTTGGGTTTCGATTTCAGTCGCTCTCAAAGTATGAGAAACGGCAAAAGGTGCAAACCATTATCGAGCTGGTGGGGCTGCGGGGCAGTGAGAAAAAGTATCCCTATCAGCTATCAGGGGGGATGCGTCAGCGGGTGGCGGTCGCCCGGTCGATGGTGGTACAGCCAGAAATTTTGTTGATGGATGAACCCTTTGCGGCGGTGGATGTGCAGACCCGTGAGGGTTTACAAGAGGAGTTACTAAAGCTCCATGAGCAGGTGGCCGGGGCGATCTTGTTTGTTACCCACAGTATTGAAGAAGCGGTCTTTTTAAGCGATCGCATCGTGATTTTGGATCGCAACCTGGGGGGAATCTCCCATGAGATCGCGATTCACCTGCCGGAGCCACGCTATGCCGCGATGAATCGGGTTTCGGATGCGTTTAATCAGTATCGAACCGATCTTTATTTGAAGATGAAGGCGATTGGGTAGGGAGATTTATGCAGCTTAAGGCATCCAAAAAAAGTGAAGTGCCTGCCTTTAAAGGACAGGATCTGCAAACCCAGGAGCTGCGGGAAAAGGGGGCTTTGTTTTGTGTTGCGATCGCAATCCCCACCCTGATTCTCATCCTCTGGGAGATCACCACCCGCCAGGGGTGGGTTGATGAGCTGTTTCTGCCCAGCCTATCTGGCATTGTCACAGAGTTTTTTGCGATGGTCAATAAGGGTTATGCTGGCACGCCGCTAATAGCGCATGTGCTGGCCAGTCTGCGGCGAGTCTTTACCGCCTTTGGCGTTGGCACGATGGTTGGGCTATTGCTGGGTCTGCTGATGGGCTATTACAAATATGTCCGAGCTGCCTTTTATGTCGTGACCGAGATTCTTAGACCGATTCCACCGCTGGCGTTTATCACCCTGTTTATTCTTTGGTTTGGCATTGGCGAAGTGTCAAAAATCTTGATCATCCTCTACGCCGGAGCCCTGATTGTCATGCTCAATACGATGGCGGGGGTGCAGTCTTGCCCCAGGGACAAAATCTTAGCAGCCCGCACCCTGGGCGCGAACGATCTGGCCATCTTCTTATATGTAATCTTTCCCGCCGCGCTGCCCAGCATTTTTACCGGCCTGCGAGTTGCCCTCTCCGTCGACTTTGGTATTTTGGTCGCCGCAGAGCTACTCGCGGGAGATTTAGGCATTGGCTACATCATCCAGGATGCCAGCGTTTTCTTTAATGTAGAAGCCCTCTTTGTCGGCATTTTAATGATCGGCTGCTTTGGCGTCATCTCAGACTTTATCCTCCGACTGATCTCCAGACGAGTTGTCCATTGGCAGGGGTAGAGTCAATCGAATATCGATGGTCAATCGAAGATTGACGGCGAAGGGCAAAAGGGATTATGGGGCGAAGGGCGAAAGGGACAGGGCGAAGGGGGGGATCGGTGAGTGGCAAACCTATTGTACTGAGTACTACCCATTACCCATTCTCTCTGCCTCCTATCCTCTTTCTCCTACAGATATACCTGACGCTTACTCCCCCTTCGCTTTGCCCCTTAATCTTTCTCATTCCCCCTTCACCTTTCCCCCTTCGCCCTTCGCCCTATAGCCCTGCGGGCATGGCTGACGCTAGCGCCTTTTCCCCTTTTACCCTTCCTATCGGAGCTTAATCTATGTTACAAACCCTCTCTACTCAATCAGACCTCACTCCCTTACAACAACAAGTCCTGGCTGAGATCACGACTGAAAAATGTGTGCAGCTGATCAAGGACCTGGTGCCGACCGGGCAACCGGGCTGCGGCAATTCCATTGATCCAGAAGCGCCGATGGCCCATGAGGAAGACATTTCTAAACAGGTGGGGCAACATTTGCAGTCCCTCGGGTTAGACGTGGAATGGGTGTCGGCCATTGAAGGACGCCCAAACGTGGTGGGGCGTTGGAATGATGGGTTAGAAGGGCCTTCGCTGATCTTTAATGATCACCTCGATACGTACCCGTCCTGTGATCCCAAAGAGTGGAATATGTCGGGCCATAATCCCTACAATGCTACATTGCATGGTCGATATCTCTACGGGCGCGGCACCTCCGATACACGGGGAAATATGACCTGTCAACTGATTGCCATTGAGGCACTCCGCAAAGCAGGGGTAAAAATCAACGGTGAGCTGATTTGTGCCTACACGGTAGACGAAGAACGCCACGGCAGGGCGGGGGCGCTGCATCTGTTGAATGAGTACGGTTTGACCGCCGATTATGAAATCACCGCAGAGCCCACCTCCTGGACCGAGGGCGATGACTGGGGAATTGGGATTGCCCTGGCCCATTCGGGTCTCTGTCTGGTGGATATTGAGACGACGGGGGTGCGATCTCACATCTGGCGACCCGATGAGGGAGTCAACCCGGTTTTGCATATGGCGCAACTGATCGAAGCCCTACGCAAGACCCCCTTTACCCACGAATCTCCCCAAATCTATGGGCCGACTCAACCCAGCATTTGTCCCGTCAAAATTGAAGCGGGCCAAATTGGTGAGGGACAGTTTACCCCCCCATCTTGTAAGGCCAGGGTCTGGGTGATTGGCCTGGTGCCAGGGATGACCTACGCGTCAATTGTGCAAGACATGGAGAAGGTGATCGCCGAACTCCAGGCTGAAGATCCAAATTTTCAAGCCACCATTACCCAGGTAGAGGGCGAAACCTTTGTGCCTGCCTCAATTGAAGTCTCGGAAGACGCAGCCCATATGCAGGCCCTCTCCAGAGCCTATCAGCAGATTTTAGGTAAAGACCCGGTCCTCTATCGCAAAAATGCCTACTGTGATACGTTGCGCTTTTCCCACAGTGGCATTCCGTCGATTACCTTTGGCCCCGGGGAGGATGGTTGGCCTCCGGTAAATGAGTTTATTGACATGGAGAAAGTCGTCGCGGCGACCAAAATCTATGCGCTGTTTTTGTTGGACTTTTTTGAGGTACAGGGAGGGTGAGGGGGTGAGTACGCTGCGCTAGTGAGGGGGTGAGGGGGTAAAGAGGTGAGGGGGTGAGGTAGTGAGTAGATTATTTTTTCTTTTGAAGGGAGTTAATGAGTGCTCTGAGCATTCTGCTTGTAGAAGCACATTTCATCAGAACGGGCTTGGTTCGATCCGATGTAACGATTCCTATTCGGGTTGTCAAAATTAGATGGGTCTCAAGTTCTTTAAGAGAGCCTTGGGCAATGCGCAAAAAACGGATGAATTCTTGACGGCCTTCCCGCCCATAGCCCTCCGCTATATTCGCTGGGATTGAGACAGAAGCCCGACGAATTTGTGAGGTAAGTCCGTAAAGTTCTTCCTTTGGAAACATACTTGTCAGGTGATAGGAATCCTCAGCCAGGGTCATCCCTATCTGCCAAACCTCTAGATCCTGATAAGACCGAACTTTCATCCTGGTATCCATCACTACAGATACAATAATTCCCATTCTCACCCCTTCACTCCCTCACTCACTCACCTCCTCACCCCCTCACACAACATGCCACCAACTACCCCAATCACCGTTCCAGCCCAGCCCTACCCCCTAACACTCACCCTGGCCCACACCGCCCTGCTGGTGATCGACATGCAAAATGACTTTTGCACCCCTGGCGGTTGGGCCGATGGTAAGGGGTTTGACGTCAGCCAGACCCAGCAGCCAATCCAGCCCTTGCAAACCTTATTGGCAGCATTACGACAAACCCCGGTGACGATTATCCATACCCGAGAGGGGCATCGTCCTGATTTGAGCGATTGCCCATCCCATAAGTTGGCTCGATCAAAGCGCCAAAATGCCGAGATCGGCAGCGAGGGGCCGATGGGTCGATTCTTGACCCGAGGGTCCAAGAGTCACGATTTTGTGGACGAGCTACAGCCGATATCGGGCGAGATCGTATT
>JBCDDJ010000555.1:0-4203 GCA_039180385.1 Cyanobacteria bacterium P01_G01_bin.38 | reverse complement strand
CGTTTCCACCCCTAGCTCTAGCGCGCTCAACATCACGGCGTGGGCTGCCGCGTTGAATGCTTTGATTTGAAGGTACTCACGGATAATGTTCAGGTGGCGACGGCGGGTCTTTGACGAATCATACTGCTGTAAATCCGATTGCGTTGTGGTCAATTGCGCACTCGTCACGATGTGGCGGATGATCCGGGCGCAGACACTTGAGAGGGGAACCCCATAGCCCAAGCGTTGATAGGTCTTCAGTAAGACTAGGAAATTTAACCGCATCGTCCCCGTTTGCGTCACTCGAACCGCTAATTCCTGCTCTTCTGAACTCGGGGTGTATAGGCGGGTTAGTTCTTTGGCCGTTGGGCTGCTTTTTAGGCGCGGATACGCCGTATCGCTTACACTTGGCATCGCTTCATCTCCTTACATATAAATATGTAAGAATTTATACCAAGTTAATCTATTTTATAGGGTGGAATAATTTAATACTACATTATGTAGTGTAAATGAAACGCATTCACAGCAATGGCTTCAGACGAGGACGACCGATTTCGTCAGGATCGTTGCCATACCCCGATATAGGCATCTAATCACTATCTATATATATCTGTTGATACTAGATATATTATATATAATTTAGAAAAGAACATGTTCAGATTCGAGTTGCCGCTTCACTAGCTTGATTTGTAACTCGCCCTACATGAGGAGAAACGAAAAAAATGATGAGTTTACCCCTGACGAGCCTGCTATGAAGCCATTTAATTGGAGGATTCGAGAGGCATGAGCGATATTGAAAATGCGATCGCAACCGCCTCAACCTCCTGGCTCAGAAACTTGCTCAGAAAGGAGCTACCCAAGGTGCTGGGGATACCCGAATCATCCAGCGCTGGCCGATGTGGGGTTCACGCCTGAAGAATGGAAAGCTATAGGTGACATCATATCGTTAGCTGGAAAGCATTCTAGAGGTGAGATCGCAGTCGGTTGGAGGGTTCAGCACTCCCAAAGGATACGATGCTACCCAGATAATACAGGCGGTTCCTTCAATACATCGTTTATCTTAGAAAAAGCCCACTGTAGACATTTAAACCCATGCCACCCAACGAAGTCTTACAGCAAGTTGCCGCTGAATTACCCGTTTTCCAAGCCAATGAACAAAAGCAACTATTTCTTTTCGTCATTGGGGCATTAGCAACTCGATTGATTAGCTTGCGTAAAGCCGCCGAAATCATGACCCTTGAAGCCGACACCTTGATTGAACTTCTCGATTCTATCGGCCTGGACTTTTCCTATCTCTCTGAAGCTGATATCCCTATCGAACAGGCTTGGTAGTGGCCAAACCCATGCAAATCGTCATTAACTCCTCGCCCCTAATCTTCTTAGCTAAATTGGGGTACATAGAGGCCTTCATTACAGACGAGCAAACCTTCTATATCCCCGAAGCCGTCGTCCAGGAAATCAGCACAAAACCAGACCAAACCACCGCTCAGATTCAAGCACTCCTTAAAACCTCACAACTGCAAATCAGAGAAACTCACCTACCCAGGTTAGTCAGTCAATTAACCTTGAGATTCGGTAAGGGCGAAGCAGAAGCTATCGCATTAGCACTAGAACTATCGGCTGATATCGTCCTACTCGACGATTTCGCGGCACGTCGCGAAGCCTTGCGACTCGGGCTCAATGTTAAAGGCACCCTCGCCGTTATTCGCAAGTTACGTCAGGAACATCGAATTCCCATCATCCCGCTCGATGACCTCTATCAGGCTCTAATCGACATTCGCTTCCGCATCAAACGCTCTATCTTTGACCAAATCTTTAATCCATAACTAGAACGTACTTTCCGCTTCTCCACAATGTTGGTGCCCTTGTTATACCAATTGGATTCGGAACTGCTTAAATCCATACATAATTAGCTTATTTATATATATTGTCCAAATAAGCATATAAGTTACTTGACTTTATATACAGGTATAGATATAGTGAGTTTAATTAAAGAAAGGGCATCTCTTCAAGCCCTGACAAACAATCGCTCACGCTCTCAACCACATCACTTGAAATGATTGACTGAAATGATTGACATCCAAAACTATCCTGTCATGTCTAAGAAATGCGCCACTTGTCCATTCCGCACGGATGAGCATGGCAGACATCCTGACCGCTATTTAGTGGCAAAGATACAACAGCAATGCTTAACATCAGCCAGCCAGCTTTGCCATCATCCCAGACTGAGCAGCCAAATAGGAACGCACCTCTGTCGAGGCGCACGAGATTACCAACTCCAAATATTCCATCGTCTCGGCCTTTTAGCCAGTCCCACAGATGCAGCTTGGGAAAGCGCTGAAAAAAAACACCAAATTACGCCTTTGGACAAGAGAGCATCATGCCATTAAGACTCGAACCTCACCTGGAAGACGCGATCTCAACCGCCTCAACCTCCTGGCTCAGAAACTTGCTCAGAAAGCGGTTGCCTGAACTATTGGCTGTAGACGATACACCGGCAGGTCATCAGCTCGCCCAGCAGTGGGATACTGAGATTAAGGCTGCGATGACCAAACGGGGATTGGTAACGCTGCGTCAGCAGAAAAACCCCATCACCGATGTTAGAAAGGTGATTAAAGCAATTAATCCCAACCATCCATCGCTCGCCCATGTGGGCTTTAGCAAGGCGGAATGGACTGACATCAATCTGCCCGCAGAAGAGGCCATTGCGGGGCGAGTGGCTAAGCCCATTGGGAATCCCGATGCGATCGCACAGCTGGCAGCGGAGTTGATGGCATCGGATGAGTGGAGTGAGATTGCGGCTGGGGTCACCGTCGCCACCGGCAGACGTTCTGCTGAGGTCTTAAAGACGGCCCAATTTGAATTTGCATCCAAGTGGTCGGTCTGGTTTGAAGGGGCGCTCAAACGGCGCTCTGAGCCGGTCACATTGCGCTTTGAGATTCCTACACTGGTTGAGGCAAAGCGGGTGATTGATGCCGTTGAGCGGTTGAGAGCACTGGTGGATACAGAAGGCATGGATAACCGATTGGTTAACAGGTATTTCAGCAATGATGTCGCCCAGGTTTGCGATCGCACCTTTGCTGAGTTAGTGTCACCTCGCGAGGGCAAGGACAATCTGTATACCCATTTGTTTCGAGCAGTGTATGGAACCATTGCCTCTTTTTGGTTCTGTCCACCCCAGGTGCCGGAGTTGGAGTTTAGGGCTGCAATTCAGGGCCATTACAAGGTCTTGGAGGAAGGCAGGACGGAGCTGAGACGGTCGCTCGCCGCTGCGCGTCACTATTTTGACTATGAAATTGCCGATGCGGTCATTGCTAAGCATGGCGGGAGAAGGAAGGGGGTTCGGTTGGGGGAGCCTGGGGTGTTGGTGTTGGGTGAGTTTCGGGGGGATAAGGTCGTTGAGAAAGGAGAGGTACGGAAAATGGGACTCAAACGGGTTTTGATTTCGGAAGAGGATAAAGAACAGGTCATCGAGTGGCAGGAGCAGTTTGCGATCGCGTCCCAAGATGAAGCGATGGGGTTCGTGGTGGGGGCAGCGCAGCAGGCGGTTGCAATCTCTCAACTGTTGGGCTGTGAGGTTGATGATCTGGTGGGGGGCGTTGAAGCGCTCATAGGACAGGTGGAGGTGGGCAAGGCCAAGTTGGCTGAGGCCGAGCGGGCCATCAGCCTGATTGAGCGCGGAGGTGGGAATCAGTCGTTGGTTGAGCAATCGTTGGCCATGGCCAATGAGTTTAATGGTTATTTGAAGCAGGAGAATGAGCAGCTTAAACAGGAACGCGGGGGGTTGGTAAAGGAGGTGGAGCAGTTGCGATCTCAATTGGGCCAATTTGAAAGTATGAAGCAGCAATTCTTGCAGTTTCAAAAGCTCTTTAGTGGGACCACAGCTGCGCCGGTCGCCAACCCAGTGCCTGCTAAGGTATCTGAACCCGTTGCTATACCTGAGGTGGCCCAAAATGGGGCCTCGGCCACCCACACCAGGCCCAAGCAAACTGAGCCCAGACAACCCGATGGGCGGTCCTCTCCAGATGCGGAACGTGAAATTAATCTCATTATTGATGAGATCATTCAGTTCAATGAACAGCAGGCTCAAGATGATGACGAACGGTGGCTAATCAATCAATCTGTCATGAAACAGCTCTGTTCTAGGAGTCAGGCCATTATTAAACGAGTCTTAGAGAGCAGGGACGATGTTAAACAGCATCATGATAAATATGGAATGTATGG
>JBCDDJ010000554.1:0-4216 GCA_039180385.1 Cyanobacteria bacterium P01_G01_bin.38 | reverse complement strand
GTCAAGGCCATTTCTAAGTCAACACCAGAATCATTAACCAATACCCCCAATGCCTCTAGGGTTTTGGCAGACAGGTTACGCCCAGGCCCTGCGATCGCAGCAATCAGCACCGTCAAACCACTGGTGATGACTAACCCCAATGGGAAGACCACCAAGATTCGTTTAACGTACTGGGCTGCATGACTACTCCGCATGAGTCGGCCAATGCTGGTGGTAATCGCCGCCAGGAGAATCGGCAGCACACACATTTTTAGAAACCCCAAATAGAGGTTACCTAGGGGAGCTAATGAAGTCGCAAAGTCTTTGTGAGCCGTGCCTACATAAATAGCCAGCACAACGCTAATCAAAATTGCCCAGGGACTGCTTAGCCAGGTAAAAGAGAAATTTCTGAACCACCTGGGCTGTCGCTTGGTTGTCGGATTAATAGTCATAATGGTTAGATTAGGTGTTGTTTTTGGGGGAGGCTTGGGCCGATAGGAGTCAGGCGTTAGGGGTCAGGAGATGGGGGAGGTAGAGGGTAATGGGTGATGGGTTCTCCACCCTCTACCCTCTACTCACTACCCTCTACTTACTACCCCTTATTCCGTTGTTAAATAGTCAGCGTATTCATCTAAAACAAGGTCAGCTGTATAGTCTAGATTGAAGGTATCTAAATACTGGTTGACAAAGTCTTGCAAATGACTGCTGTCCCAAGGTAGGGCCATGGCGATTTGATCTTTTGTGTCGGTCAAGGCGATGGTTTGCAGTCTCAAGGCCGCATCAGGATTTTTGAGAATCTCCTTTTTAACTTCTAACTCATCTCGGTAAGCGGCTTGAACATCACCGCGCATGACAGCTTCTACAGTGTCATTCCAGTTGGGATATTCTTCGATGGTGGCTTTAGGGAATTTTTGCTTAATGAAACCCACGTAGGACGAGCCCTCAATGACCCCAACTTTGCCATCAAAGTTGCGAATTGCCTTGATAAACTGATTACCTTGGGTTTGCTGGGCTAACTGCAAGCGATTAATCAGCAGACCTTGCCGCATAGTGACGTAGGGACGAGAGAATCGTACCCGCTGGGCTCGACTAAGGGTACGACTCAGTTTAGAGATTGCAATATCAGCTTTGAGTTGATAAACCTGATCAACCACACCATTAAAAGTGTCTGCCGAGCGGTTAAATTCTAAATCAACCTTTAGCGCGTCAGCTAAGCCCTGGGCAATTTTGATATCGAGCCCGACTGGCGTATTGGCCTCTTTCATAAAGAAAGGAGGATTATCAGTACCGAGTACGGCGACCACCAATTTACCTCGGTCGAGAATCCGTTGAATATCCAGAGGCATTTCAGATCGGACAGAATGGGTTGGTTCTGGTTTACCGATAAGCTGCTGTTGGGTTCTACTGCCGACTATCCCATCTGCTGTTAAGCCGCGTTCTTTTTGAAAGGTGCGAACGGCTTGCTGAGTAGCGGCGTCATAGACACCATTAATTTGAGATTTAAAGTAGCCCAGTTCTTTTAACTGGGTTTGCAGCTGTTCAACCGAGGTGCCTTCACTGCCTACTTTCAAAATACTGATAGGACCCCTCTGGGGAACTGGATTGGCAAGGGCGGGCATTTGCCACCCCCCACAACAAATTATCAGGACCGCTAACACGATCCCACGCGAGACCCAGGGCGGCAAGCGCAGTGATGACAAACTAATCATTAGAAACTCCTAAGCTGGCACGACAGAATGAGTGGGCTGGACCCCATAGGCAAAATCGAGGGTGAGATTGGCCATCACATCCAAAGGATCAATCCAGTTGACGGGGAGCTGACTGAGCTTGGCTAAGCCGATCGAGATCTCAGTACACCCGGCGATCACCAACTCAGCACCCTGATGGGCTAGCCAATTGACGGCAGCCGTCAACTCTGCCAAAGCAATATCTGAAATCCAGATACCCGTTGCTTTTATTCCCCAATCGGAGGCATAAATCGACTGCATAACGCGACGTTGAATGGGTGAGCCAGCGGGGGGCATGATCGGAGATAACCCGTGCTGGGTGAGACTGGTGGTGTAAAGTTGCGATCGCAACGTCCCATCTGTGGCCAATACCCCAACCCGCCGCACCACTGGGAAATTTTGGGCAATGTAGTGGGCGGTTGCATCCATCATGTGTAACCAGGGGATACTCAGCTGAGACTGCACCGACTTGTAAAAAGCATGGGCTGTATTGCACGTTACTACTAAAAAGCCAGCCCCCATGATTTCCAACAGCCGCGCACTGCGCACCAGGGAGGTTACACAGTCTGGCCCCGTGCCTAACAAACCTTGAGTTCGATCAGGGGTCGAAGCTGCACTTAATAACAACCAGTTGGGATGTTCTTGATCACAACGCGCTCCCCGACGCGAGCTATGATGTAGCAATCGTTGTTCAAACTCAATGTGGGCCAGAGGGCCTAGCCCACCCAAAATACCGGGCAGCTTTTGCTGCTGGAATGGGGGATATGTGTCCATTATGCGCGTAAAACAGTGACGAAGCCTAGGTTGAATCCCCCTAAGCATGCCCGTATCAGAATGTGTTTTAGCAGCCTGGTATTTGTACGGAAGTGTTTTTTGGAGTGGTGAGGTGGTGAGATAGTGAGACGAGACAGATCGCTAGGGGATTTGGACTGTAAACTGTCCAGGATTCAACACAGAGATCACACCACCCCAAGTACACATACATTTTGAACTGTTGTTCAAGGCTGGGAAGTTGTTGATCATGACAGTGGGTGACCCCGGTGCCCACGGAGCTGGGATTACGGGTAAGCAGGGCATGGGGGTGAGCACACCCAGAGCAGCGGCGGTGGCACTGGCAACGGTCGGGTTTGCTAGAGACGTACACATGCCAAAGGGCGGAATATTCACCAGTGGGGCATAGTCCATAATGGTGGCTGCTAGCGGACCTGACGCCATGGTCGGTGGCCCTTTGGGCAAAACATTCAGCATACTGGGGGCAACCCCAAAAGGACATTTGAGCATTGCGCCCGCGACGACTTGCAGTCCCATTAGTTTAGGCTCCGGTTGGTTGAGAGTTAGATGGGTTTGGATAGGGTAGAGGATGGAGGGTAGAGGGTAGAGGGCAAACAGTCCCTTAGTTCAGTTTCAACAAACTACCAGCAACTTTGGTCATCCCAGTACACTGCACGTTAACCGTAGCTTTGCCTTTGACATCCACCATTGAGCCCTCGACTTTGGCGGTAGCGTTTGCCTTGACATTGACCTGGGTGCCAGAGATGTCTACCCCTGTGTTACTCAATACGATTTTGCTGCTGCCCACCTTTAGGGTGATTTTAGTAGCTCCGGTGAGGGTAATCTCGCCGCCATTGATGTTGATTTTTTCGCTCTTGCCACTTTTACCGGATTTGGTCGTGAGACTTCCGGTCGAGACAATATCAACCTTTTTACCCCCGTCATCCATCGAAATCTGGTGACCGCCCTTAGTTTTTAGCTCGACTTTTTTTTCTTTATCATCAAGCCTGAGCTGATGGCCTTCTTTAGTCTTGAGCTCTGCGTATTTCTCAGTATCGTTGAGGTGGAGTCGGTGTTTGTCAACGGTGGTTAAGTAAACTCCCTTTTTGCTATCACCTTTGTCTTCTTCGACAAACTGAAGGGTATGGCCCAGGCGGGTTTTAATCGTTCTCAGGCGGACTTTACCGTTTGCGATCGCATCTTCTGTTTTCTCCGGAGGCTTATCCTTACCATTCCACACCCCACCCAGGATATAAGGCCGATGGACATCACCATGCTCAAAGGCCACTAAGACTTCATCGTTGATCTCAGGTAGCCAATCAGCTCCTCGAGCGGGACCTGCCCCCATCGCCACCATCCGGGCCCAGTTGCTCATGTGGTCTTCGGTCAGGGTAGGTAACTTGACCCGCACCCGTCCCCATCCCTTAGGATCTTTGTTATCGGCCACGATACCCACCATCAGGGTTTGGCCCGGCTGCAAAGTATTTTTGGTTTCCAAGGTCTGGAGTAAATCGCCGCCGCGTAGCCCCCGCACGCTAAACTCAGTGGTGTAGATACGCTCGTGGAGCAAGTGACGGGTTTCGGTAATGTAGTAGCTGCCGTTGTACTTGTTCATGCCGGTCAGCTTCACCACCCGGCCCGGGCGAATCGAGGGGTCACCCTCACTGCGGGCGTCGGCTTGCACAAACTCTCCCCCCAGCTCATCATAGAGCGCCTGGGCCAGCGCTTTTGCCTCCTTG
>JBCDDJ010000553.1:0-4221 GCA_039180385.1 Cyanobacteria bacterium P01_G01_bin.38 | reverse complement strand
GACATCACCGCCGACTCCGGGACCGGCCTGGTCCACTGCGCCCCGGCCCACGGCCCCGAAGACTTTTTTGCAGCTCAGGAGCATGGGATTGAGCCCATTGTTCTGGTCGATGAGGCGGGCCGCTATACGGCTGGGACGGGGCAGTTCGAAGGGCTAAAGGTGCTGACCACGGGCACCGAAGCCGTGATTGAGGCGCTGACCGAGAACGGCAGCCTGCTCAAAGAAGCCCCCTACGCCCACAGCTACCCCTACGACTGGCGGACCAAAAAGCCGGTGATCTATCGGGCCACAGAGCAGTGGTTTGCCTCCGTCGCCGGGTTCCGGGACGAAGCCCTTAACGCCATTGAAGACGTCGAGTGGATCCCGGTCAGCGGTCAGAATCGGATCACGGCGATGGTGGGCGACCGCTCTGACTGGTGTATCTCACGGCAGCGCAGCTGGGGGATGCCAATCCCGGTCTTTTATGACGAAGAGACGAATGAGCCCCTGATGAATCAGGAAACCATCGGTCATATCCGCGGCATCTTTGCTGAGAAAGGCTCGGATGCCTGGTGGGAGCTATCGGTAGAGGACCTGCTGCCCGAAAAGTATCTCAACAACGGCCATACCTATCGCAAAGGCATGGACACGATGGACGTGTGGTTTGACTCAGGCTCATCTTGGGCGGCGGTGGCCGACCAGCGCGAGGGGCTACACTACCCGGTCGAGCTTTACTTAGAGGGCTCTGACCAACACCGGGGCTGGTTTCAATCGAGTTTACTCACCAGCGTCGCCACCCACGGCTGTGCCCCCTACCGCACCGTACTCACCCACGGCTTTGCCCTGGATGAGCAGGGCCGCAAGATGAGTAAGTCCCTGGGGAATGTGATGGACCCCTATGTGATCATGGAGGGGGGTAAAAATCAAAAGCAGGAGCCCCCCTACGGCGCAGACGTGCTGCGGCTGTGGGTGTCGTCGGTGGATTATTCGTCAGATGTGCCCATCGGCAAGACTATCCTCAAGCAGATGGCGGATGTCTATCGTAAGATCCGCAATACGTCGCGGTTTTTGCTGGGCAACCTGCATGATTTTGACCCCGCCAAGGATGCGGTGCCCTATGACCAGATGCCCGCTCTCGATCGCTACATGTTGCACCGGATTACGGAAGTCTTCGCCGAGATCGACGCGGCGTTTGAGTCGTATCAGTTCTTCCGATTTTTCCAGACGGTGCAAAACTTTTGCGTGGTTGATCTGTCTAACTTTTATCTGGACATTGCCAAAGATCGGCTCTATATCAGCGCCGATGACTCGCCCCGGCGGCGCAGCTGTCAGACCGTGCTGGCCGTGGTGATTGAGAACCTGGCCAAAGCGATCGCACCGGTCCTCTCCCACATGGCCGAAGACATCTGGCAGTTTATGCCTTACGAAACCGGTCACCAATCGGTCTTTGCCGCCGGCTGGGTAACGATAGATAGCCAGTGGGCCAATCCTGAGCTAACCGATGTTTGGTCACGGGTCAGAGAAACCCGCGACGAGGTCAATAAGGTGCTCGAGCAGGCCCGCTCTGCCAAAGATATCGGCTCATCGCTAGAGGCCAAGGTGCTGCTCTATGTGGCAGACATCGACCTGCGCCAGCAGCTAGCGGCGATGAACCCCCCCGACAGCATTGCAGCGGACAACAACCATGTGGACGAACTGCGATACCTGTTTTTGGTCTCTCAGGTCGAGCTGTTAGACAGTCCTGATCGCCTGAAGGGGCTTAAGTACAGCAGTGAGTCCGATGCGCTGGGGATCGGGGTAGTGGATGCCGATGGTGAGAAGTGCGATCGCTGTTGGAACTACTCCATCCACATTGGCGAGTCAAAGGACGACCCAACCATCTGCGAACGCTGTGTGGAGGCCCTGGTAGACCAGTTTTAGATCTGTGGCCCTTAGCACACAGTCCTTTGCTGAGAAAATCTCGCCCCAACAATGCGTTTGTATGAAATGTTTTAATGGCCAGTCCCTAAACCCTCAAAAAGCATCTGCGATGAGAACTGCAGAAAGGTTTCAAAATCTTTTCCTGATTTGATCTGCAACTTGTTATCCAGGGCAAGCATTGATTGACCGTGTACCAGCGACCAGGCCACCCGTGCCATATCAACTGGATCTGCGGCTCTGAAGATGCCGGCTGATTGGCCTTTAGCAATGGTGTCTACGAGCACCTCAAATGACTGCTGTGAAGCTTTTGCCAGGTCTGGATACTGGCTGAGATCGCAGCGATATTGCCCAAACATGACCCGATAGTGGGCCGGATTAGCCAAGGCAAACTCAACATAGGCCCTACCCAGTGCTTGCAGACGTTGGGGTGAGTCAGCAGATATGCCGTGCTGGGCAGCTTCTAGGGCCGAGCACAGAGCCTGAAAACCCTCTTCTGAAACTGCCGCCAGCAGGGCTTCTCTATCGGCAAAGTGACGATAGGGTGCATTGTGAGACACGCCAACCCGACGGGCCACCTGGCGCAAGGACAGTTGCTCAAACCCCGCCTCACCGATCAATGCGATCGCACCGTCGATCAGGCTTTGTCTGAGGTTGCCGTGGTGATATGAGGTTTTTGCAGCCATGGCGTTGGTTTAGGGTATATGGTCTAGGGCGGTTTCTATACAAAAGTTTAACCCAAGATGTTGACGCCGCCAACATGTCGAGCTACTTTTAAGTTGACATTGTCAACATTTAGTTTTTTGGGGAGAGATTATGGATAGTCGTTCTCAGCAGCAGGCTCAGTCAAAGTATCTTGATGCGGCCCCATCAGAGGCGCAGACCTTTGACGCCATCGTGATTGGCTCAGGTATTGGCGGTCTGACCGTGGCTGCCCTGCTGACTAAGCTGCGTCAACAGCGGGTATTGGTGCTTGAGCAGCATTTCACGGCAGGCGGGTTTACCCACAGCTTCAGTCGCAAAGGCAAATTTCATTGGGATGTGGGGCTGCACTATGTCGGGGATATGGGCTCAGGAGGTACGGGTAGGGCGGTGTTTGACTATCTCACCGAGAGTCATCTGGAGTGGCAAAAGATGCCCGATGCATTTGAGACCTTTGTTTATCCTGATTTTAGTTTTGCTGTACATTCTGACGCTAAGCAGTTTCAGGCCGACTTGATCCGGCAATTTCCTAATGAAAGCGTCAGTATCCAGCAATATTTCAAAGATGTGCAAAAGGCGGCGTTTTGGTTTGGTGCCCACGCGATGTTAGAGCTATTGCCCTCGTGGTTACATCCTTTGCTGAGAAACGGTCTTCGGGTGTTTGGGGCAATAGCCAGACAAACCACGCAACAGTATTTGGATCGCCATTTTCAAGATGCTCACCTTAAAGCGCTGCTGGTTTCCCAGTGGGGAGACTATGGGCTGCCGCCCTCCCAAAGCTGTTTTGGGATTCATGGTGTGATTGTGACCCATTATTTCGAAGGAGGCTGGTACCCTGTCGGTGGCGCACAGGCGATTGCAAAGACTATGTTGCCGGTGATTGAGCAGGCGGGTGGGGTTGTGCTAACGCAGCGGCGCGTGACGGAAATCTTGATAAATGACGGAACTGCCGTGGGGGTCAAGGTGCAAAATGTGGCAAACAAGAGCGCTGACAGGACTGCTGAAACTTATTATGCGCCCACGGTGGTGTCGGATGTTGGGGTATTTAATACCTACATGAGGCTGATTCCGCAAAGCTATTCACTGCCGATGCGCCCGGAGATTCAGGCTTTCCCAAAAGGGAATAGTGTTTTAACGGTGTATTTGGGGTTAAAGGAGAGTGCTCAAAAGCTAGGGTTTCAAGGAGAAAATCACTGGATTTATACATCTTATGACCACGATGAGATCGCACACGCCGCCCCCTTGGACAAATTCTCCCAATCTTGCTATCTCTCGTTTCCCTCTCTCAAAGACCCTTTAGCAAAAGGACATACGGCGGAAATCATTGCCCATATTCCCTATGATTTTTTCTTACAGTGGCGGCAGCAGCCCTGGCGGCGACGGGGACAAGATTATGCCGATTTGAAGGCCCAACTCACGGCGTCGTTGATTCAGTTGGTGGAGGATCATTACCCTGGTTTTGCAGATTTGATTGAATATGCGGAACTGTCCACCCCGCTGACGGTTGAGCATTTTGATGCCAGCGATCGCGGGGTGATCTATGGGGTTCCGTGTATTCCTGAGCGTTTAGACCAGCCCTGGGCTGCGGCGAGAACCCCGATTAAAAATCTTTACCTGACCGGG
>JBCDDJ010000552.1:0-4229 GCA_039180385.1 Cyanobacteria bacterium P01_G01_bin.38 | reverse complement strand
TTGGTCTTAGAGGCCACTTCTTGAATCAAGCGCGCCCCTGTATTTTCGTAGGGATCAGATAGGTCAATCTCTTTAGCAATGGTGATGCCATCGTTCACAATCTGCGGGGCACCAAACTTTTTCTCTAGAACGACGTTGCGCCCCCTGGGCCCGAGCGTAATTTTCACCGCATCGGCCAGTGCATTCACGCCCCGCTCCAGGGCCTGACGCGACTTTTCATCAAATAAAACCAGTTTCGCCATATCCAGCTCGTTTAGCTCTGCAATCAAAAACTAGCACTCTCTGAGGCAGAGTGCTAATTAAGATTAGCGCTGAGTGGGAATAGGTTGAATTCGTAATGACCGATCCTTTTGGAAGGGAGTGGGGGAGTCAGGGAGCAGGGGGAGCAGGGAAGCAGGGGAGAAAAGTTAATGGCTCTAGAGACTGCCGGGTGGGCATAACCATGGCCCCTAAAAGGTTTTCTAATTGGAAGCTAGAGGATTGCATTTAGGTTGGTATAATTGTACTTGTTCTCAATCCAAAATCCCCAATCCAAACTCTAAAATTAAATCATGGCTACTTTTCTGCGCCCTCTCAGCTATCAACATCAGTGGCTTTATGATGCGATTTCGCGGACGGCTGCCCTGAGCGTGGGGGGTGAGATCCGGTTTCGTCAGTTGGCCCTGGCTAATATGGAGGTTACCCGTGATATGCGGGTCTTAGACCTGTGCTGCGGCAGTGGCCAAACGACGCAGTTTTTAGTGCAGCGGTCTGACCACGTGACGGGCTTAGATGCTTCCCCAAAATCTATCCAGCGGGCTAAGGTCAATGTGCCTGAGGCCGACTATATAGAGGGTTGGGCTGAGGAGATGCCCCTGGCCGACTGTCAGTTTGATGTGGTGCATACCAGCGCCGCTATGCATGAGATGAGCCCTGCGCAGCTCCAGGCGATTTTTCGTGAGGTGGGCCGTGTGCTCAAACCCGGCGGCTATTTTCTGATGGTTGATTTTCATCGCCCCCGCAACTGGCTGTTTTGGCCGGGGTTGGCGATGTTTCTCTGGCTCTTTGAGACCGAAACCGCCTGGCAGCTTTTGAAGGCTAACTTACCCCAGAAGCTGCGCTCAGCCGGATTGACGGTTGAAAAGTCAGAACTCTACGCCGGGGGGAGTTTGCAGGTGATTCAGGCGGAGAAGTGGAGCGTGAAGGGGCAGGGTGAAAGGGGCAGGGTGAAAGGGGCAGGGCGAGAGGTTTAGTATGGGTAGGGGCGAAGGGCGAATTAAGGAGACCTTCGCCCCTACCCCTTCGCCCTGACCCAACCATGGCCTTCGATCAAATCATTGCTGCCTATCAGGTATTCCCCGCACAGTTTCAAACCCTTATTTTGAGCACGGTTGACGCTGATGGGGCTCCCCATGCTAGCTATGCGCCGTTTGTGATGGGCTCAGACAAGCAGATCTATATCTACGTCAGCGGTCTGGCGGCTCATACGGGCAACCTCAAGCGTTCGGGGCAGGCCAGTGTGCTGTTTATTGAGGATGAGTCAAAAACGGAGCAAAGCTTTGCGCGGCGGCGGCTGACTTACCAGTGTGGGGCAGCGGTGCTAGCGCGGGAGAGTGCGCGGTGGGATGCGATCGCATCCCAATTTGAAAGGCGCTTTGGCGACATTATTGACATCCTCAAGGGGCTAGCTGACTTTGAAATTTTTCAACTGGCTCCGCGCTCAGGGCGCTTTGTGCTTGGGTTTGGGGCCGTTTACCAGGTGAGCCCTGATGACCTGGATCAGCTGGTACCCATCAAGGGACGTTGATGTTTTGTCACGAATTCCTGACAAAGCTTTCTATCCGTTCACAAGTTATTCACAAGTGCTCTGTACCTTAGGAATTGAGAATTCATTGATGACGAACGTAGAAATTAACCCATCTGGGTGATTTCTATCATGTCTATATGGTGTGAGCCTCCGGTGTCAGCCGGAGGTTTTTTCTTGGGGCGCTAGCCCTGAAGTATTGAGTGCCTGAAGTATTGAGTGCCTGAAGTGTTGAGTGATAGTGTTGGGTGGGCGTTATTTAAGCCTCTTTTACTAAGACCCCGTTCAGGAAAATATCGGCCAGGGTTTCTGCCAGCTCTTTCATATCTTCGGGGGAGTTGGCTTCGTCGGCCAGGGTGGTTTGGCTAAACCCTGCGACGGTAAACATGCCTAGAAAAATACGCGCGACCACCCTTGGGTTCATTTTGCGATAGGTGCCGCGCTCCATAGCGGTTTCAAAAAAGGCCTCTGCCACGTCGGTCATTTTTAGAATGACTTCTGTTTGTACCCGCTCCCGCAGCTCGGGGTGAAACTGGGCTTCCATGAAGCAAACCCGTAGCATGTCGGTATTGGCAGCTAAATTGAGCATGCGACGGCGCATCACCTGGGCCACGGCTTTATAGCTGGCCATTTCACTCAGCTCAGTCAGGAGGTCGGTGAGCAGCTCAACCCATCCCTGGGTGGCGACTTCGATGAGGATGGCTTTCTTGTTTTCAAAATGACGAAATAGGGTGCCCTCGGCAACCCCAGCAGCCTGGGCCAAGTCTCGGGTGGTGGTGCCGCCATAGCCCTGCCGCGCAAATAGGCGCTGCGCGGCTTTGAGAATGCGTTTTTGGGTATCGTCTTGTTGAGAAACGTTTGGGCTGAAAAGTTGCATTGCAATGCCTTTTAAAGAGTGGCGGCCTGTAGGGCTATTCTCTACTGACAATCCCCGTTCTTAGACATTTCGTTTACAGAAGATTACATAGTGCGGGAATCTCACGCCCCCAGGGGGTAACAACCGAATAGGGTAGGCTAAATCAGCTTGCTATCATGGGGATAACCATCAAGGTAAACAGCTCTCAACTAGAGCGACGAGAGACACGCAACCCCTTGGTGGCCGTTAGCCGGTGCAAGTCCATTTCTTCAACCCGTATTGGCTCTTGAAGACGGACTGCTTGTAAGTTCTAAGTTTTGAATTTTGAGCTTCTCACTTAAAGCTTACAATTCAAAACTTTAGAACGTTTGAATTTTATCTCCTAAGCGGCATTCAAAAAGAGCCAGTAGCTCCCGTTGAGAAGTGCGGTTAAT
The DNA here is from genome assembly GCA_039180385.1 of Cyanobacteria bacterium P01_G01_bin.38. GTDB lineage: Bacteria > Cyanobacteriota > Cyanobacteriia > Phormidesmidales > Phormidesmidaceae > SIO4C1. The sequence continues at coordinate 1,156 of JBCDDJ010000552.1, read as the reverse complement.
GCCGCGCCGAGGGCGCTGCCCTTGAGGATCGTAAACTGACGCTTAAGGGCTAAAGCTGCCCAAATTGGAATGATATAGATGAGTTGACACAGCCCTGGGAAAAACAAAAACGTAACTAAGCCTTTGTCGATTAGGGTAAAACTTAGCAGCCCTAGCAAAGAGAGCAGGGTGAAAAAACAAAATAGCCAAATCACCAGATTAATAAAGAGGGTGACGCTGGCTGCGATCGCAACAACAAGAGTTTCTGGCATATTTGCTCCAAATCAAATCAGTGACCAAGGGGCAAAGTATTTTGATTTTTTGGGCACTTACCCCCCGGTATAGCTTAGAAAGTCACCCAATATCATCTGGTATCGAGCTGGGTTTTATCGAGCGGGGTGTTTGGACAATTTCTTTTGTAGACAGTCAATGCCTATAAAAATGTTTGTCAGGGTTTGCAATAGATATGCTGTGGACATCTGCAATCAGAATATATCACTGCTTTCTAAAAAGATCAGCCAGCACCCGCCGTTGAGCAAGGCTGTTATCACAGCCCCTACAATCAATCCTTTCATCCAGCCAAACCGTCTGTTTTCCCAAAGCCAGAGCACAATGGGCACAATGTAAATGAGCTGGGAGATGCCAGTGGCCATGAGTCCCCAGAAGACGGCAATGCCAATCGGACCGCTGGCGACTGCACGGGGCAGGATCAGCAATAAAACGATCACAAGTGACCAAAAGACAGCGTGAAGCCCAAAGGTCGCGATCGCACCGAGAATAATTTTGAAGGGTTCTGGCATTATGAATCACCTCCTAATACGGGGAGGTTTGACTGTAACTGGGAGAGTTCTCAATTTTGAGGTTTGAGTTCTGACCTGAGGGGACCGGCTCAGGTCGAGAAAGTCAGGCCAGGACATTATTTAATCGTGTCCCTGCTTAGACGGTTTCTGACGCCATGGCTTGTCGCTTTTGAAGAAAGTCATACCCTTGGGATCCTTCACGGTAAAAAATATTGTAAGTGTCGAAGGGGATGAGTCGCCCGTCGGGGTGAACAATGTGAATGCACGAGCGTTTTACGGAGCGCACATCAAAGTTGTAAGGGTCGAGAAACTGCACAATCATTACCCGAAAAATATTCTCATAGGTGAGGTCGTCGGGCACGGGCATCAGGGGCAGA
>JBCDDJ010000551.1:0-4254 GCA_039180385.1 Cyanobacteria bacterium P01_G01_bin.38 | reverse complement strand
GGCATAGTGGGTCAGGGCCTTTAATAAGGTTTCAGCCTCTACATGGGTCTGGGCTAACGGGGTTAACAACCCCAAAATCTGACCCATTTCTTCCGGGGCGAGGTAGCTTTCACAGGCGCTGCTCAATGGAATTGGGATTTGTAAGCCTTGCGTTCGGGCGATGCTAACCAGCTGCTGGGTATCTGCAAGGGGGATGACAATGACCATAGTTAGTTCCGAAACTTGTTGGCTTGGTGCTGACGGTTAATCTGGTAGCGATCGTAGGCGACACAAATCCATGCGCCGACTAGCATAAAGGTGTTTTTGTCCCAGTTGGCCTGATTGCTGGGAACGAGACCATTGGGGCCAACCAGGCCAAAGGCAATCACAAAGCTGAATAACATCAGCATCAGCACAATGCCGGCCCAGCGCACTAATCGATTGACCACAAACAATACACCCGCGACCATCTCTGCGGCAGGTAACAGATAGGCATAGGGCAGAGATAGGAGAGCCGGGAGTGGCCCAATCCCTTCAAACCCAAATCCCCACAGGCGCAGTTTGCTTTGGGTAATTGTCTCAAAAAAGCCGCCGGGTTCATAAAAGTGCAGATAGTTGGCAATGCCCGAGAGAATGAAAAAGATGCCCAGCATAATGCGCATAGTGCTAATGGAGATTTTTAGCATACTGCGCTCGCTTTGGAGGCCAAGGGTACGGTCGGTTTCTAGAAGCATGGTTGTCAGAGGGTAGTGGGTGGTGGATGGAGAGTAGAGAGGCAGGGGGAGATGGGGGAGAAAGGAAGAGGGGGAAGAGGGGGAAGAGGGGGAAGAAAGGAAAATGCGTAGGGTGGGCATTGCCCACAGAGGGTGAAGATGGGCTTCTTTAATTTTGAGATTGTTGGGGGGTGCGGCCATGTTGCAGCTGATCGAGGAGGATAGGGATGCCAGTGGGCTGTAAGGTATTGGCAAATTCGGTGGGTTGGACGGTGCGCCAAAACAAGATCAGGCTGGCTGCAGTGACGGCGGCGATGAGCCCGTCGCCTAATCGCTTCAAAGATGTGGGCGTTTGCGGCGTTGCTCGGGTTTGGGCCTGGGGGCTGTGGGCTTGGAAAACTTCCTCGGTGAGCCATTCAACCGTGGCCTTAAAGTTATGCACGGGGGTGGGCAACAACTCCAGATAGGTGCCCTGCCGCATCAGGTGCCCCGGTCGCCCAGCAATTAAAACTCGATCAAAGAGATAGGTTGCGCCCTCTCGCAGACCGAGCTTCATCAAGGTGCCCCGCAGATTAACCTTGGCGGGTTTGAGGGGGGCACCCTGGGCCTGGGCCATCAGGTTAGCGGCAATCCCAGCGCCCTGCTGATAGGCAACCTGTGCTGTGGGGGGGAGCGGCGAGTCTAAAATAGAAACATCTCCTCCCGCAAAGACATCCTTAAAGGCAGACAGCTGTAGCGTCGGCAATACTTTTAACCGACCCGCGCGATCGCGTTCTGTAACGGGCAGCGCCTCGATCAAGGGATGCACGGCGTTACCGCCAGCCCAAACAATCGTAGCTGCCATTAGCTCATGGGTTTGTTCTGCCTGCTGATAAACGACTTTGCCGGGTAGAATATCGCTGACCGCAGCCTTGGCGATGATCTTGGGGGGCACGGTACGATTGTCTAGGGCCTCTAATACTGTGTCTCGTAGCCTGCCATTCATATCGCCCTTGAGAATCTTCTCAGAGCGATTGAGTACAGCAATCTGAAGCTCATCTAAGTTGCCATTGAGTTTTTGATACCACTGGGGCAACAGATCGCCCAGGGTCGCGGCCATCTCAATACCCGCGGGGCCTGCCCCGACGATGGCCACGGTCAGAAGAGACTGCCTGAGCGCAGGGTCTTGGGTCTGACTGGCCTTCTGCAAGCAGGCGTGCAGATGCTGACTAAGTGCGATCGCATCCTGACCATCTCGCAGAGAAAATGTATTTTCGCGAGCGCCCTCAATCCCAAAGTAGTTGGTTGTGCTACCCAAACCCAGGACCAGTTTGCCATAGGGGTAACACAGTCCTGACGCCAGCCTGATCTCTTTTTGCTCAAGGTCAATATCGGCCACAGTGCCTTGCACAAAGGTAATGGCGTCACAGTCAAGCAGCTCGGCAAACCTGGGCCACACCTGGTTGGTGGTCATCTCACTGCTCAGCAACTCATACAGGAGCGGCTTAAAGACAAACCGCTCCGCCTGATCAATCAGAATAATCGGATGGGGATAGCGCTTGTGACAAAGGTGCAGGGCTGTAAATAGCCCTGTAAAGCCGCCACCTAAGATGACAGTCGGTAATGGGGTTGAGTGCATAGATCAACACAAGGGGAGAGCAGATTCAACTGGGTAAGTATGGGATGACACCTTCACTCCAGATTCAGTCTGTGTTTAGTTTGTAATATCTCCCCAGGGCGTGAATTAATGAAAGCTCAAGTGAACATTAGAAATCTATTAGAAACGGTATTAGCAGGGTATTAGCAACGATGGGGGCAGGGGCCTCGCAATCCTCTAACCGACGTAGTAATCACGAGTGCCTCTAGCATTGAGGGCCTCACTCAGCCGCTCCAGGGCGTGGACATAGGCGGCGGTCCTCAAGGAAACGGCTTTTTCCTGGGCGATCGCCCAGATTTTCTCAGCCTCGGCGACGATCTGGCTTTTGAGCCGCTGATGGATTTCGTCGAGCCCCCAGTACAGCCCACTGCGATTTTGTACCCATTCAAAATAGCTGACGGTGACCCCACCCGCATTGACCAAAATATCAGGAAAAACATAAATGTCTTTGCCTTCCAAAATCAGGTCGGCGTCAGCGGTGACAGGGCCGTTGGCCACCTCAAAGATATATTTAGCCCGAATAGTATCGGCGTTGTCAGCGGTGATCTGGTTTTCGAGGGCGGCGGGAATCAGAATATCAACCGCCAGACTCAATAGCTCGGGGTTGGTAATTTTGTCGTGCTCCACTAAGTCGCAAACGCTGTCGTGGCAGTAGACCGCTTGCACACAGCGGGTGGTGTCTTTGAAGTGCTGCACGCTAGGGATATCTAAGCCTTGGGGGGCATAGACGCCGCCTTGGGAGTCGCTGACGGCCACGACTGTGTAGCCGGCATCAAACAACAGTCGGGCCACCGCACTGCCTGCATTACCAAACCCCTGAACGGCAACGGTGGTCTCTTGCGGCGGCTTATCAAACCGACGCATCATCGCTTCTAGGACAAAGAAGGCCCCGGTGCCCGTGGCCGTTGCGCGCCCTAGACTGCCGCCCATACCGACGGGTTTGCCGGTGATTACCGCTGGGCAGCGGCGACGGTGAATGATGCTGTACTGGTCCATCATCCAGCCCATAATCATCGGGTTGGTGTAGACATCGGGCGCGGGGATATCGGTATCAGGGCCAATGAAGTTTGCGATCGCATCAATATAGCCCCGACTCAGCCGCTCTAGCTCAAACTTAGACAACTCCTTGGGGTTCAGCGTGATGCCCCCCTTCGCGCCGCCAAAGGGCAGGTTCAGCGCCGCACATTTAAACGTCATCCAAAAGGCCAGGGACTGGACTTCGTCCATATTCACCTTGGGGTGATAGCGAATGCCCCCCTTGGTGGGGCCGCGGGTATCGTCATAGTGGACCCGATAGCCCTCAAATACTCTTAGAGAGCCATTGTCCATCCGCACCGGGATGGAGACTTTCAGACTGGCTTTAGGAAACTTGAGCCGCTCGCTGGCATCGTCGGAGATGCTGACGTATTTAAGGGCACGCTCTAAGCGGCGGTTGGCATCGGTCAGAAGGGGCGCGTTCATAAAAACTGAAAACTGTATCTCTTGATACTTTTTGAAGGGATACTTTGAGTATCGATCCCCGGATAGGGGGTTGCGGTTATTTTGCAAGAGAACTTTAAATTTCATTAATGAAGTCCATCAAAATTCCGGTCAATCCAGGGAGAGCCAGCGCGGTAAGCTGAAGGATATGTAAACGGTGCGATCGCGGATGCAGACTTCAGGGCAGCTGAAATTAAAGACAGACCTGGCCTCCAACGGCGCAGCCAATGCGTTTGATCATGGCAAGGGTTCTAAGGGTGACGGCTTTGATGCCCAGGAGCCGCCGGAGCAAAATCTGATTGACGCCTGCGTACACTGCGGCTTTTGTCTGACCACCTGCCCCAGCTACCGCGTCATTGGCAAAGAGACCGACTCCCCTCGGGGCCGCATCTATCTGATGGATGCCATTAACAAAGGCGAAGCGCCCCTGTCCCCCACTTCGGTCAG
>JBCDDJ010000550.1:0-4262 GCA_039180385.1 Cyanobacteria bacterium P01_G01_bin.38 | reverse complement strand
TAGTGTGACTCATCGTTTCCCTAACTTGAATTCGCAAGGGTACGATACAGGCTCTGGGGGGTTCCGCAGCGCTTTTTTCCTAGGTGCCTATTGATACACCGTTATCTACAACCTGATTTCCCGCTTTGTAGAATACTCCGGCAGCTTTATTTCCAGACATGAAAAGTCTGGCTTCAATGATGAGGAAGTTGTAGAGAATAGATGAAGAATGGATTTTGATCCCCCGAGTACCGTCTGACAAAACAATTAGGGGTTCCAAGCATATCTTATGGAGAATCTTAGGACCATCTGAAAACAGTCCCACGTTGGCACAAGCGAGTGCTTGCGATCGCATATGTGAGGAATTGTTCTGGATCTGCGGATCAGGCCAACCCAGTATTGGTAAATAGGATTACTGCCGTCTTGGCTGTTTGGGCATCTATCAATCCCGCATTCGATTACCCGCGTCCAAATCAATCCACTATCCCAGTGTTCCGGGATACTCAATGTCATGTATTACATCGCTAACAACCGACCTGGCCGGTTGAGTCGTCGTCAATTGCTTAAATTTGCCGGGGTATCTGCCCTGGGGGTGGCAACATCAACCTTGATTATGACTCAGGCAACGGACTCCCTCAGCTATGACGATATGTCAAAGCAAGTTTGGCAAGCGCCAGGGCTAGCAACCCCCCTACAGGAAATGGTCTACTACGCCACCCTGGCCCCCTCCCACTACAATTCACAACCCTGGCAGTTTAAGGTCGCAGACCACACCATTCAAATCTTTCCCGATCGTTCCAGGCAGCTCTCGGTTAGCGACCCTGATCAGCGTGCCCTGATGATTGGGTTGGGCAGTGCCCTCGAAAATTTATTGTTGAGTGCCAGCTTCCAGGGTTATGGGAATGCGGTGCGCTATTTTCCCGAAGGTCAATCGGTTGTGGTTCAACTGCAGCCGCCCTCAGAAACCGCTCCAGAAGCAGCCCAAGGGTTGAACTTATTTCAGGCGATGTTGCAGCGACGATCTACCTATGCTCCCTATAGTGGTACCCCAGTGCCCCCCGACAGGCTGGCCCAGCTAGAGGCGGTGACCGCCTCTGTAGACATTGGCATACAGTTGCTGACAGCCTACCGCCAACTCCGCACAGTCTCAGACGCGGTTCAGACGGCCAGTCTCTATCAATACAGCAACCCAGCCTTTCTCGGCGAACGCTTAAAATGGCTGCGGTTTAATGAAACAGAGGCCAGTCATCACCGGGACGGTCTTTTTTATCGCTGTTTGGGTAAAGCCACGGTGCCTCGTTGGTGGGGAACCCAACGGCTCAACCACACTGATGCCAATGTCGAAGCCACCCAGGCTGCCAGATTAACCCAGCAGGCCTCAGGGCTGGCGTTGATTGTCACCCGCTCAGACGATCCGATCGCATGGGTCAAGGCCGGGCGCGCCTACGAGCGGTTTGCCCTAAATGCCACTGCCTTGGGAATTAAAACATCGCTACAAAATGCGGTGATCGAAGTGCCCCAGGTGCGATCGCAGATTCGCAGAACCTTTGACCTTCAAGACAATTATCCCCAGTTATTGGTCCGGTTTGGCTATGGACCCGACACAGTGAGATCGCTGCGACGACCGCTAAGTGAGGTTTTAACATCTGATCAGGGATTGCCAGTTGAATCGACGGTGCATCAGATTTGATGGGTAGTGGGCTTCGGCGTGAGCTCAGCCGAACGGTAGTGGATGATGGGTAGTGGGTGATGGGTAGTGGGTAGAAGCTGAAGGCTGAAACCTAAATTCCCCCTGCATTCTTACCAAAGGACAGGAGACAAAAGGTCGGCAGTTTGGCAGCTTTGGGAGCCTTGGGCGACAGATCTTTGGGCATCAGCTCTTTAGACAACAGATCTTTGGGCAGGGGCGCTGAAACTTTCAACTGACCGCCTTGATCTAGCAGCCCTCGTAAAACTATCCCTTTGTCGCTCTGGGCGAGATCGTAGGGCATTACCAGGACACATACTCCCTGGGGGCGCAACAGGTTGAAACATTGCTCAGCAAACAGCCAGTCTAATCGTAAGCTGCTGCGTTGACCCGGTAGTCGCTGGTTGGCATATTGCTCAGTGCGATGAAAATAATCGGTCACAAACAGGTATTGACTTTGATAAAACAGCCAGGCTTCGGCCAGCTCAGGATCTTCGTCTAAAAGGGCCTGCTTTGAGGTTTTAAGCGATAAACCCTCGTCCCCCTGGCGCATATCTTGAAAGTGCTTAAAAAACTCCTCAGGGGTGGGTCGAAAAGCACCCCAGGGCGGAGCGGAGATAATCACGCTAAACCCACCGTGCTGCTTGATCAACGGGGCAAAGAAGTATCCCCAGTGAAACGGGTGTAGCAGCTCCAGATCTTCAACCTTCAGCCACCGCCGCTGGGGTCGCTCCGTTAATTGGGTTTCTCGGTATTGAATCCCTAGTTTTTGGGTAAATTGGTCGAGCAGCAAGGCATTTAGCTTAGACTGGGCCTTGCGATTGAGCTGATTGAGGCTGTCGCGCAAAAACGCCATCTGCGCATATTGAGGAATCCCTTGCAGCTCTTCGAGCACAGAGGTTTGCGACTTGTAATGCTCCAGGGTGATATTTTTCTCGGCCAAAATGGTTCGGTAGCTATCCGCTGCCAGGGGCTGTAGCAGATTGCCCTGGAACACGTCGATTTTCGGGTCAGCGCCTTTGCCTTTGACCTTAATGCGATCAAACCCCTGCTCGTCAACCCGAATCAAACCGACCAGACTGTTGCCGGTCAATAGATTAAAATCCAGAGCAGGTAGGGCTTCTACATCTGATGGCGTGGTCGCGCTGGCGCACAGGCTGAGCATCAGCTGCAGCTGGGCGATATCTATCGCCGCTGCCGAGCGGTCAACTCCATAGAGGGTATTTTGCAACAGTCGTCGGTAAATGCCTTGCACAAGGGAGGGGCGCTCTGCCGCCAGAGCCGACAGCCAGATGCCAAGCTGGGCATCTTGGGTATGCTGCAGGTGACCGATCAAGACGCTGTATAGCTCGACCAACCATTGCAAACTGGCTAGCAAAAAGGTACCCGACCCACAAGCGGGATCTAACATATGCAGCTGGGGTAGCACTTCTTGGATGAGCTGGCGACAAAACCCCAAATTGGCTTGAAACAATCGATCCGAGAGGGCTGGGGTGGTTAGGTTGGCCGCTACTCCCAACTGCTGTAAGGCATATTGGGCCAGGGTGCGATCGCAACACTGCCCCACCAGCAGCGGATGACTGGGATACCCCCCGCCGGTTTGGCTGAATATCTGTTGCTCAAACACCGCCCCGAGAGCAGCAGACCGCCACGGATTGAGAATGACCTCCCAAACTGGCTCCCCAAACCAGACCAAAATCAATTCAAAGGGCGCGTCTTGAACGTCCACCGCTGGATATTGCAATTCCAGGGGACTTTCAAAAAGACTGCCGATAAACGGCAATTTGCCCGCCATGTCGACCATTGCCTGGGGCCGCTCGATCTCTGGCAGCGCAAATCCCTGGGCAAACAGGGGTCGCAAGACTTGCCGAAAAAATAAATCTGGCCCCCGCTGCTGACTCTGGCCAAACAGCGTGTGAAGATACCAAATATCTCCCTCATTGAGAAATCCCTGTCGCTGTAGCCCAAATACAAATATCAAACGGGTCAGCAGTAGCCTCGCATAGCGCCACCGATCGGCCTGATTGCTAATGCCTTTAATCGCCCCGTAGAGCAGTCGCACCTGCTGGATAAAGGTGGTTGTCAGGTCGGCCATCTGCCCGGCGGGCAGCCAGTCTGGTAGCAGGCTGATACCATTCGGATCAGGCCCATAGGCCCATATTTTTTCGAGCCGCGACTGCCAAAACTGAGCAGGCTGGCCCGCAATAAAGACAACGCTCTGGGGCACGCTTTGTTCGCCCAACCGCTGCTGCCAGTGCCAGAGACTGCGGGTGCGAGACGCCTCGGTAAAAATTAACAGCGGCGACGCATATTGCTTGGCAATGGTTTGATAGATGCGCTCCCGGATCTGAGGCGTAAGCTGCACCTCACGGCTAATTTTGATCTCCCAAACGGTGGTCTCTCCGCGCTTGGCAAGACAGCGACAGCGGTAGAGCTGCTTGAGAAATTGGGTTGCGATCGCGCCTATCCCCTGCGGCGCAGACCAACCCAACACGGACACAAACAGGTCGCCCAACTTTAGCGCTTGGAGTAAGTCTTGGGCGCGCTGGCTATCAAAGTCCATGGATAGAAGCGGTGGGGAGTGGGGAGATAGGGG
>JBCDDJ010000549.1:0-4267 GCA_039180385.1 Cyanobacteria bacterium P01_G01_bin.38 | reverse complement strand
GACAGTAATGGGGCCCACGGGGCAGCAGATGGTTGGGCATTCCCGCGATGAGATTCACGTGCCGTTTATCAAGGCCTTTGCAAAGAATCTCCTCTGGGATAACAAAGAGGCCGCTCTGCTCGACATTGGTGATGGGGTCGTGCTCTATGAGTTTCGCTCCAAGGGCAATACGCTCAGCACCAAAGTGGTTGATGGGCTCTCAACAGTGCTCGATCTACTTGAAAACAATACCTATCGCGGTATGGTGATCGGCAATGCCAGCGATCACTTCTGCGGTGGGGCTAATCTGGTGGAGATGGGGACTGCGGCTAAGGCTCAGAATTGGGATGCCATTGCAACACTCCTCACCAAATTTCAAACCCTGCTTCAGCGTATCCGCTACTTCCATAAACCAATTGTGGGTGCCGTGCAGGGGCGCGCCCTGGGAGGGGGCTGTGAGCTGGTGATGGCCTGCCCCTACGTGGTCGCCGCCGCTGAGAGCTACATTGGCCTGGTTGAGCTAGGGGTGGGCCTCATTCCTGGTGCGGGGGGCACCATGCGGATGGCAAAATGGGCATCCGAACGTGCGTTGGCTCCTTCTCCACAGCACATTCAACCCTTCTTAAACAAAGTGTTTCAGACCGTCGCCACTGCGACCGTAGCAGGCAGTGCCGAAGAAGCCAAAGCCCTGGGCTTCTTAAAACCCTGCGACATTATCGTCATGAACAACGATCATCGCATCTACGTTGCCAAAGAAGAAGTCTTGCGCCTTGACCACGAAGGCTATCGCCCGGTGCCCAAGACCGACTTCTGGGTCCTCGGTCAACAGGGGCGTGCCACCCTCAACCACATGGCCTACGTCATGCAGCAAGGCTTCTACGCCTCTGAGTATGACCGCTACCTGGCCGGAAGCCTCGCCTACGTCATGACCGGCGGCGATCTGACCGCCCCATCTTTGGTCTCTGAGGATTATCTGCTCAGCCTTGAACGGGAGGTGTTCTTGCCTCTGTTGCAACAGTCGAAGACCCAGGCACGGATTGAACATTTGTTGATGAAGAAAAAGCCACTTAGGAATTAGTTGGGAGATGGGGGAGATGGGTGAGCCTTCACCTTCTCTACCTTCCTCACCGTCCCCACCTTCTCACCACCCCAACACTCAAAAGGATTAGCCAGAGATCGGACTGGAGACACTACCATGAAAAACGTTTATATAGTCAGCAGCGTCCGCACCGCCGTCGGCAAAGCCCCTCACGGTACACTTAGCCACGTTCGTCCCGATGATATGGGGGCGGCTGCGATCAAAGGCGCTATGGAGAAAGTCCCTGGGCTGGAAGCCGAGGAGATTGAGGATGTCGTCATGGGCTGTGCGATGCCTGAGGCGGAGCAGGGGTATAACATTGGTCGGGTGGTTGCCCATCGGGCCGGGTTGCCGCCGTCGGTGCCAGGGATGACGGTGAATCGGTTGTGTTCTTCTGGGTTGCAATCTATTGCCATTGCCCATAGCGCGATCGCAACCGGTCAAGCAGAGGCCATAGTGGCGGGGGGCGTAGAATCCATGAGTCTGATCCCGATGGGCGGCCATGCCTGGGCTCCCAACCCGGCCATGCTCGAAGACCTGCCCCAGGTGTATTGCACCATGGGCCTCACTGCCGAGAATGTGGCCCACCAGTTTGAGATTTCGCGAGAAGATCAGGATCGGTTTTCGTTGCGATCGCACCAGCGCGCCTTGACCGCCATCAAAGCTGGAAAATTCGTCGACGAGATTATCCCGCTGCCGGTCAAAGAGACTTTCTATAAAGAGGGCACAACCCACACGGTCGAAACCCTCTTCCAGGTCGATGAAGGTCCTAGACAAGATACCAGCTTAGAAGCCCTGGCCGCGCTGAAACCCGTTTTCCGAAATGGGGGCTCCGTCACTGCAGGCAGCTCGTCCCAAACTTCCGATGGGGCGGCTGCCACCCTGCTCATGAGTGAGGAAAAGGTTCAGACCCACGGGTTCACACCCATGGCTCGGATGCTCGGCTTCGCTGTGGCAGGCGTGCCGCCCCAAATTATGGGCATTGGCCCCGTTGAGGCAGTACCGAAGGTGCTTAAGCAGGTTGGGCTTGAGCTTCAGGACATTGGCTTAATCGAACTCAACGAAGCCTTTGCCGGACAAGCCCTGGCCGTGATTCGAAAGTTGGGTCTGAATGAGGAGATTATCAACGTAAATGGCGGGGCAATTGCCCTGGGGCATCCGTTGGGGTGTACTGGCGCGAAGTTAACGGCAACGTTATTACACGAGATGCAGCGGCGCGGCGTGCGTTACGGCATGGTGACGATGTGTGTTGGCGGGGGAATGGGTGCTGCGGGGGTGTTTGAGAGTTTGATGATTTAGGTGGGTGAGGAATAAGGGTAATGGGCTGTAGGGGGTATCTCTTGAAAAATTATGGATTGGTGAATTCGGATTTGAAATGCTCGAGATTTGACAAACTGTTTAATGTTTTGCACCGGGCGCAACGCTTTGCGCCCCTTCAGCAAGGGTAAATAAGATGACCGCTATTTTGATGATTGTTTTAATTGTTGGGTTTGTAAGTCTGTTTGTTGGGTTTGCCTATCTTGGCGTACCTCTATGGGGATGGACGCTATATACGGTAGCACTGCTCGGTGCCCTGCAAGTTCCCCTCTGGAGCTGGATTCCCTTTAGTATCCTCGCTCTAGCGTTCAATCTCCCCATCCTGCGGAAACATCTCCTCACCGCACCCATCGTTAAAGCCATCAAGGCTCTGAAACTCTTCCCGAAGATTTCTACAACAGAACGAGCCGCTATTGAAGCAGGCAACGTTTGGGTCGATGGCGAACTATTCTCTGGCAAGCCAGACTTTAAGCGGATTCTCAAAGAACCCTACCCCCACCTCACCCCTGAGCAGCAGGCCTTTTTAGAGGGCCCGGTGGAGCAAGTCTGTCGGATGGCGACCGATTGGGAGATTCACCAGCGGAAAGATCTGCCACCTCGCGTATGGGACTATCTCAGAGAAGAACGGTTCTTTGGCATGATGATCCCACCGGAGTATGGCGGGCGAGGGTTCTCGAATACGGCCTATAGCGCCATTATGACCAAACTGGCATCGCGATCGTTTACCCACACGGCGACGGTTGGCGTGACAAACTCTCTGGGGCCTGCAAAACTGTTGCTGCGCTATGGCACAGAAGAACAGAAACAGCAATATTTACCGAAGCTGGCGACGGGGGAGGAGATACCCTGTTTTGCCCTCACCGAACCTAAAGCGGGCTCCGATGCGGCCAGCATTCAGTCGGAGGGGGTTGTTTTTAGAGGTGACGATGAGCAGCTCTATCTCAGGCTCAATTGGCGGAAGCGGTATATCACCTTGGGTGCGATCGCAACTCTGATCGGCCTGGCCATTCGCCTCAAAGACCCTGACAACCTGTTGGGTAAGGGTAAAGATGTGGGCATTACCTGCGTGTTGGTACCCGCTGACACACCAGGGGTGATGCTGGGTCGGCGTCATGACCCCATGGGGGTGCCCTTCTACAACTCTCCGATTGAAGGGCGCGATGTGGTGCTGCCCATCGGCCAGATCATTGGCGGTGTTGAGCAAGCCGGGGAAGGCTGGAAAATGCTCATGCAGTCCCTGGCGGCGGGGCGGGGCATTAGCTTCCCGGCTACTTGCACTGGGGTTGCGAAGCTGGTCTCCCGCGTGACCGGGGCCTACAGCGTAGTGCGCCACCAGTTTGGCCTCGCCATTGGCAAATTTGAGGGCATTGAGGAACCCCTGGCCCGCATTGGCGGGCTGACCTACCTGATGGATGCTGCCAGACTCTATACCTGTGGAGCGGTGGATAAGGGCGAACAACCAGCGGTGGTCTCGGCCATTGCCAAGTATCACTTTACCGAACTCTCGCGACAGATTATCAACGACGGTATGGATATTCTCGGTGGGGCAGGCATCTGTCGCGGGCCGCGCAACCTGCTGGCCAATATCTACTCGGCGACGCCGATTCCGATCACGGTAGAGGGGGCCAATATTCTCACCCGCTCGATGATTATCTTTGGGCAGGGGGCGATCCGCTGTCACCCCGCCGTCTTTGATGAGATTGTCTCCCTCCATGATAACGACGTCACCGGCTTTGATCGAGCCTTTTGGAGACACCTTGGCCTGATTGTGCGCAACGGCACCCGCGCCAAGATCATGAGTCTGACTAAAGCCCGATTTGTGCTCACGCCCGTTAGGGGTGAAACTGCCCGCTACTATCAAAAACTAGCCTGGGCCTCGGCTTCATTTGCCAT
>JBCDDJ010000548.1:0-4291 GCA_039180385.1 Cyanobacteria bacterium P01_G01_bin.38 | reverse complement strand
GTTTCATCGGGGCGTTTTTTGAAGCGATCAAGTTCTTCAATAATGGTGATCGGTAAGACTACCTCATTATCCTCAAATCGTTTGATTGCAGATGGGTCGTGCAGCAGAACGTTGGTATCGAGGACAAAGGTTTTCTTCATAGGGAAAGCGTCAGGGAGCCCTTAAAACAGGCACTCCAGTAGGGTTTACAAAACGGGTGTGGTTTACACGTAATTTACAATCTAGCAAACCCGTCTCAGATGACCAGACAAAGGGGGGGATTTGTAAATATTTGTATTCAAATGTCCTGATTGACGGCCATCCCCAGAGGGCGGTGGGCAGATTTCATATCACCGACGCTTTTGCTTCTTTAACCATTTTGGGCTACCTCGACCTACCAGCTTGACATCTTCCCAAATACCGATTCGCTTCAGCAGGGTCTCCAATTCAGATTCGCTCAAGTGACGCACAAAAGTTGTGGTTTCTGTATCAAAGATAAAATACGTGTACTGCTTCTTCGGATTCGGGACTTCAGGCGTCGGAGGCTCACATATTGAGATCTCACCGACAATGTACCTGTCGTCGAAATAAAGACGATTCAGATGACAACCAAGCTCCCATCGGGTATAAGTTTTTGCAAGCTGATGCCGCCTCCTGTCATACACTGCGTACTTATATCCGTTGGTCAGTGGGTAGCCATCTCCCCATATCAAAACTGCCTGTCTTATACTCAAGTAAACTTGTAACAGAAATATCAACGCGGTAGTTGATATGAGTATGGTGACGGTGATCAGCAAATATTTGACAATTTTCTTAATTGTCTTCATTCATTCAAGGGCGCTAAAACAAATATTTAATTGCGACAACCTACTCTAGCTGCCTTAGTTCCTGGTGGACACTGGTACCAATTTGCAGGGCTTCATTGAGCAAGCGGCCATATTCACCGGCTTCGGCATCAACTTGAAAGGCCTGTAAGGTTGCCAGGTTGTTCTCAATGTTGGCAAACAGGTCGTATCGACGGGCGATAAATCGCTGGTGTTTACGCATGACGCGCTCGGTCATGAGCCCGCCGATTAAGTTTTCGCGGGTCAGGTGCAGGGCTTCTAACACGGTTTCTCGGTTGTCCAGGTTAAGGCTTTTCGGGTTGACTGTTTGCAACTCGTCTAAAATCTCGACGGCTTTTAAAATCTCGTTATAGCGATCGATTTCATCGAGCAGGTGATTTAACGTAGCGAGCTGTTTGCCGCGATAGAACAGATAGCCGACCCAGGCCAGGGTGAGTGAGATCGCAACCCCCACCCCCACTGGCAAAAACACGATCACACTGGCATTTTGAGCGCTGCCCCTGAGACTACGCCCCAACAGCAGCGTCACCGGCACGCACAAAATCATCGCCACCCCAAAGGTCAGTAGCTGGGTACTCAACCACGACCCAATCTGCTTTGCCGATTGAAACAGCGACATCCGATAGGCCCAACCCATCGAAATATCGCTAATGTCGAGCCCGGTCAGGTCGTCTAGCTCCCGCTGGGTGATCCGCAGGTTATCTAAGTTAGTCATCAAAATCCCATCAACGTCCGAATTGACCGAAAGACCTGGGCATAAAAGTTGCCGTCAATCTCGGGGCGAAAGATTTGAAAGGGCTCTCCTGGGGTGCCAAAGAAGGGTCGTAGCGTCCAGCCGAGCTGGCAGCCGACTAGCCCGTAGAGTAGCAGCCAGCCCTTGAGCAGTCGATTTCTCATTTTGTCTTTAGCGGCCTCATCGCCAGCGATGATCCGCATGCCGCGATAAAAGAGTTTGATGCCCACGACGCCGGTTAGGGCCATAACAGTGACATTCAGCAGCAAGAAGAAGTTATAATCTTGAACCGAAATTAAGAAGAACAAAACAACTGGCGCAAAGCTAAACATCAGCACGCTAATCACGGAAACCGCCGTCATTAGCATGGCGCTATATTGGCGAAAGTTCAGCTTTGAGCCAAACAAGATGTCGAAGAAGTAAAGCGTTGGCAGACAGATCATCAAGGTCACCAGATATAGCGCCGGTAGCTTGATCGCTGACGAAATCATCTGTAGCCAGCTTCTCGATGACCCAATGATGGCCCCATAGACAGCAAAAAAGAGGCAGCTCGACACCAGCAGAGACAGCACCTTGCTTTCTAACTTGACGTCTTTGCGAATATCCTCTAAAAAATCTTTGCGATCGCGTAGCAACCGAATCAAAACTGCGAAATGTTTCATGAACCCCAGACCTAGTGTGCCAAATTAAAAGGTGACTACACGGCTGAGTTAACTTATTTCGGATCAAGAAATAACGGATTTACGAACAAGTCTATTCAGAGCTAAGAACCTGTCGCCACTGTTTTGCTGATGGACATGAGCCATCATGTCCATCGCCATACCAGGCGCACAGTTGTTGAACGGTTTCATCAATCTGATAATTGATATTCATCATTAAATTTTCTTAATGGGCGTTCTCTACATCACCGCGTCTCTGTGTCATCTCCGCTCCGCGTCCTATGTTTGACTAAGCTCACGCTGCTAAAGCCGGATAGTCAATATAGCCCTTGCGACTGTGCGTGTAGAAAGTAGCCGGATCGGCTTCATTTAAGGGCGCGCCTTGTTTAAAGCGCTCAACTAAATCAGGATTCGCGATAAACGGAATGCCGTATGCGATCGCATCCGTTTCATCATTTTGAATGGCGGCGGCTCCGGTTTGAGCACCATAGCCGCCATTTAAGAGAATTGCGCCCTTGAATGCCTGACGCAGGTGAGGGGTAGCCCGCTCAACGTCGCCAGTTGCCGCCATAAAATGCCCCGGTAACGCTTCTACGATATGCAGATAAGCCAGATTAAACTGATTCAGCGCTGCCGCCGCGTAGGTAAACGTCGCAATGGGATTGCTGTCTCTCATGTCGTTGAAAGCAACATAGGGAGACAACCGAACCCCAACGCGATCTGAGCTCCACGCATTGACCACGGCTTCTGTAGCTTCGAGCAAAAACCGCCCTCGATTTTCAACTCTGCCACCATATCTATCGGTGCGCTGGTTGGAGCCATCTCGTAAGAATTGATCGATCAGATAGCCATTGGCCGCATGGATTTCTACCCCATCAAACCCTGCTTCTCTGGCATTACGGGTCGCCGTGGCGTATTGTTTAATTACACCCGGAATCTCTTCCAGGGTCAGGGCATGGGGGGTGACGTAAGACTTTTTGCCCAAGGGGGTGTGAATCTCTCCCTGGGGGGCGATCGCAGAGGCAGATACCGGTAAAGCTCTGTTAGGTTGAAAATCAGGGTGAGAGGCCCGCCCGGTATGCCATAGCTGTATGACAATCTTGCCACCGCGCTGATGGACAGCGTCGGTAATTTTTTGCCAGCCCGCAATCTGTTCAGGGGTATAGATGCCGGGGGTTTGCTGCCAGCCTGCAGCCTGCTCAGAAATTTGTGTGGCTTCGGTAATCATCAACCCAGCGCTGGCTCGCTGCAGGTAATGCTCTAGCATCAAGTCGTTGGGAATGCGGGATACCCCAGACCGGGCACGGGTTAGCGGAGCCATGATGATGCGATTAGAAAGTGCGATCGCGCCAAGTTGCAGCGGCTGAAAAAGGGTTGCTAAAGCTGAATCAGTTGGAGAAGTCGTCGTCGTCGCCATAATAATCCACCTTGTCCATTTGTTCAAAATTATCGAACAATAAAACTATAGCGTGCTGATTCATCAATGTGCAACCAGGCAATCGCTACGTTCGATAGGGGCGATAGCAGTAGTACTTAGGCCGCGAGTCGAGCCTCACATGTAACCACGAAACCCCCAGCCCAGAAGTGCTCAGCCAGAGCGGCTGAGTCCCTAATCGCTGGGTGACGGCTGTCCCCACCCGCTGCCATAGCTGTTGCCGCTGATCGGCAGGGCCTTGCCGTAGGAATGCTGCCAAATGAGGATAGGCTGCTGAGTCAGCCTGTGGGCACGGGGCAACCAGCAGGGCATCTCTACCCAGGCTCTCAAAGGTGACAACTGCCTGATTATCTTTGAAGTGTGAGGCAAAGGCCTGTGGCTGAGGGCGTCGCTGAGCCAATTGTGGACTATCGATGAGCACACATTCAAACGGCTGCATAACGCTTGAGGTCGTGACGGGGGGTGTCTCCCAAAAGTAGGCATCAAATGGGCTCTCGGCCAGCAAAGTTGCAAAGAAATCACAAAAGGCGCTCTCTGCTTGCCAAAGCTCGATAACCTGCCGATAGGTCATCTGCTGGTTGTCTTGCCAAATTGAGATCTGGTTACCAGCTTCTAGCGCTTTTATTTTCGATGTCCACAT
>JBCDDJ010000547.1:0-4330 GCA_039180385.1 Cyanobacteria bacterium P01_G01_bin.38 | reverse complement strand
TGCTGTGGCAGCAGCCCTTACCCCAGGAATATGGTCCGCGTTTTGTGAGCGTGGGGGCTGAGGGGGAGGTGCTCTTGCTGGATGAATATATTAATGTGGCGAGTCCCTATGCCGTGATGGTAATGGACTTGTCAGGAGAGGTAGTTGCCCAGCACAGCTTTGACGATGTGCAAGCGGTGGTGGATATCCCCCGCGCTGAAATGGTCGAGCAGGCCGAGACCGGCTGGTGGATCAGCGCCTCGCCAGAATGGGAAGGTGACGCGCAGGTTTCTGTGGCCACCTCGGGGAAGACTTTAGTTATTGACCTCACCAATGGTCAACTGTCTTTGTAGCCTTCATTCCCCGCCCCCTTCTCCCATATCTCTATGAACGCTCCCCTTAAAATTCTCCAAGTCGTGCCGTCGATTTCGCTGGTCTATGGTGGCCCCAGCCAGATGGTACGGGGGCTAAGCGGTGGGCTGGCGCGACAGGGGGCCACCGTCACGGTGATCACCACCGACTCCAACGGCGACATTGATCAGCCGCCCCTGGATGTGCCCCTCAACCAGCCAGTGGCCCAAGACGGCTACGAGGTGATTTACTTTCGCTGTTCACCCTTTCGACGCTATAAGTTTTCGCTAGGGCTACTTAGCTGGCTGCGACAGCATGCCCAACAGTACGATCTGGCCCATATCCATGCCCTGTTTTCACCAGTGAGCACGGCCTCGGCGTCGGTGGCTCGGTGGCAGGGACTGCCCTATATCATGCGGCCCCTGGGCACCCTCGATCCGGCGGATTTGCAAAAGAAAAAACAGTTCAAACAGGTCTATGTATCTCTGTTTGAGCGAGCTAACCTCAAGGGGGCAGCGGCGATCCACTTTACCAGTCCGCAAGAGGCCAAGGTGTCAGAGCGATTTGGGCTCACCACCCAAGATTTGGTGATGCCGTTAGGGGTTAGCCTGCCTGAGTTTCACCAGCCTGAAGCAGAGGCAGCACAGGCTGTCCGCGAACAGTTCAAGATTGCAGCGGGGGTGCCGATTGTGCTCTTTATGTCGCGGGTCGATCCTAAAAAGGGGCTCGATCTGTTGTTGCCTGCCCTGGAGCAGCTCAAGCAAGCCGGGGTGCCGTTTCACTTTGTGCTGAGCGGGGCCAATCCCCAAGATCGGGCCTATGAACGTGCGATCGCAACCCAAATCCAGGCTTCATCACTGAACGACTGTACTACCCTCACCGGCTTTGTCTCAGGCGATCTCAAGGCCCAGCTTTTGCAAGCCGCCGATCTGTTTGTGCTGCCCTCTTACTATGAAAATTTTGGCATCGCGGTGGCCGAGGCGATGATGATGGGTAAGCCCGTGGTGATTTCTGACCAGGTGCATATCTGGCCCAACATCCAAAGCAGCGAGTCGGGGTGGGTGGTACCCTGTGAGGCTGCGCCGCTTAAGACCGCCTTGCAACAGGCACTTTCCGAGGCTGACGAACGCCAGCGCCGAGGCAAGAATGCCCAACAGTATGCCACTGCAAATTATGGATGGGATGCAATCGCCCAGCGGATGATCCAGACTTATCAAGAGCTGCTCACCCAAAATTAGGCATTCTTAATTGTCGTGGGGGCTTATTGAGAAGACTTTATGGTTGTCGAGACACGGCTAGCCCTTATCGATATAGCCCTGACCTAGGGCGTCTTCGATGGCATTAATGGCTCTCTGCCGATCGGCATCTTTAGCCGCGCCATAGCCTTGACAGGCCCCCAAAAAGCCAGCCGTCATGACAATGGCGGCACACTTGAGACTGGGCTTAACGTCTTGCTTGGTGAGAATCACACCCCAGCCTGCGGCCAGAATGACGCCATAAGCAATCATCATCGTTTTAAGCAAATTTCGCTTGCGCCAGCCAATCCGCATGGCCGACTTTTCTAACAAGACGGGGACACTGAGGCGAGTTTTAACGAGTTGATTAGGTGTCATGGGGGCTGAGTGGAGAAAAGGCGTGTGAGCAGCAACTAACCAGATGACCATGATGGTAGGTATCTATGCAGAAGATACTGGGAAGTCCCGCAGGAACCCCCAAGAATCGAGTTAGCCTTGCATAAACTACACGAAACACCCTCTTGTCAACAAGATTCTTTAATGTGTACCCACAGACAGCCTCAACGGTTCTCCAGGGCTTTTGGAGAGCAGGGACGACGTTTGACGATATAAATGTTGCCCTTCACACCCTTGGGTTCCCCGTCTCGGGCCATTTGCTTCTAAAATAAGCATTCGTGCAGATGCCCCCTAAACCCAATGCCTGAAGAGCAAATTGATCTATTCGGTGTAGCTGAAACGACCCGTGAGCTTAGTCCTGACCAGTTTGAGAAAATCCCCACCAGTGCAAAGATCCCGATCCCACAGGGTACTTACGCAAACCTCGATCAGCTTGCGACCCATTGCAATAGCTGTCAGCGCTGTGGTCTGGCCGAGGGACGCACCCATGTCGTGATCAGTCGGGGAAGTCGCACTGCCCCAATTTTGGTGATTGGCGAGGGGCCAGGCCAACAGGAGGATGAGCAGGGTTTACCTTTTGTGGGCCGCTCGGGTCAGCTGCTGGATAAAATCCTGGCCTCGGTCAAGCTCGACATTGAGAAAGATGTCTATATCTGCAACGTGGTTAAATGCCGCCCGCCTGGTAACCGCGACCCCGGCACCGATGAGGCCGCTGCCTGCAAGCCCTATCTGCTAGAGCAAATCCGTCTGGTGGACCCCAAAATCATTCTGCTCACCGGCAAAATCGCGATGAAAAACCTGCTGAATATCACCCAGGGCATCACCAAGGTGCGCGGCCAGTGGGTGGACTGGGACGGTCGCCACTGCATGCCAATTTTCCACCCCGCCTATTTGCTCAGAAACCCGTCACGGGAACCGGGTAAGCCGAAGTGGCTGATGTGGCAGGATATTCAGTCGGTGCGGAAGAAGTTGGATGAGTTGATGGGAGAGGGGTAAAGGGCGAAGGGCGAAGGGCGAAGGGGCAAGGCGCAGCCATACCCGAAGGGCTATAGGGTGAAGGGGAGTAGAGGGGCAGGGGTAGGAGTAAATTCTGAGTTTTGAGTGCTGAATTAAGGCCGAGCAATATAAATTGAACACTCAAAACTTCATTACCCAATCCAAAATCCCCCCCTTCGCCCTGTTCCTTTCGCCCTGTCCCCTTCTCACGAATACTGACTCGGCGTTGGATACACTCCATTCACCACCCACTCACCGATGGCTTTAAACTTGTAGTCTACCGGGTCGTGCAGGCTAAAGGTGCGCAAATCGCGCCAGTAGCGGTCAAAGCCGTAGTGAGCGGCGGTGGCGCGGGCACCCATCAGTTCAAACATTTGAGAGGTGATGTTGACACCGACTTTGATGGCAAAGGCTTTGGCGCTGGCAGATGCGATCGCAACCTCACCGCGTTCTTCAAAGGTCAGGTCGGTGCCTTTTTCCCAGGCGGTTTGTAGCTTCTCAGCGGCGCGTTCGGCCAGGGCAATGGCGGCTTGCAGGTCGGTCCAATATTCGCCATAGCGATGCAGGATAAAGGGGTCGTCCGTGGCTTTTTCAACGCCGGAGGTGAGCCAGGGGCGAGTTTTGGCGGTGGTATAGCCTTTGGCGGCGGCGAGTGCGCCCTCGGCGATGCCTAAATAGGTAAAGACTTTGCCCAGTTGAGACACTAAGAAAATTAGGGTGGGAAAAGCGCTTTCTGGGACCGGGGGCGGCCCGACGAGTTCATCAGCAGCGACATAGACATTCTCAAAGGTGTAGCTGCCGCTGACGGTGCGACGCTGGCCCAGGTTGTTCCAGTCGTGGTTATAGCGAATGCCGGGGCGGTCTTTAGGGAGGATGAAAACCCTGGGCTGGTCGCCTTGGAGGGCTGCGATCGCATTCATATCGGCAGCCGCCACCCCCGTACCAAAGCTCTTGATGCCATTTACCCGAAAGCTATCACCTTCGGGCTCAATCTTCAGCCGGGCATCCCGTGCATTCAAGGCATTGGCCCAAAACAGATTTTGCTCAGTGGTGAGTCGATAGTAGTGCTCAGCTTGACCGGGGCGACCAATGGCAGCGGCAGCATGGACCAGCGTCGCATGATTCGCATAGAGCTGCCCCACAGACCCTTGCGCCTTAGCCAGGGTCTTGACCACCTGGTATACATCGGGAAATTTAGCACCCGCGCCGCCATACTCACGGGGGATGGGCAATAGCAACAGACCGGTGTGTTTGAGCGCATCAATTTCGACGGTGGGAATGCCCGCTTCGAGGTCTTGTTGCACGGCATTGACTGCGAGTTGTTGACCCACCTTAGCGGCAACTGCCTGGTAGTCTTGAACGTCTATTTTTTG
>JBCDDJ010000546.1:0-4336 GCA_039180385.1 Cyanobacteria bacterium P01_G01_bin.38 | reverse complement strand
GAATAACATAGCGGTAGGGGGGCATCCCCATCGACTGACGAAACAAATGAGAGAAATAGTATGGGCTTAGGCCCAACTCGCTTGCCATTTGCTTTAGTCCTAACTTCTCACTCAGGTTGTTATCGATATAACTCAGGATTTGTTTCATGCGGTGTGATGACAACCCGTCAGAACTTTTATGCAACTTAGGTTAATCTTCGATGGGATCTTTAATAATTAAGATTCAAATGCAAACAAAACAACGACTGTCAATTCTACTTAAGAAGCCAAAAATTTCTTCACTTTTGTAGATATCTTTATAGACATAATTACTTTCAAAACATCTTTGAAATATAGCTCTGGCCAATCCTGAACGTGTATCTGTACACTAATGACGACCAGCTGGTTTTGTCAAACAAATGCCATAGATAGCTGGTATTGATACCATCGATTTGGAAGTGACTTTTTGTGGCTATTGACTATACTAATCTCCGTAAACTTGACCTTAATCTGTTACTTGCCCTTGATGTTTTGATTGAGGAAGCCAGCGTCACCAAGGCAGCCGAAAAGCTAAACGTGAGCCAATCTTCGATGAGCTATTCACTAAAGCGGTTGCGATCGCTGCTGGATGATCCCATTTTGACTCGTACCTCTCGAAATATGGAGGTTACTCCCTTTGCCTGTGAAATTAGTGCAACCATTCGCCAGATTCTGACGGATATTCAAAACACGCTGTTTGAGAGGGAGCCTTTCAATCCTGATACGGCCCGTGAGGACTTTCGGATCGCTGCCAGTGACTATGTCGAAACGACCTTAGGATGCGATCTCCTGCGCAAGCAGCTCAATCAGGCCCCTGGCATCCGCATCCGGATTAATAATATTGACCGCGCTGCCGTCTTAGAGGCGCTAGACGACAACAGCCTTGATCTTTACATAGATGTTGATTTGCCACGCAAAAGCTGGCATGTCAAACAAGATTTATATCAGGAAGAGTTTGTCTGTGTCGTGTGTAGCGAACAACCCATGTCGGAGATATCACTTGAGGAGTATACTGTGCGATCGCACATTTTGGCATCTATGCGAGATGACTTTCACGGGGCCGCAGACCCGTTTTTAGCGCAACAACAATCGAGAAATGTGATTTGGTCAACCGCCCATTTCATGGCAGTTCCGTTTTTGATCTTAAATTCTGACTGCGTTGCTTTGCTCCCCAAACGGATGGCTGAGAAGTGCGCCCGCTCGATGGGGTTAAAGATACTGCCCCCGCCCATGGATGTCACAGAGTTCACGGTCTCAATGTTTTGGCATCAGCGCAACACAAATTTGCCCCAGCATCAATGGTTGCGCCATCAGCTCATAGAAGCGGCCCAGGCGCTTTAGGGGGGTGAGCGACGGAAATCCACGGTAGCTCACAACCTCGAAAGCGTTTCAGAGTGTTCAACCTCTCCATTGTTGTGGGCGCTTACAGGCTCTGCCAAAGGAGATAAATTTCGACAGCCGTCTTTGAAGCGACAAAAAGCAGAGGCGATCACGATGTAGAGCACCGGAATCACAAATAGGCTCAGAACAGTTGACACAATCATGCCGCCAAAGACGGCAGTGCCTAGAGACTGACGACTGGCTGCCCCGGCCCCGGTCGCAATGGTCAGGGGGAAAATGCCCAGCAGGGTTGACACAGCGGTCATGATAATCGGACGCAAGCGCTGCTGGGCGGCCTCTGTTGCGGCTCGGGCAATGGATAACCCTTCTTCCCGGAGTTGGTTGGCGAATTCTACAATCAGGATGGCATTTTTACTGGCCAAGCCAATCAGCATCACCAGCCCAACCTGACAGTAAACATCATTGGGCAGCCCCCGGAGTGATGCGGCTGAGAGCGCCCCTAAGATGGCCAGCGGCACTGCCAGCAGGATGATCACCGGGTCGATAAAGTTTTCGTACTGAGCCGCCAGTACCAGAAAAACAAAGAGAATGCCCAACCCAAAAATCAGCGGCGCTTGTCCGCCTGACTCCAGCTCTTCTAGCGAAATGCCAGACCATTCAAAGCTCATATTGTTGGGTAAGACCTTCTCGGCAATCCGCTCCATGGCAGCAATGGCCTGACCTGAGCTGTAGCCGGGGGCCGGGGCTCCATTAATTTCAATCGAGCGAAATAGGTTGTAATGGTTCACCGTTTGGGGGCCGATCACGCGGGACGTGGTGACCAAATTACTCAAAGGGATCATCTGATCCGAGCCGGAGCGAACATAGAGTTGGTCAATATCCTTGGGGTTAGAGCGAAATTGTTGATCGGCTTGCACATAAACTCGATAGGTGCGACCCAGGGTATTAAAGTCATTGACATAGCGGGACCCCAGGAAGATTTGTAGCGTATTCAGGACTTCGTCAACGGACACCTGCAACACTTCGGCCTGGTCTCGATCAATCTCAACCAGCAATTGGGGAGAATTTGCCGTGTAGGTACTAAACACGTTTTGCAGTTCGGGGGCTTCATTGGCCTGGGCGATCAGCTGATCGCGAGCCTGTACAAACGTTTCCAGCGGATTATTGCCCTGGTCTTGCAATTGAAAGACAAATCCGCCGACGCTGCCCAGGCCCTGAATGGTTGGGGGGTTAAAGGAAATCACGTTGGCATCGGTGACGTTGGGGATAAAGCGCCACATTTGGCCTAAAATCGCCTGGGCAGATTGGGTCGGGCCTGTCCGTTCGCTCCAGGGGGTAAACGGCGCAAACGAGAGCCCGCTATTGGCCGTATTGCCGCTAAAGCTAAAGCCGCCCAAAGAGAACGTCCCGGCAATTTCTGGAATCGTTAAAAAGTCTTGGTCAACCTGGTCAATCACCTGGCCGGTGTAGTCTAAAGACGTGCCGTCAGGCCCCTGGATAATCGTAATCACATACCCCTGATCCTCCTCTGGCAGGAACGCGGTCGGCACACTTTGATACAACCAGACGGTGGCCACGAGGAGTAGCCCAAAGACGCCTAAGACCACCGGTTTGAACCGAGTTAAGGGGCCCAAACTCCATTGATACCCCCGACGCATCTTTTCAATGCCCTGGTTCACCACTGCGAAGACGCGCCCGAGCCAGCCCCCCGGTTGTTGACCCTGTCGCAGAAGCAGAGCGGAGAGGGACGGCGTCAGCGTTAACGCATTGAAAGTAGAAATGGTGACGGAAAAAGCAATGGTCAAGGCAAATTGTCGATAGAGCTGTCCAGTGGTACCTGGGAAAAATGCCACTGGAATAAAGACGGCCAGGAGCACCAGAGAGGTGGCAATCACCGCCCCAGAGAGTTCTTTCATGGCCTCTATGGCGGCTAGATGGGGGCGCATGCCTTGCTCTTGGACCTTTGCCGCCACATCCTCAACCACGACAATCGCGTCATCAACGACCATCCCGGTGGCCAGGGTCAGCCCAAACAGAGTCAGGCTGTTGATGGAAAATCCGAAGACTTTAACAAACGCAAACGTCCCAATCAGTGAAATCGGAATCACAATGGCCGGGACAATGGTGGCTCGCCAGTTTTGCAAAAAGACGTACAGCACCAGCACCACCAGCAGCACGGCCTGAATCAGGGTATTGACCACTTCCTTACGGGATTCGACCACAAACAGGGTCGGATCGTAGGGAATTTCGTAATTGAGCCCAACTGGAAAATCTTCTTTCAGCTCGGCCATTCGGGCTTTAACCGCTTCGGCCGCTTCTAGGGCATTACTGCCTGGGGTTTGCATCACCTGATAGCCAACGGCATCGCGGCGGCTGTATCGAGCAAAGGTGCCGTAGTTTTCTGCCCCTAATTCTGCTCGCCCCACATCTTTGAGCTTGACTAACGTGCCATCTGCCCCAGATTTGAGCACAATTTCATCAAATTCTGAGGCCTCTCTGAGTCGACCCACCGCTTTGAGGGGAAGCTGATAGAGCTGCCCGTCTTCTGTCGGGGGTTGGCCAATGCGCCCGGCTCCAATTTGTAGATTTTGGGCCTCTAGCGCCTCGACCACATCGGTTGCGGTCAGACCGCGACTGGCCAAGCGTTGCGGGTCTAACCACAGGCGCATGGCATACCGCCGCTCGCCAAACGGCTGCACATCGGCGACGCCGCTGATCCGCTTGAGGCTATCGAGGATGTAGAGGTCAGCATAGTTACTGATAAAGGTGTTGTCGTATAGCCCCTCTTCTTCGCTGAAGATGGCCATCCCCGCTACCACACTGCTGGACTGCTTAATGACCGAGACGCCGGTTTGCCGGACTGCCTCTGGCAGCTGAGGCTCTGCCAGGGAAACTCGATTGAGCACATCGACGGCGGCAATGTCTAAGTCATACCCTTGCTCAAAGGTAACGGTAATGCTACTAGTGCCATCTTCGG
>JBCDDJ010000545.1:0-4338 GCA_039180385.1 Cyanobacteria bacterium P01_G01_bin.38 | reverse complement strand
TATCCCCCAAGATGGCCTGACGGAGCTGGCGGCTAAGAACAAAGCCAACCCTGCGGATAAGACGCTTAAGGTTAAAACCGTCTGCACTGGCAAGTTTCGCAGCCTTAACTACGCCCGCGACTTAGAGGCATTTGCCATTGACGAGCCCCCCGTGCTGCTGGGCGATAACACCGCCCCAAATCCGTCTGAGATTGTGCTGGGTGCCCTGGGCTCTTGTCTGGTGGTTGGCATCCAAGCCAATGCAGCGGCTAAGGGGGTTAGCCTGACCAAGCTTGAGATTGCCCTGGAGGGTGACATTAACATTGTCAGCACCTGGGGCACAGGCGAATTGGAGAAACCGCAGATTGGGTTTACCGACGTGCGGGTGAAGGTCGATATCGACGGAGATGCCGACCGTGAGGTGCTAGAGGAAATGGTCAATCATGCCAACACCTGGTCTCCGGTCTCTGCCACGCTGAGCAATCCCATGCCAGTGTCGGTTTCAATGGCTTAGGTTGGATAAGGCCAAGTAACCAAATTAGCAGACTCAAACAGGCCCCAGGATTTACGCTCTTGGAGCCTGTTGTCTTAACAACTCGAAGATTTCCCTGCAAATGTCCACGGCAAATAGCACGTCTTTATTATCCTTAACCAAAATTTAACATCGTCATGCAAACTCTCCCTAAGGCATTTACCAACCCTCAAGAATTCCTCGAACTAAGCTCGATAAGCCTTGATCCGGCTATTGAGCCGCTGCGCGATACGATTAGCCGAGAACTCACACCTAAGGTACAAGCAATTGATCTCGAGGGAGAATTTCCAGGGCAGATTATGCATCAGCTAGGGGCAGCGGGTGCCTTTGCCCATGCGGTCTCGGCTGACTATGAGGGGTCTGGTAAGGGGCTAAGGGTGGCCGTTCAAAGTATTGAAGAAATTTCTAAGGACTGCCTCTCTACTGGGTTTATCAGCTGGTGTCAGGTGGCTTGCACCTGGTATTTGCAAAATACAGAGAACACGGCTCTGAAGCAGCAACTGTTGCCGGAGGTGGCGACCGGGCGGGTCCTCGCCGGAACGGGGCTCTCAAATCCGATGAAGCATTTTGCTGACATTGAGAAAATCGCTTTAACTGCAACGCGGGTAGAGGGCGGCTATGTTGTTAACGGCATGCTGCCCTGGGTCTCGAATCTGGGGCCAGGCCACTACTTTGGTATCGCGGCCCAGATGACCGATTCGGATGAGTACATGATGGCAATTGTCTCCGATGAACTGGAGGGCATGTCTCTGCGGTGTAATGCCCACTTCATCGCGTTAGAAGGGACGGGCACGTTTAGCTGTTTATTTCGCGATGCCTTTGTACCAGATGAGTGGGTGTTGGCAGCCCCCTGTGACGCGTATGTCGCCTGCATCCGCCCAGGGTTTATTTTGACCCAGGTGGGCATGGGGCTGGGGTTAACGGCGAGCTGTATTGAGCTAATGGAGCGCTCTAATAAGCGGTTAGGCCATGTCAATCGTTTCTTAGATGATCAGGTCGAAGCTCTAATGGCTGATCTGCACATGGCCCGGCAGCGCACCTATCGAGTGGCCGATCAGCTCAATGCCTGCACTGGCCTTGCAGACCCTCAGCTGATCCGAGAAATCATTCAAGCGCGGATAGCGGCGGCAGAGCTGTCGCTGCGATCGTCTCAAGCGGCCATGCTCCATGCAGGGGCGCGGGCCTATGTCCACGGCAGCGCGCCTGAGCGTAAGCTTCGGGAGGCTTACTTTGTGGCGATTGTCACCCCGGCTTTGAAACATCTTAAAAAGATGTTGGCCAGTATGAAAGAAACTGCTCTGCCGGTTGCAAGCTAACGCGGCAGTTCCTTTGGCCTTTCCTGAATAGTTCTGGGGTATTGAATTCTATGGGGCCCAGCGGTCTTAGCCAATGAGGCTTTTATCCGACGTGTGCTTGTGAAGCAGTATGAAGCCCTGTAAAACTGTATTGCTCCTCACACCATTCTTGTAGAATAAACGTTCTAATAGACACCAGTAGAATCTACCAAAGAGACGCACTATGGGTTTAATGTCTGGGGGTTTGATGTCCGGGCAAGGCAGTCGGTGGGGGACCCTTACCTGTGACCAGGGGATGCTGGATACGCTGTCGCTGCGCTGCGTTATCTGTGGCAGCTTTCACTCAACCGAAGACCACTGGCGGTTAATGGCCGAAATGCCGCAAAATCCGGCTGAGATGATTGATGATCTGGTTAAGATGCGTCTCTATCAGCCCGCCGCCGTTGAGATGGCCGATGCCATCAGTCAGGCAGAAGTGCGCACGGCCCTTTTTGTGAGTATGGCCGCCCAGGGTAGCCCCAAGCGAGAAAAATTGGTCCGAGATTTAATCAAGCTGGCAGGGGGGCTTGATCAGGCCTTTAGCGCTGCCTTTGGTCCAAAAGCGGGTGAGTTTTTTAGTGATGCCAAACGTATCAGTCAGGTCACCCGGCGTAAATTTTTGCAGAACGTTGCGGTGGGCGCTGCCCTGGTGAGCCTGGCTAACTGTGGCTCTGTTCCTGAGGTCTCGGAGACGCCAGAGGCTGATTCAGAGGTAGCCGCTGAAGTCCCGGCAGGACTTGAGAAAACCGATCTGAAGGTGGCCTTTCTGCCGATTACCTGTGCCTCACCCATCATCATGTCAAAGCCGTTGGGCTTTTATGAAAAGCACGGGCTGAATGTCGAACTGATGAAGTACGCGAGCTGGTCTGTGGTCAGAGACGCCGCGATCGCAGGTGAACTTGACGCCTACCACATGCTGGCCCCCATGCCCATCGCCATGTCCTTGGGCTTAGGCTCAACCCCATTTTCAGTGAAACTTGCCAGTATTGAGAATAACAATGGCCAGGGCATCGCCGTCGCCAAAAAGCACCTGGGCAATGTAAATGGCCCCGCTGACTTTAAGGGCATGACCATTGGCATTCCCTATGATTACTCTAATCACAACCTGCTGCTGCGCTACTATCTGGCGACGGGTGGGTTAGACCCCGACACCGATGTGAAGCTGCTGGTGCTGCCGCCGCCGGATGCGATCGCAAAAATGTCCACTGGCCAAATTGACGCCTTTATTTTGCCCGACAACTTTACCCAGCGCGTCGTCAAAGACGACATCGGCTTTATCCACCTGCTCACCAAAGATCTCTGGGCCGGTCATCCCTGCTGCGCCTTTGTCGCCGCCGATGACTGGATGGGTGAAAACCCCAACACCTTCCGCGCCCTCAACAAGGCCATCATCGATGGGGCGACCTATGCCAATGCCCCCGCCAATCGTAAAGAAGTGGCCGCTGCGATCGCCCCCCGTGAATATCTAAACCAGCCCCTGGATGTCTTAGAAGCGGTCATGACCGGCCAGTTTGAAGACGGCCAGGGCAACACCTTTGACATCCCTGACCGGATCAACTTTGACCCCTATCCCTGGAAAAGCTTTGCCAGTTGGATATCAACCCAGCTCGTCCGTTGGGACTACATGCCCGCCGATAAAGCCAACTATGACGAAATTGGCGAACAGATTTTCTTGACCGACCTCGCCCGCGAACTGGCGGAGGAGCTTGGCGCAGAGGCTCCGGCGGAGATCTCTCGGACTGAGACGATGAAGTTTGGTGACTTTGACCCTGATAAGGCGGATGAGTATTTGCAGAAGCAAATTGAGGAGTTTGGGGTTTAGGAAAGGGGAAAGGGACAAGGCGAAGGGCGAAAGGGACGCATTTGTCCATAATCCATGAAGTAAGAGACCCCCTGCCTTTGCCTAACTGCTTCAGGGTCCTTCGGAGATGGCTACTCTTACACCTTTCGCCTTGCCCCCTTCGCCTTGCCCCCTGTCCTATGCAGTCCCCTTATCCCGCTAAGGGCAATATCACCTTGAATGTTGTCCCTACCCCTACCTCGCTCTCCACCTCAATCTCCCCCCGCTGAAACTCAACAAACTGCTTCACAATACTCAACCCCAAACCCGTCCCCGGAATGTTACTTACGTTCTTACCCCGATGAAATGGCTCAAATAGATGGGGCGTATCCTCTGGCAAAATTCCCATCCCCTGATCCCGCACCTGAAACATCACCTGCTGCCTGCGCCGCGCCAGCGATAGCTGAATCACACTCTTCTCTGGGCTGTACCGAATCGCATTCGACAAGATATTCGTCAGAATAGACCGCAACAGCGTCTGATCAATCTCCGCGATCAGCGGCTTAAATCGGCCCACAAATTCTAAAGTCCCTTGGGTAGGCTGCAATTCCAGCAAAAGTTCACGACAAAATGCCACCAGGTCAATCGGCTCAGGGTTGAGTGAGAGTCGCTTAGCCTCCAGCTTACCCAGCACCAAAATGTCGTCACTCATC
>JBCDDJ010000544.1:0-4344 GCA_039180385.1 Cyanobacteria bacterium P01_G01_bin.38 | reverse complement strand
GGTCGTGACGGCCCACAATTTGGCCTATGTCATTTATACCTCGGGCTCGACGGGGACCCCCAAAGGGGTTCAAATTCAACATCAATCCGTCGTCAATTTTCTCACCGCAATGCAGACAGCCCCCGGTCTGAGTCCAACGGACCAGTTGGCCGCTGTGACAACCTTGGCCTTTGATATCGCCGCCCTGGAGATTTATCTTCCCTTAATAGTTGGGGCGACTGTGCTGGTTGTGCCGCAGGCAGTGACT
The DNA here is from genome assembly GCA_039180385.1 of Cyanobacteria bacterium P01_G01_bin.38. GTDB lineage: Bacteria > Cyanobacteriota > Cyanobacteriia > Phormidesmidales > Phormidesmidaceae > SIO4C1. Next base: position 4,097 of record JBCDDJ010000544.1, on the reverse strand, counting down.
CAGGATGGTCACCAGTTACGGGCTTATCTTGAGAGCACCCAAGCAACCACCTTGCAAGCGACCCCCGCAACCTGGCAAATGTTGTTGGCAGCTGGGTGGTCGGCATCATCAACCTCCATGACCTGCTTATGTGGAGGAGAAGCGCTGTCTACTGAAGTCGCGCGTCATCTTTTATCTACCAAACAGGCACTGTGGAATCTGTACGGTCCCACTGAAACGACAATCTGGTCAACTCGGTTTTGCGTGGATGGCACTCTATTCGATGAAGATTTTCTCCCAGGGGGAGCTATCCCGATCGGCTATCCGCTGGCAAATACTGACATTTACGTCCTGGATAAGCATTTACAATTGGTGCCCGTGGGTATTCCAGGTGAGTTACACATTGGGGGGATAGGGCTGGCCCGAGGGTATCGAAATCGCCCCCGGATGACAGCCGAAAAATTTATCCCCAACCCCTTTCGAGAAGGGCGTCTCTATAAGACAGGAGATCTGGTTCGCTACCGTTCCGAAGGCATCCTAGAATTTTTGGGTCGCATCGATCACCAGGTTAAGATTCGGGGCTTCCGAATTGAGCTAGGTGAGATTGAAGCCGTGCTCAGTCGCCATCAATATGTACAACAATGCGTGGTCGCTGCCCGTGAAGATACCCCTGGAAATGTTCAGCTAGTGGCCTACGTAGTGGGTCATGATGATCTCACAGTCAAGGCGTTAAAAGCACATCTTGCCAGCCAGTTGCCAAACTATTTGATCCCTGATATTGTCATGCCACTCGCGGTGTTACCGCTAACTCCCAATGGCAAGATAGACCGCAAGGCGCTGCCAACCCCATCTGATCAGCTAAGGGCTGAGCTGAGACAAGCCACTGAGTTTGTCGCCCCCCATACCGAGCGCCAAATGCGGATTGCAACTTTCTTTGCGGAGGTTCTATCCCTGCCCGTCGAGCACATTGGCCTGCATGACGACTTCTTTGAGCTGGGGGGCCATTCTCTCATCGCTACGCAGCTGGCCGCTCGCCTGCGGGATGCCTTTGAGGCTGAGCTTTCTCTCCAGGTACTGTTCGAATCTCCGAATGTGGCTGCGTTAGATGCCCTCCTATCTAGCGATCGCACACCCGGTTCAACAATCTCTGCTATTATCCCAGCGAAACGGGACGGGCAACCGATTCCCCTCGCGTATGCCCAAGAGCGGCTGTGGTTCTTGACACAGCTGACAGGGGTGTCCGCAACTTACAACATTGCGACAGCCCTTTCTATCCAGGGGCCTCTAGATATCAGTCTCCTGCAAAAAGCGATCGACACCGTTGTGCATCGACATGATATCTTGCGCACCCATTTCCCCCTCGTCGAAGGCACTGCTATACAATACATTACCCCAACCGGAACGGTTTCCTTAGACGTGCTGGAAGCCTCTGACTTGGGCATGTCGCTTTCTGATTGGCTCACTGAAATAGCCCGGTGCCCCTTTGATTTGGCAACCGGGCCGCTGATACGGGCGGCCTTAGTTCGTTCAAGTGCAAACGCTGCAACGCTGACGATCACGATGCACCATATCATTAGTGATGGCTGGTCGTTAGAGATATTCACACGAGAGCTAGCAGACCTTTATAGAGCTTATCGACGGGGGCTGACCTCCCCCCTACCGCCGCTGCTAGTTCAATATGCTGATTACACCCTGTGGCAGCGTCAGTGGTTAACGGGGGATATCCTAGACGCCCAGCTGAGCTACTGGAAGCAGCAGCTAGCCGATGCGCCCGCCCTATTAGAGTTGCCCACCGATCATCCCCGACCAGCGGTGCAGCGTTTTCAGGGCCATACCCACAGCGTGTCTATCCCCTTGTCGCTAACTCAGGCGTTGCGCGCCCTCTCTCAGCGGCATCGCGTTACCTTATTTATAACCTTGTTGACGGGTTTTCAGATCCTCCTTTCTCGCTACAGCGGGCAATCTGATATTGTGGTGGGGGTCCCCGTTGCCAACCGCCGATGGGGTGATTTAGAGCCCCTAATCGGGTTCTTTGCCAACACCCTGGTGCTGCGCACTCAGCTGACCTCGAACGAGACTGTGACAGACCTGCTACAGCGAGTCAAACGCGCAACGTTAGCAGCCTATACCCACCAAGATGTGCCTTTTGAGCAGATAGTAGAGGCCCTACAGCCGACGCGGTCTTTGGCATATACCCCCCTCTTCCAAGTGATGTTTGTTTTACAAAATGCTTCGCTGTCTTCCTTGGCGTTACCCGATCTGACCCTGACACCGCTGTTGGCTGAGACCACTACCGCCAAGTTTGATTTAACCCTCTCAATGCAAGAAACAGAGCAGGGGCTGGTAGGGCATTGGGAATATGACACTGACCTATTTGAGGCAGAGACCATCGCGCGGATGACAACTCACTTTGAGACCCTATTGAGGGCCATCGCTGCGGATGCTCAGCAATCGGTGGCGACCTTGCCTTTGGTGACACCCCCTGAGCGTCAGCAGCTACTGGCAGACTGGAATGACACAGCCGCAGACTATCCCCAAGGTGAGTGTATCCATCAGCTGTTTGAGCAACAGGTGGCACGTACCCCTAAAGCTACAGCAGTGGTATTCGAAACAGAATCCTTGACGTATGAAGCCTTAAATAGACGTGCCAATCAATTGGCCCATGCCCTCCAGCAATTAGGGGTAAAGCCTGAAACCCTGGTAGGTCTGTGTATGGAGCGATCCCTTGAGATGCTGGTAGGTCTGTTGGGGATTCTTAAAGCAGGCGGTGCTTACGTCCCCCTCGATCCTGGCTATCCTCCAGAACGACTGCAGTTCATGCTCGAAGATGCTCAGGTCCCTATGCTGGTTACGCAACAGACTATTGCAGCTGATCTTCCCGTCCATCAGGCTCGACAAGTTTGCTTAGATACAGACTGGGACTCTCTGATACAGCCCCATAAGGCCCACAACCCTGACTCTGGGGTGACCCCTGAGAATTTGGCTTATGTCATCTATACTTCAGGATCTACGGGGCAACCCAAGGGAGTGCAGGGGCTACACCGAGGCACTGTAAACCGCCTGCGTTGGATGTGGGACACGTATCCCTTCCAACCCGGTGAGCAATGCTGCCAGAAAACCTCTTTGAGTTTCGTCGATTCCGTGTGGGAATTTTTTGGAGGATTACTCCAGGGGATTCCCACACGGATCATTCCGAATGACATCGTCAAGGATCCCCCTCGTCTGATTCAGACCCTGAGTCTCAATCGGATATCTCGGATTGTCTTGGTCCCCTCCCTCTTGAGCGCTATTTTAGAGGCTGACAGTGAGCTGAGTCAGCAGCTTTCCCATCTAAAATATTGGATTACCAGCGGAGAGGTTTTAGAAGCCAGTCTGTGCCAAAAGTTCTGCGATAGTTTGCCTGACAGTTTGTTGATTAACCTCTATGGTTCCTCCGAGGTGTCAGCGGATGTCACTTATCATGAAATTTGGCAGCCACAGACAAGTTGCTCAGATACCCCGTTGCAATTTAACGACTTGGCTAATTCTGTGTCTACAGGGGACATCGCTGCCGCTCAAAAGCCAACGGAGGAGGTGTTAGCTGAAATATGGAAGCAAGTGCTTTGTCTTGAAAAGGTTGGCCTTCACGATAGCTTTTTTGAGATTGGAGGCAACAGAGTTTCGGCTGCTCAGGTGATTAATAAAGTGCGTGATGTCTTAGACGTTTCTCTGCCTGCTGACAGTTTGCAGAGAGCATCAGATATTCAAGGATTAGCCGCGATGCTGAAATACTACGAGACCGAAGCAGGGAGGACCGATACCATCTCTCGCCTTCTGAAACAGTTACAGACGCCTTCCGGGGTAAATCGCTAATCTGCTTTTACGTATTACTTATATTGACTGGGATACATGATTTATGTCAAAAATTGGGAGATTATCATGAGGTCGATACTCAGAGCCAAAATTCATAAGGCGATTGTTACTCAAGCGGATGTCAACTATGTTGGCAGCATCACGATTGATAAAACACTACTCGAAAAAGTCGATATGTGGCCCTATGAAAAGGTGCTGATCGTGAGTAACACCTCTGGCCACAGGTTAGAGACGTATGTGATCGAAGGGCATGAAGATTCAGGGGT
>JBCDDJ010000543.1:0-4350 GCA_039180385.1 Cyanobacteria bacterium P01_G01_bin.38 | reverse complement strand
TAGAAACCTAAAGTACCCTACTCTTCGAGAATGCCAAAGGCAAACGGGAAGCTGCTCAGGCGTCTGCAAAACTCAAAACTCAAATTTCTTAAAGATTGAGGCATCTATTGCAATGACCAAAGCGGTAATGGAAACGAATAAGGGCACGATCACGCTTGAGCTTTTTGAGCAAGATGCGCCCAATACGGTGGCTAATTTCGCCAAGCTCTCAAAAGATGGGTTTTACGACGGTTTAGCCTTTCATCGCGTGATTAAGAATTTTATGGTCCAGGGCGGTTGCCCCCAAGGCACCGGAACCGGTGGTCCCGGCTATACCATTGATTGTGAAATCAACTCAAACAAGCACCTGGCAGGCAGTCTGTCGATGGCCCACCGTGGCCCTAATACCGGCGGTAGCCAGTTCTTTATCTGCCATGGCCCCCAGCCCCACCTGGACGGGGTGCATACGGTGTTTGGCAAAACCGAAGATATGGATGTGGTGAATGCGATCGCCCAGGGTGACAAAATTGTGTCAGTAAAAATTGAGGAAGGCTAAGCCCTTTTGTGGAAGCGTTGCAGGCAACGCTTCCACAAAGAGAGTACTCCAGTTCAGTCCCTCTCTTTTGTTTTCTATGTACCAATTTTTCATGTACCAATCTCTTCATATGTCCCCTCCCTAAAGCCTTGGCTCCCTTAAAATTATGGAATAAGGATTAGACAACTCCAGATCAGCATTTCCCCTCACTCCCTCCTCCATGGCCACTCCCCTCAAATATGCCTACTTTCCAGGTTGCGTTGCCCAGGGGGCCTGTCGTGAGCTGTATCAATCTACCCACGAGATCACCCAAGCGTTGGGCATTGAGTTGATCGAGCTTAAACAGGCCGCCTGCTGCGGATCTGGGACCTTTAAAGAAGAATCCCAATTCCTCGAAGATACGGTTAACGCCCGCAATATTGCCCTGGCCGAACAGCTCAATCTGCCCTTGTTGACCCATTGCAGCACCTGCCAGGGGGTCATCGGCCACGTAGATGATCGCCTCAAAGCAGCCAAGGCCAGCGACCCCGACTATCTGGGACAAATTAACCAGCTCCTAGAAAAGCAAAACTGTTCTCCTTATCAGGGCAGTAGCGACGTCAAGCATCTCCTCTGGGCCTTGGTGGGTGACTATGGCCTTGAGGCTTTGACCCAACAAGTGCGCCACAAACTGGAGGGGTTAAAGTGTGCGGCTTTTTATGGCTGTTATCTCCTACGCGCCCAAAAATCTTTGCCCTTTGACGATCCCCACCATCCCGCCTCCATGGAAAATTTGTTCTCGGCGATCGGCGCGACCCCGATCTATTATCGGGGCCGGACCCAGTGCTGTGGCTGGCCCATCGCCAGTTACGCCACCCCAGAGTCTTTCCAAATGGCCGGGGGCCGTATTCAAGAAGCAATTGTAGCGGGTGCCGATTGTTTGGTCACCCCGTGCCCCCTCTGTCACCTCAATTTAGATTCTCGCCAACCCGAAGTGGAGAAAACCCTGGGTAAAACCTTGGGCCTACCCGTTTTACATCTGCCCCAACTGGTGGGTCTAGCCTTGGGCATTGCGCCCAATAAGCTGGGGTTGGAGCGACATGTGGTTTCGACCCGCCCTGTTTTAGAAAAATTGGGATTAGCCTAAGACTGAGCCATGTTAGAACATGATGTTGTCATTGTTGGGGGAGGGCTGGCTGGCTGTCGAGCCGCCCTAGAAATTGCGCGTACCGACCCTGGCCTTAACCTGGCGATGGTTGCCAAAACCCACCCAATTCGCTCTCACTCAGTGGCAGCCCAGGGCGGCATCGCCGCCACCCTCAAAAATGTCGATGACCAAGACAGCTGGGAAGCCCACGCTTTTGATACGGTTAAAGGGTCTGACTACCTGGCGGACCAAGATGCCGTAGAACGCCTCACTCGGGAAGCGCCGGAGGTGGTTATCGACCTGGAGCATTTGGGGGTTTTATTTTCCAGACTAGACGATGGTCGCGTGGCGCAGCGGGCGTTTGGCGGCCATAGCCACAAACGCACCTGCTATGCAGCAGACAAAACCGGGCATGCCATTCTACACGAGTTGTACAACAACATCCTCCGGTATGGGGTGACCATTTATGACGAGTGGTACGTCCTGCGGCTCATCCTAGAAGACAATCAGGCCAAAGGGGTGGTGATGTATCACCTGCTTGACGGTGAGTTGCAAGTATTGCGGGCCAAGGCCGTCCTGTTTGCGACGGGGGGCTATGGCCGGGTGTTTAACACCACCTCCAATGACTTTGCCTCAACCGGGGATGGGTTGTCCCTGGCGGCGAGGGAGGGCGTCCCCCTAGAAGATATGGAGTTTGTCCAATTTCACCCCACTGGCTTGTACCCAGCCGGAGTGTTGATTTCTGAGGCGGTGCGAGGGGAAGGGGCCTATTTAATCAATAGCGAGGGCGATCGCTTTATGGCCACCTATGCCCCCAAACAAATGGAGCTAGCCCCCCGCGACATCACCTCCCGCGCGATTACCACAGAGCTGCGGGCGGGTCGAGGCATCCATCTCGATGGGCGCTCAGGCGGTCCTTTTGTCCATCTGGACCTGCGCCACATGGGTCGTGAGAAAATTATGAGCCGGGTGCCCTTTTGTTGGGAAGAAGCCCACCGCCTGGCAGGGGTGGATGCGGTTCATCAGCCGATCCCCGTCAGGCCAACGGCTCATTACTCGATGGGCGGCATTCCAGTCAATATCGAGGGCCAGGTCCGGAGCGGAACCGAGGGGCTGATCGACAATTTTTTCGCCGCTGGGGAGTGCGCCTGTGTCTCGGTACATGGGGCCAATCGACTGGGAAGCAATTCGCTGCTAGAGTGCGTCGTCTATGGGCGCAAAACTGGGGCTACCATAGCCCGCTACGTGCAGACCCAAAAACTCCCAGAGCTGGATGAGCAGCAATATCTTAAAGCCGCCAAAGATCGCTTACAACAGCTTTTAGATCAACCCGGCGAGTACCGCATCGACCAGATTCGTCAGCAGGTTCAGGATTGTATGGCAGCGCACTGTGGCGTATTTCGCACCAAGGAGATCATCACAGAAGGATTGAATCATCTGAAGACGATTCAGGAGCAGTACGCTCAGATTCGGCTGGATGACCCCGGTAAGGTGTGGAATACGGAACTGATTGAAGCTCTGGAGCTGCAAAGTCTGATGGTGGTGGGAGAGGTGATTATGACCGGAGCCCTGCAGCGGAGAGAAAGTCGGGGAGCCCATTCGCGGGAGGATTTTCCCGAGCGGGATGATCAGGCCTTCCTACGGCATACGCTGGCGTACTATTCCCCGGCAGGGATTGACCTGCGGTATATGCCGGTAAAGATTACGATGTTTGAACCCCAAGAACGGAAGTATTGAGTGATTCAAAAATGCAAGTTCTTTTTTCGATTGTTCGACAGAACCCAGATGCTGTGCCCAAGATCCACACTTACACGCTAGATGACGTTGACCCCAGCGAGACCATTCTCTCCTGTCTAAATCGAATTAAGTGGGAATTGGATGGCGGGTTAGCATTTCGTAAAAATTGTCGTAACGCCATTTGTGGCAGCTGCGCCATGCGCATCAATGGTCGCTCTGCGCTGGCGTGTAAAGAAAAGGTTGGGAATGAATTGGCGCAGCAGCGGTCGGATGAGGCTGAAGTCCCCACAATTACCATCGCCCCCATGGGCAATATGCCGGTGATTAAGGATCTGGTGGTAGACATGGCCAGCTTCTGGCAAAACCTGGAGGCGGTTGATCCCTATGTCAGCACGGGTGCCAGGTCTATTCCAGAGCGAGAGTTTCTGCAAACACCTGAGGAACGGGCCCACCTCGACCAAACCGGCAACTGTATTCTATGTGGAGCCTGTTATTCCGAATGCAACGCCCGTGAGGTCAATCCTGATTTTGTCGGCCCCCACGCCCTGGCAAAGGCCCAACGCATGGTGGTGGATTCTCGGGATGCCACAACAGAAACCCGACTGGAAAAATACAATCAGGGTACCCAGGGGGTCTGGGGCTGTACCCGTTGTTATATGTGCAATGCGGTATGTCCCATGGAGGTTGCGCCGATGGATCAAATCGGCCACATTAAGCAAGCCATTCTCCCCCACCAGTCGCCAGCCTCCAGCCGCTCAGTTCGCCACCGGAAAGTGATGGTGGATCTGGTCAAACAGGGCGGGTGGATTGATGAGCGCAAGTTTGCGCTGATGGTAGTTGGTAATTATTTTCGAGACCTGCGCGGGCTGCTCAGCCTTGCTCCCCTAGGCTTAAAGATGGTGGCAGCTAGAAAGTTTCCTTTATCCTTTGAGCCGTCGGAGGGTGCTCAGGAGGTGCGATCGCTGATTGAATC
>JBCDDJ010000542.1:0-4356 GCA_039180385.1 Cyanobacteria bacterium P01_G01_bin.38 | reverse complement strand
GCAATATCAGCTTGAAGTTCAGCAATAGCTTGACTCTCTAGTGCGCTCTGCCGTTGTTGAAGTGCATCTGCCTCTCCTGCTTCAGCTCTTAATCGCAGTTCGTCTGCATTTTGTCGTGCTGCTTCCGCATTCTGGCGTGCAGTTTCAGCATTTAAGCGTTGTTCATTGGCAGCCTGTTCCGATTCTTCAGCCGCAGCCTGGCCCTCCTCTGCCCTTGTTTTTTCCGTGTCTCGTTCCTCTAATGCCTGGGTCAGCTCTTTATTTTTATCTTCTAGTTCACGAGATTTATTTTTCAGGTCCTGCGCTTGAATCAACGCTTGTTTCGTCAACACCGAAACTTCTTCAACACTTTCGGTCAATTCACTCCAGGCACTATTCGCCCTGTACCGTTGCCATAATGCCCATCCTGTCAGTCCCGTAGAAGAAACCATCACCACCAAACCAGACGCAATTACCGCCTGTAACCGCCTCAACCGCTTTCGCCAATTAAACGGCAAATGGTCCTTCACCCATCGATCATCAAACACCGTGCGATAAATCTTATTCCGCACCTGCAAAGATTTGGTCCGATCACGTTTTATCGCCCCTGATAGCTTCAGATGGGCTTTTACTATAGATTGGGCCTCATCATAAACAGGGTGTCGATTTCGCCAAATCTGACGATAGGTTTCTAAAACAGCTAGTTTATCTGCGTCAGCAGGTCGCTCTGTTAGTGTCTTATGAACCAGCGTGAGATTTTTATCCCCCTCCGGCTTCTCTTTAAAAAATAGATCATGGATTAGTTGCGTGATGGCATTCTCTGACCAATCCGAACGATCCTGAGATAAAACCTTCTGACACACCCACTGGGTCAAATAGGGCTGACTGCCTGACATATCTTCATTCGTGATGCGATGAAATAAGCGTTTTGCCTTTGCATGATTGCAAATCAATCCTTTTCTGCTTTCCTGAAGACGTGTCATTTGAATCGTGCTCATGACAAAGCAGAATGAAGATGCTAGCAGCCTTCATTCTCTCTATTATTCACTTGCGTCTGCTCACCACACGCACTCAATCAATCGGACTCGTTTGAATCGCCGTTGTTGGTAATACTCTTGCTCCGCTCGTTTGGATGCAAAACAGGGGGCTGGGTCATGAACCAGCAAGCGACCCACACCAAAGAGTTTTCGACCTTTATGGATAACGCCTTTAAGCCATTTGATGCCAATCTTGAGATAACTCAATCCCCGCTGCCAATGAGGGTCGACCTGACGACGCAACCCTGCTATCTGAACGGCCATTCCTTGCAGAGTACTGTAGAGAATAGACACAGCCACCACCAAGTACAATCGGTCAATCGCTTGAGGCTCCTCAATCTTATTGCCCTCTAGGTCAAAGACCCCGGATTTACTATCGAGATAGAGTTCTTCGCAACCAAAGCGCTTGCCGTAATCCCACAGGGTTTGTAGGGTTGCTCTCTCATCGGTGATGACCGCCCATGGTTCTTCGGCATTGTCCAGATTGCCCATCATCAGGTTGGTGCTTAACTCACCATCACTCCACAGTCTCACCCCTTGATAGCCAATCGCATTACCTTGAGCAGGCAACAACGCTTTGACCTCGAAAACGGCCTGAGAACCAATATGAATCGGAGTATCATGCGGGATGCGAATGCGATAGTGCCATCGGCTCTGCTGAAGCCAACGAACCAATTGATGGTTGGCAAAGCCTCGGTCAGCAAGTAGGGTAACCTGATGACGACGCAATATCCACTGGGCTTGACGTAACAGCGGTAAATACTCCTCATAGGCGACCGATGCACTGTCATGTTTAAGGGTTTTCCAGAGCAATGGAATGGCCCGACCACAACACACAATCGATAGATGAATCATGCATAAATCCTCATCAATCATGGTCGTGTCCATCGCCACAAAGACTGGATGGTTTTTCCAGGATTCCAAGGCATCCATCACCAGCGGTAGATAGATGGCTGCGCGGTCAATACGAGGGTTGTACATGAACCGTGACCATCAGCGTTCATAACTTTGGGCTTGCTGTGCCCGAGTATGGACGAATGGTTCCCAGTCTGGCAGATTGAGGCTTTCCGACTGAATCGCTGCATTTGACATCCATGCCAACGCCTTGAGGTGTCGCTCATCCACGTAACGAGAGTGTTGACGCAGGTGAGTCAGAATTGGATTATACAGTTGGGTTGAGGTGATCATTGCGATAGTGCGTAATTGGTCTTTCGTCACTATCGCAGATTCCTCGCCCACTTCCTAATTTCATTGATATGTAAGGGTTTGAACCACTTATGTCGGGTTTCCAGCCCAACGACACATATCCACCACCCACATCATGAACTCAGGACCACTAAAACCTCCATCCGCCCAAATGATGTACAAGCGAGACACCGGCTTCCCCATTTCTTGAGTTTTCTTGAGCACCTGCTTGCCCCCTTCCCGTTCTGTGGTGCTTGCAGCAGTGACCAACACGCGCAACACCAAGCCCAATGTATCGACGCTGATAAAGCGTTTGCGTCCCTTTATCTTCTTTCCCCCATCAAATCCGATATCGGTATCGAGCATGGCTGCACTTTTGACACTTTGGCTATCAATCGCGGCTTCGGATGGGCTTTCCTCCCGTCCCTCCAGAATTCGTTCGCGGCGATGTAATTCATCATGAATCGCAATCCATGTGCCATCCATTTTCCAATTCCTCAGATATGTGTAGGACGTCTGCCATTTGGGAACATCTTTCGGTAGCGCTCTCCACCGACACCCTTCGAGCAACACATACAGAATGGCATTGATGATTTCAAACAGATCCACTTCACGCTTGCGTCCACCTGGTTTTGCCTTGGGCAGCATCGGTTCAATGACGGCAAATTGCTCTTTGGTGAGATTACTGGGATATTGTGTGCTCATCGTGCCCACTCAGCGTACGTTAGTCCTCATCACTAACGTACGCTGAGTGGGCTTTCTTACCACTACTCCGACTTTTAAAACATCCTCTGAGGTAAAGGATGCCCCTATATCAGCACCTGTAGGTTGAAATGATTTTGAATCCATATCTTGCAGTGGACGTTGGTTGAATAATCCGGACTAAGACTCACGATTAATCAAACCAGCCAATTTCAGCATCTGACACTTTAGGCTGGGGCAAGTCTGAAGTATTTACATCAATGCCGGGCCTAACATAGCGCGATCGCCGACGAGCAATGGAAGACGATTTTTTGGGAATAATCGCGCCCGAATTAGATGGGGATGAACCCAAATTATCGGGGTTAGAGCTTGATGGGGACTGAGCCGTCCTGGATGGATTACCGTCTTGAGTAATTGATTCTAAAGGCGGCATGGGTCGGGGTTGTCCTGGACCAGTTCCTGGATGGGATTTTGGAGGAGGCGACTGGGGTGTCGGAAACCCAGGGCGAGTATAAGCGGGTCTCAAAGAACTAGGCGATCGCTGAGATGAAATGGGCGCTGAGCGACCAAAGCGCTCTGTAGGCATTTGAGGAAGACCAGACGGTGAAGTAGATACCTTCGATGCAATAGGTGCAATGGGACGAGGCGCTGGACGTCGGGGTTGGGAGCGAGGTGACGCAACAACCTGAGTGTGGGGAGCACGTTGAGTCAGAGGAGGTGGAAATGTCGTTGATGCCTGGCGTTGATTGGAAGCTGTAGGCTGTGGAGAAGACGGGGTTTGGGGGACAAATTGAGCTGCGGTGAGCTGTTCAGTAAGCTGAAGAATATAGCGTTTAGCTTCGTCTAATTCTTCTTTTAACGTGGTAACTTCTCCCTTCAGCTTACGAATTTCCCTCTGATTTTTATCCTGGTCATTAAGCTTAGCTTGGGCCTGCATCGCTTGGGTTTTAATCCGGCTCGATTCGTCTTTCACCTCAGCTAGCACTTTTTTCAACTCAACAATTTCTTGCTTGAGAGTATTTTCTCTAAGGTCTGCTGCGACTAGCTCTTGAGTAAACTGTTTTGCATTATGTTCTGCATCCTCCACCCGCTGCTGGAGTTGATTCTCATGGGCCTGAATCGCTTCAATTTGAGCTTCCAGCTCTCGCTCATGAAGATGAGCCGTGGCGATCGCTTCATTCAGCTCATCTACCACTGGACTAGAAAGGGTTTGACCGAAGTTGCTGTTTTTTACCTCCACCGCATCCACAGCAATCTCTACCGTTGCTTCTACCGCCTCTGCCTCTATTACTGCGTCCGCCAATTCATCATGGGCAGTTTTATCTTCAGTCGCGTCTATTACTTTGACGGTGATGGTGTCCACATCTTCGTCACTCAACGTTTCATCCATCGGCTCATTCAGTTGGGCCGTCATAGCATCCATGGGATGAATAGGCTGAGGGGTCTCATCAGG
>JBCDDJ010000541.1:0-4356 GCA_039180385.1 Cyanobacteria bacterium P01_G01_bin.38 | reverse complement strand
GTCATCAATCAGCTGTGCCCCCGTACGCGACACCATCACCGGGTCTACCACCGTTTGGGCGATCACCCCTGATTTAAGGATGTCAGCCACCGCTGCAATAATCGGCTGATTAAGCAGCATCCCCGTCTTGGCTGCTTGCACCTCAATATCATCCACAACTGCCGTGATCTGAGCGATCACAGACTCTGGCGGGAGCGCATCTACACGGGTAACGCCCTGCGTATTTTGAGCCGTAATGCAGGTCAGAGCACTGGTACCATGGACCTGATGAAAAGCAAAGGTTCGCAAATCAGCCTGAATACCAGCCCCGCCCCCGCTGTCTGAGCCTGCGATGGTAAGCGCTACTGGAATCGGGCTCAAAGAATTTACAGCCGTGACCATACTATCGATTAGGTCGACGACGCTGTAAAAACTCAGGAATATCTAGATTGGGCGACAGTGAAGGCTGATTACTATGGGCCGGTGTATCCTCGTTAGCCATATCCATACTGCTAATGGGGGCCGAAGACCGCTTCATCGGCGTCACTCGACTAGACGCAGCAGCGGCGCTACTGCCCATCTCAGGATTAAAGCCCGTCGCAATCACGGTGATACGCACCTCACCCTGCATCCGATCGTCAATAACAGCGCCAAAGATAATATTGGCATTGGGGTCAACAGCTTCGTAGATGATCTCAGCGGCAGAGTTGACCTCATGGAGGGTCAAATCACTGCCCCCGGTGATATTAAAGACAGCCCCAGCGGCCCCATCAATGGAGGTCTCTAGCAGCGGGGAGGAGATCGCCGCGATCGCCGCCTCTCTAGCCCGAGACTTACCAGACCCAACCCCAATACCCATCAGAGCCGAGCCTGCATCAGCCATCACCGCTCTGACGTCGGCAAAGTCTACATTCACCAACCCCGGGATCGTAATGATGTCTGAAATCCCCTGAACCCCCTGGCGGAGGATATCGTCTGCAAACCGAAACGCCTCTTGAACTGGCGTTTGCTCAGAAATCACCGACAGCAGCTTATCGTTAGGAATCACAATCAGCGTGTCCACACAGGCCTGCAAAGCTTGAATGCCCTCCTCTGCCTGGGAGGTCCGCCGCCGACCTTCAAACGTAAATGGGCGGGTAACCACGCCCACCGTGAGCGCCCCCGCCTCTTTAGCAACCTCAGCCACCACAGGGGCAGCCCCCGTACCGGTGCCACCGCCCATGCCAGCGGTAATAAACACAAGATCGGCTTCTTCCAAACAGCTTGAAATCTCATCACGGGATTCCTCAGCCGCTTTTTGACCAATGGCGGGGTTACCGCCAGCCCCCAACCCCCGGGTTAGCTTTTCACCGATTTGAAGTGCATTTTGGGTAGAAACATTGGTTAAAGCCTGGGCATCTGTATTGACCGTCCAAAACTCAATACCCGCTAAACCACTGTCAATCATCCGGTTGACGGCGTTGCATCCCCCGCCACCCACACCAATCACCTTAATGCGCGCTATGTTACTCGGCACGATATCACTGCCCCTTCCAACATCTCCTGGCATAACCCTGCTCTCATTATTATTCGCAGTCGGCGCATTTATATCAAATCCGCTGTTTGCATAAGAATTAGTTTGCGGAGATACACTATTCATAGGATCTGATGATAAGGATAGTTTAGAGATAATGCCGGACAGTGATATCGACCGAGAACGATCTAGGTGATTATCAGGAGAGGGGTGGGGTCTCATCATAATTCGCTATGCGGCTACCAAGCAGCGTTCATTAAACGACCGTGGACTTAAAATCTGGGAACTTGGCAAACCGACTTTCGTCTGCGGGAGGTTGCCCTGAGGAGAAAGTTATTTAAGCGAGCAACTCGTTGAGTGCCAATTGTTCTAGTTAACTATACGGGAACTGGTTGAAAAAACCAAACAATTTTTTCTACGTATTTAAACACCTAAACAAACTTAAAAATACAGCTTCAAAAGCGGGTAGGTAGAGTATAAAGAAAAACCGTTTTTTCAGGGATAAAACTCCCTACCTGAAATAGCCTAAAAGGCTTTGAGCGAGCAACAGTTAGAATAGCCGGTGATCACCTAAGGACAGAGATCACGAGGTTACGGAGTATTAGTCGCCTGCAAAATCTCAACCGAGGGATTCTGTGGATCGCGCAGATCAATGAAAGCTATTTTCTCCAGGTTTAGTTTGGCATCTAGATTTCGCATTCGATCGAGGGCCAATAGTTGTTCAGAAATACGTTGACCATAGGGTCCCATGTGAACCATCCCCAAATCTGTCTGCAGGATCAGGTTGCTAGGGTCTCGCCAATCAATTTCTGTCACTTTTATAGGGCTTTGCTGTAGCGTTTCAAACAACCCTGGCCAGTCTTTTTGATAACTCGCTTTCATACCATGAACCTGCAGAGTGGGCGGTTCAAAATCATCGTTAAGTTGGGTAAAGCTGTTATAAGGCATCCAATAGCCACTTTTGTCGAGCAATCCCATCTGGCGAAACGGCACCACTTCTTTGAGGGAGGAAACCGGAGTAGTCGTGTCCGGAATTGAGATGGCGACCGGGTGCCGCTCACTAACGCGAACATTTAACCCAGGGGGAAACAGGCGACGACTCACCACCGCTTCTGCAATAGGACCGACCTTTACCAGTCGTTGCTCAATGGATTGGGGCTGTAGTTTGAGCAATGGCTGAGGATAGTCTATTGACAGCAGCTCATAGACAGCATCTTCGCTCAGCAAATGATTGCCACTGATATCAATTTGGGTGGGGGCCTGCAAACTCCATCGAGGCGACGTCGCTACCATCACCACCCCCGCCGTTAGTCCCACCATGGCCAATGCTCGCCAAATCCCCTGCAAGAGGTGTAGCCGACGCTGATGTCTCAGCTGTTGACGGCGGCTGGCAAGGGCTTCGGGGGAGAACTGTGTAAATTCCGGCATTTCGAACGGCGGCATGGGGTGATTAGTCATTTAAGCACTCAGTCTTCTCAAAAAAATGACCGTTTTTACAACTGTTTTTCTACGGCAACGGGGATCGTCCGGCTACTCAAGGGTTACGTTCACAAAAAGATTTCATAGAGAATTTTACGACGCTCCCTCACCCATTGCCTCAATTTCGATTTGCTTTGCCAAAAAACCATACCAACTTTGGGCAATCCCCCAATCAGTAAAAGGAATAGATTCGGCCTGATCGCCTTTGAGCGCCAACCGAAGCGCAATACGTCCCTTGGGAGGGGTCGCCGTTTCCGCCGCAATCGGGGTCCCCGCAACGGTCAGGTTTAATTGCTGAATATCTTGATAGTTAAGGGTTTGGAGCTGAGTAGGCCCCTGACGAGTGGGCACCCCCCAGGTCAGCTGATCGCCGGACTGGCCCAGAGCCGCGTAGATATCGTACTTGGCGCGTTCGAATTGGGTTGCCCAGGTTTTGTACGCTTCGAGTTTTTGATACTCATTCCAACCCGCCCAGGTTAGCCAAATAAACAGGCAGAGTAAGGGTAGCCACAGTAATCCGCGCTCCATGATAGTCCTTTTTGATTGTTAATTCTTGCAACGAGGCTGTCGTAGGAATTTCTTCTTATTGAAAGATGATCTTGGGAATGTTTTTAGGGTCATTTTTGTAAACTTGTTTGCAAACAGGCCCTTGATTCTACTAAATCGCGGTTTATTTATCGAGGAGACGGTAGCTTGATTTACTTACCATCTTTATTAGCCATTACGCCAGCCACTGTAGAGTGGAGCCCTAAAGTAGCGCTGGTCATGATCGTGTGCAATGTGATTGCGATCGCACTCGGCAAATATGGCATTAAAAACCAGAGTGTAGGCCCAGCCCTACCGTCATCTGAGTTTTTTGGCGGCATGGGTATCGGGGCCATGCTGGGGGTGACCAGCCTAGGCCATCTGATCGGGGCCGGGGCTATCATCGGTCTCGCCACGGTTGGCGTCCTCTAGACAGCCTTAACTCGATCTAACTGGACAATATCCCTATCCTATTTACAACCTTGATTTTTTACCTGGGACAGTTGTTTGGGTGAGGCCAACAATTTTGAGCGGCAAGGCTATCCAGACCTTGCCGCTATTTTTTTAGGCCGTTTCTAATTTAAGCCGTTGCCAAAACGGCCTGGAGCTTGCTACGAAATTCTCCCTTGGGATGACCGCCTTTGACCTCGCCTAAAATGCTGAACTCCCCCTCGGGATCATCGCACAGGATGTAAGTGGGCCAACCCATCTCGGCTTTATCAGGGTACTGGGTTAGCAAAATCTTCCGATATTTGCGATAAGTGGCGGTATCCTGCATTTTGACATCGATAAAGGTCAGATCCAGCTCAGCAGCCACTTTGGCATCGTAAAACGACATCTTGTGACAGATGCCACAGTCT
>JBCDDJ010000540.1:0-4375 GCA_039180385.1 Cyanobacteria bacterium P01_G01_bin.38 | reverse complement strand
CTTAATCCACTCAGTTTTCATCGTTAGCCAAGATGAGACAATATCGGGTGTGACCTCCAGGTGAAACTGAAAGCCGTAAATATTGGAGCCGATACGGTAGGCCTGGTGCGTGCAAACATCGTTGGTCATGAGCAGCGTGGCCTGGGGGGGCAGGTCAAAGGTGTCAAAATGCCACTGCATCAGATGTAAATCTTTTGGGCAGTCCTGTAGCCAGGGTTCCTCAGCGGTGGGGTCAACTACCGCCAGGGGAGAGAAGCCCAACTCAGGGGTGCTATGGGGATACACTTTAGACCCAAAGGCGCGGGCAATCAGCTGAGCCCCCAAACAGACCCCCATAACTGGCTTGGCCTCAGCGTGAAACTGCTGAATTAGCTCAACGATCTGCCGAAGGTATGGAAATTTGTCGTCCTCGTGGGCATTCATAGGACCGCCTAAAATTACCAGCCCAGCGTAGTCTCCGGGGGGGTGTGTAGCCTGCTGAAAGGCCAGCCAGGTATGCAAGTGAGCCCCCTGAGCAACAAGGTGCTCTCCTAAAATGCCGATGGGGTCATGGTCGGCGTTTTGAATGACTAAAATGTTCATTTGGCAAGTTTCATTGGGCTAAGCGGTGCATGCGATCGCAGTCTAAAAAAACGAGTTCAACCCTTGCTAAGAGCGGACGGCCACCACCTCAATCTCAACCAGCCAACCTGGGTTGACTAGCCCAGCCACCTGCATCGCCGAGCGGGAGGGTAGATTGGGTTGGTCGTCTGTACCAAAAAACTGAGTATAGCCCGCCATAAATCCGTCGAAATCCATCTTACCGTCCAGGCTGGGGTCGCCCACTAAAAAGACCTGCATCTTGACAACATCCCCCATGGTTAACTCTAAATCGGTGAGAATGCTTTGGATTTTTTCAAGCACCGTAACAGTCTGGGTTTCAGTATTTCCAAAGGCCGCAATAGAGATGGGGTCAGCTGACTCATCTGTGACGGTGGGGATTTGGCCGCTGAGATAGACCAGCGATGCATCAGGGGGTATCTCAACCGCGCGGGCAATCGGAAAGTCTGAATTGGGGATCGGATGACGGATAATGGTTGGAACCTGTGCTGAAACACCCATGGCTAAACCTATCAGTAAACTGGCCGTGAGCAATGTGCCGAAGAAGACTTTTTTCCACAACATGATTTTTGACTCCTCAACTTTGATAGGGGTTTTAGAGATTCTAAGGGAAATCTTTCCTTGCAGGCAGCGGCTAAGCAGCTTGAACTTGATTTGCAATCCCTTCGACAGCCAGTAGGGCCGATCTGACAGAGCCCTCTTGCCAGCCGGTCAGATAGCTAAGGTGTTCACCCGCTAAAAAGATGGGACCGTCAGGTTGTGTCAAGACTTTATAAGCGGCCTCTCGCTGTTCATCTTCCCACTCGGCCCAGCCCCCTTGACTGTAAGGAATATTACCCCAGGCGATACTTATCCCCGTCGCTGGGGAGACTTCGCTAGCATAATCAGGGTGAATGGCGGTGCCATCTTCGATTGCCTTGGCCAGACGCTGCTCAGCAGAGAGGTCGCTCCAGGCATTGCCAATGGGATTATCCCAGATGTAGGCCCCGACTAAAACACCTTTGTTGCTATGAAAGCCAGTGGATGGATACCAAATCTGAGTGATGTCTCGTTCTGTCCAAGAAATCCCACCATAGATATTGTGATCTTCTTCCCAAAAACGGCGATTGGCTTGGAAGGCGACTTTAATGGCATTGACATAGTTGCCTTTACTCTCCTCAATAGCGGCTTGCATTTCAGGGGAGAAATCTGCATCAATTTGAGCCAAAACAGAGAGCGGAAAGGTACAAATCGCATAGTCAGCTTCCAGTGCTTTTGCTTCGCCTGTCGCCGAGTTTAGATAGACCACGCGTACGCCCTCAGGCGTTTTTCGAATTTGACTCACCTCAGCGTTATATTCAATCATCTCCCCGACCTGACGCTCAAATGCTCTGGCAATTTGGTCCATACCGCCAATCGGCTGTAGCATGGTCGCCGCTTGGTTGTAGCCTTCACCAAAATGCAGCTTGTAGCTCCAGAAATCTGAGTTTAGCAGCTCAGCCAGCCCGATAGGTTCAAACAGCTCGCCTGCCCGAGACCCTGCTGCGGGTCGAGAGACATAGCCTGCCCGCCCACCACCCCTATAGCGGTAGTCGTCTCCTAAGCTGCCAAAGCTCTTGATAAAGTCCATCAGACGTTCCTGATCTAAGGCAGAAATGTCTTGCTCCAGGGCTTTTTGGCTAACGGCTTTGGCTAATAGCTCAGAGATATAGCCTCGGCTGTCGTTGACCACCCGGCGATTGAGCATAGGCTGACCGTCAAACGCTTTATCGTCTTGAAAATAACTGGCTCTATTTTCATTGACGCGCACCTCTAGGGGGACGCCAAACTCTTTGCAATAGCCCAGAATAGCGGTGTGATGATAAGGAATCCGAGCCGGACCGGTATTAAAATAAAGCCCGTCATCGAAAGGGCAGGTCTGATCACCGTCAAACGCTTTGAGCACATCACCGCCTCGGATGGTTTGACAGCGTCCCCCGGCGCGCGCGCGCGCTTCTAAAAGGGTACAGTTATAACCTGCTTTGGTAAGCTCATAGGCAGCAGTCATCCCAGCAATACCCGCCCCTAAAATAGCGACGCTTGTGCCCGTTTGGGATAACAGCGTTGGCTTTTGGACAGCCTCAACAGGAGCCAACAGCCCCAGCTCTTTCATCGTGGTTAAGACCGCGGCGGTCCCCCCAGCTCTGCCAACGAGTTTCAAAAATCTTCGTCTTGAGGTCGAACTTCCCAAACGGTGGCGATGATTGGACATAGGATGCTTCCCTGTGAATACGCTTCTGGATAAGTGTGTAGGCATTGATCCATAAAACTGTTTAGCAAAACTGTTCAGCGGTGACCAAATTTATCAACAGTGTTTATGCTGCCTATGAATACTGCCTATCGTCAAAGCCCTTTACCTCTAGGAGCTTCCGATTGCAAACTCCTAACGTTACATTCCGTAGCAAATTGTTGCAGTCAAGGGGGTGGGCAAAGCTTCCGTAACAGATACTACAAAAGCTTGTGAGTAGGGCTGTTTTACTAGAGCAGAAAGCAAAGAAACCATAACAATGGCCCCGATAATCGCCCCACTGATAGCAATCGCCCCACTGATAACAATGGTGAAATCACTATGGTAGGAACTCTGACGCAGACAAAGAGCCTGGTAGAACGAGCCAAAGCCCTTGGCATCAAATTCTTTTTAGTGTCTTACACAGACTTGCTCGGGGGCACCCGGGCCAAGCTAGTGCCCGCGGCTAAGATCGCCTCCGTTGAGAGAGAAGGGGCGTTCTTTTGTGCGTTTGCCTCTAACCTGGGGCTGGGGCCAGAAGCTCCGGAGATTGCGGTGATTCCTGACCCAGAGTCGTTAATCCAGCTGCCGTGGGAGCCCACGGTGGGGTGGGTGGCCAGCGATGTGTATTTTGAGGGTAAGCCTTTCTCCGGTGCGCCGCGGATGATTCTCAATCGGGTTTTAGACCCGTGTGCTGAAATGGGCTACACCTACAAAGCCGGGGTTGAGGCTGAGTTCTTTTTGCTCCAGCAGACGACGACGGGATATGCGATCGCAGATGCCAAAGACACCGCCGAGCGCCCCTGCTATGACCAGAGCAACCTGATGCGTCAGTTTGACCTGATCTCGACTCTGGTGGACTATATGGAAGCCCTGGGCTGGGAACCCTACCAGTGCGATCACGAAGACGCCAACGGTCAGTTTGAGCTGAATTGGACCTTTAGCGACGTCCGGACGACCTGCGATCGCCACGTCTTTTTTAAATACATGGTGAAAACCCTGGCGGAGCAGCGGGGGTTTATCGCCACCTTTATGCCCAAGCCCTTTAGCCACATTACGGGTAACGGGGCCCATATCCACAACAGTCTCTGGCAGGGCAACAACAACAGCTTTGCTGAGGGGGCCGATGATGGCGGGCTCTCTCAGGTGGGCTATCACTTTCTCGGCGGTGTGCTGGCCCATGCCAGGGGGCTAGCGGCGTTGTTTGCACCCACGGTAAATTCTTATCGTCGCCTGGGGGCGAGTACCACTGCCTCGGGCAGCACCTGGTCGCCTCGCTACGTTTCCTACGGCGGCAACAATCGGTCTCACATGCTACGGATTCCTGAGGCAGGGCGGTTTGAGTGTCGATTAGTCGATGGCTCGGCCAACCTCTATTTGGCCACAGCGGGTTTACTGGCGGCGGGGCTTGATGGCCTTAAAAGGCAAATCTCTCCGGGTGAGCGGATTGATGAGAATCTATTTGCCCGAGGCTCGGAGTTTCCTGACCTGAAGATGCTGCCTGCTAATTTGTACGAAGCCCTGGCCGCG
>JBCDDJ010000539.1:0-4383 GCA_039180385.1 Cyanobacteria bacterium P01_G01_bin.38 | reverse complement strand
TGCCGCCCTGGTGGGGACGCTGGCCAGGGCGGTGGCTGAAGCTCTGGCGGCAGCCAGAAGGGGGCATCATCTTGCCAGGCATCGAGGATTGCTTTTTCGGCGGCCCCTGGATCGTGGGGAAAAGCCGCTACATCATCACCTGTTTTCAGAATCCCTTCTACTCGTTCGATGCTTTGGTTATACACATATCTGGATAAACCTGAACTTTTATCTGAATAAACCTGAACTTTTCAGGATTTTTTCTGCCGTAGAATCCCGCCATAGTAAGAACATACACAAAATGGACGACTCAAGTCATCAGACTCAGAACAAAACATCATTGGAGGCTCTACAAATGGCTAGTAACCCGTTTAATTGGATTGCTCGAAAATCTGCGTCTTTTGCCTTGTTCAGCTTAGGGATTTTAATCGCAGTGTCTGCGCCAGCCCTGGCGGGCAGCGACATGCCCCACTGGTCCTATGGCGGGGCAACCAATCCTACCCAGTGGGGGCGCTTAGGCCATGACTTTGCCCTGTGTGAAGTGGGCAGAGATCAATCCCCCATCGATATTGACGATGTCGTTGCCGGTACCCCAGCAGAGATTGTTTTTGATTACAACCCAGTGCCCTTGCAGGTGGTGAACAATGGTCATACGATTCAGGTCAATTATGCTGAGGGCAGTACCGTCAGCATCAACGGCGATGAGTATAACCTGCTACAGTTTCATTTTCATACGCCCAGTGAACACACCACCTCAGGCCAGGCCGCTGCGATGGAGTTGCACCTCGTGCATCGCAACGCAGCAGGCGAGTTAGCCGTTGTCGGTGTCATGCTGGAAGCGGGGGTAGCCCATCCTGTGATTGATACGATTTGGGCACATATCCCTGAAGAGGCAGAAACCAAGGCAGTCGAAGACGTGACCATCAATGCGGCTGATTTGTTGCCTGGGGGGGTTAGCTATTATAGCTATGCGGGCTCACTGACAA
This sequence comes from Cyanobacteria bacterium P01_G01_bin.38, assembly GCA_039180385.1. Lineage (GTDB taxonomy): Bacteria > Cyanobacteriota > Cyanobacteriia > Phormidesmidales > Phormidesmidaceae > SIO4C1. The sequence goes on along the minus strand of JBCDDJ010000539.1, from coordinate 3,418 downwards.
CCCCGCCCTGCAGTGAAGCTGTGTGGTGGAATATTCTGGTAGAGCCCATCCAGGTGTCTGAAGAACAAATAGCGGCATTTGAGCGTCTCTATCCGGTCAATGCTCGTCCAGTCCAGCCAACAAACGGACGTATCATTGAACTCCACCTGCAATAATTCAACGACAGTCTCTCCTTTACAAATTCAGGCTTGAGATCACAAACTCAGGCTTGAGATCATAGGGGCTTTTAATCTCGATCTAAACCCGATAATTTGTCGGGTTTTTTCTTACCGTGAATTCGATTCGGGAACTCAAGCCATTCGAATGGCTCATCAGTGAAATTCAGTCCTCCTCTAACCTCTAATGTCTGGGTTCCTCCCTGACCTGGGTTTCCCACCTTGAGCTGGATGCCTTTACAAACGAATACTTACGACTTTGGCGGCTTAACTTGCGCAGGCGTCAATTTTTTGACAAGCTAAACTGGGTCTTGTCTAGTATTCAATCGCCGATGAATTCGTCGATCCATGCTCAACCTGCCGGGCTATCACATCCAGGGTGTGCTATATGAAAGTACACAGTCTTTAGTCTATCGGGCAACGACGTTGGCTGATACTAAAGTTTTGCCTGGCGACAAAGCTGCCGCAAGCACTCATCAAAGCTCCGTCATCCTTAAGCAGCTTAAGCAGGACTATCCGTCTCAAGCTGCCCTGGCCCGGTTCCGTCAGGAATATGCCATTGTCCAATATCTGGCGGCGGCGGCCCAATCTTCGGACTCTATTATTCAAGCCTATGCGCTAGAACCCTGCGAAAAGACCCTGGTGATGGTTTTGGAGGATTTTGGCGGTGACTCTCTGCGGAACCTCTTTCAGGATGCTTTTCTGCAGCCAGGTGATTTTTTGAGGCTTGCCATCAAAATTACTCGTGCGCTGGATCAGATCCATCGGGCACAGGTGATTCATAAAGACATTAACCCTGCCAATATTGTTTTTAACCCCGCGACCGGGCAGTTAAAAATTATTGACTTCGGACTGGCTACCCGATTTGCCCAAACCAGTACCCGTCTAAAAAGTCCCAACGTTTTGGAAGGTACGCTAGCCTATATTTCTCCAGAACAAACTGGGCGAATGAACCGCTTGCTAGACTATCGCACTGACTTTTACTCCCTGGGGGTGACGTTTTATGAGTTGTTAACCCAGACCGTACCCTTTCAGACCGACGACTCGCTGGAGTTGGTGCATCAACATCTGGCCCAAAAGCCCCCCTCCTTGAGGGACAAACGCCCTGGCCTGCCGCCGGTTGTGTCAGATATTGTCCTTAAGCTGCTCAGCAAGAACGCAGAAGATCGCTACCAAAGTGCCCGTGGGCTTCAGGCCGATCTGGAGCGCTGTCTTCAAGCTATAGAAGCTGGGCGTCCTGTTCAAAACTTCTCTCTGGGGGCTCAGGACTATCCGACCCAGCTTCGGATTCCTCAAAAACTATATGGTCGGTCGGCGGCTATTAAAACCCTGCTGAGCGCCTTTGACCGGGTTGCCACAGGGGGAACTCCCGAACTGATGCTGGTGACTGGCCACTCTGGTATCGGGAAATCGATGCTGGTGCGGGAAATTTACAAACCTATTACTGAGAGAAAAGGCTACTTTATCTCTGGAAAGTTTAATCTGCTCCAGCGCAATACTCCCTATGCGGCGGTGGTGGATGCGTTGAGTGATTTGGTGCGATTGTTGTTGAGCGAAAGTCAGACGCAACTGCAAGCGTGGCAAATCAGGCTAACCCAGGCGCTGGGGAATAGTGGGCAGGTGATTATTGATGTGATTCCTGATCTGGCGCTGATTATGGGCCCCCAGCCCCCTGTGCCTAAACTGGGGCCGATGGAGGCACGCAATCGCTTTAACTTGGTGTTTCAGCGATTTGTCAGGGTGTTTGGCGATCCAGACCACCCCCTGGTGATTTTTTTAGATGATTTGCAGTGGGCAGATGCGGCCAGTCTACAGTTAATCCAGCTGATATTGAGCGATCGAGAGGTACAAACCGACGCGGAGACATCTGCGCGATCGCAACTGCTCATCGGGGCGTATCGAGACAACGAAGTCAATCTGACCCATCCGTTGACGATGACCCTAAAGTCGCTGCGGGAGGATGGCGTTGAGCAAACCAACATTGCCCTCACTCCGTTGAGCGTCACCCATGTCCAGGCGCTGCTAGCAGATACCTTCCGGTGCCATGCCCAGGCAGTGGTTCCCTTAGCTAAGCTAGTCAGGGCCAAAACCGGTGGTAACCCGTTCTTTGTAAATGAGTTTCTAAAAACGCTGGCGGCTGAAAATCTAATCTGCTTTGATTTTGACCAGGGCCACTGGCGGTGGGATATTCAGCAGATTCAAGCCTGTGATATCACCGACAACGTGGTGACGTTGATGATGGATAAGCTCGAAAAGCTGCCCCAGCCTGCCCAGGATGTGCTTTGTCTGGCGGCCTGTATAGGGGCAAGGTTTGATCTGCAGACGCTGGCCGTGATTGAGCAGCGATCTGAGGCTGCGATCGCACAGGCCCTTGAGCCTGCCATCCAGGCGGGTCTGGTGCTTACGACGGCTGAGCCCGACGAAAATCTGCTGATCCCAACCTATCGATTTCTGCACGATCGGGTACAGCAGGCCGCCTATGGGCTCATGAGTGACCCTCAACAGCAAGAACGGCACCTGCAAATTGGTCAACTGCTGCGTCAGGAAGCGCTTCAGCAAGAGACCTCGCAACAATCGTTGCAGCGACATGACCCCCTTTTTGACATTGTGGATCACCTCAATCTGGGGCGGGCTCTCTCCACAGAGGTAAGCTTTCCCCTTGAACTGGCCCACTTAAATTTAGAGGCGGCCCAAAAGTCTAAAAACTCTACCGCCTATGCAGCCGCCCATGATTATCTCGCGGTTGGCTTGAGCTGCCTACCCGAGAATGCCTGGCAAGATCACTATGACCTGACCCTGGGCCTCCATCAAGAACAGGCCGAAGTAGCCTACCTGCTAGGTGATTTTGATCAATCTCGCCACCAGCTAGAGACCATTCTCTCTAAAGCCAACACCGTTTTAGATCGAGCCGAAGCCTATAATTTGTTAGTGGTTCAGGCCACCCTTCGCACCGACTATGCCCAGGCATTGGCCTATGGCAGGCAGGCTTTACAGCTGTTTGAGATTGAGTTTCCTGAGGAAAATTTCGCTGCCGCTTTTGAACAAAGCTACCGAGACTTAAAATTGAGCCTGGGCGATCGTTCTCTCTCTACCCTGCTAGATTTACCCGAGATTGCTCAGCTTGAGCAGCGACTCGCGGTTAAGATTCTCTCTAACATGGGGTCTGCGGCCTATCGCTATAACCAGACGGTATGGCAGGTAGTGGTGGTGGTGTCCATCCGGCTCTTTTTGGAGCATGGCAATGTGCCCGAGTCTTGCTATGG
>JBCDDJ010000538.1:0-4396 GCA_039180385.1 Cyanobacteria bacterium P01_G01_bin.38 | reverse complement strand
GTTCCGTCGTCATTTTTGCCACGAAAATAATGTCCACGCCACTCCATATCAGCATTGCAGAGGACCTGCGCCGTCAAATTGAGGCGGGTGACTATGGCCCTGGCGACAAGCTGCCCAGTGAGCATCAGCTGATGGCAAGGTTTGACGTCAGCCGGATTACGGTTAGACAAGCGGTGGCTAATCTCGTTAATCAGGGGCTGGCTAAAGCCCATCGGGGCAAGGGCGTTTTCGTCACGCCTCAGCAAAAGGTTGCCTATTCCCTATCGAGTCCATTGGTGTTTCTTGAGCAAGATTTGGCTCGCCAGGGGATTCAATTTACTTTCGAAAATCTCACCTTCAAAAAGGTGCGTGCCCCCAGCCAGGTTCGCGCTATTTTGCAGCTGAGCGATCAGGCCTATTTACAGAAAAAGCTGTTTCGGATGGATGGTGCAGCGGGGGCGGTCGATATTACCTATGTTTCGCCCGAGCTGGGCCAGCGGTTTGCATCTTTGCTCAAGCGTCAAATGACCTTTCCGACGTTAGAAGACAACGATATTGTTGTTGAACACATTGACGCCGTGATCGAATGCACCCACGCAGATTATGAGATGAGCGGCTATTTAGAAGTGCCCCTGGGTCAGCCGCTGATTGTTTATCGCTACACGGCTTATGCGGCTCACCAAGTGCCTTTAGTGCAGGGTAAAACCATCTCGCGGGCAGATCGATTTTGCTATTCTCTCAGTACTAAACGATGAGGCAATATCCATGCTAGTCACCCAGCACCCTGTCTTCCGACAATTTTGGTATCCCGTCATCCCGATGGCAAGCCTGCAACCAGGGCCTCAAGCTTTTTGTCTACTCGGTCAGAAGCTGGTGCTCTGGCTAGACGAGACCGGTGAGCCCGCCGCCGCTGAGGATCGCTGCTGCCATCGCTCGGCCAAACTATCCCAGGGGACGGTCCAACAGGGACAGATTCAGTGTCCGTACCACGGCTGGTGTTTTGACTCGAACGGGGTCTGTGTTCAGGTGCCTCAGCTGGTTAAGCAGCGCATTCCTAAGACCTATAAAGTACAGGCTTTTAGCTGTGCTCAGCGGTATGGCTATGCCTGGGTGTGTTTGGGGGTGCCCAGGGCCGATATTCCGACCATCCCTGAAGCGGAGAATCCTCAGTTTCGCTTTATTCCTGAATTTTATGAGGTGTGGCACTGTGCGGCGCTGCGCCTGATGGAAAATTCGTTTGATAATGCCCATCCTCACTTTGTCCATGCCAAAACCTTTGGACTGCACCAGGCCCCCGTGCCGCCGGTCCCCGACAGCTTCACTGAAACCGACGACGGGTTTAGGATGACCTATCGGTTACCCGTCAAAAACTCGGCGGGACAGAAGCAAAATTTGCAAATGACCGACGAGACGACAGTGAGAATGAGTGAAGGCGAGTGGTTTATGCCGTTTTTGCGATCGCTAAAAATCACCTATCCTAATGGCTTAGTCCACCTGATTTTTACTGCGGCCACCCCCATTGATGATCGATCAATTCAGGTGGTTCAGTTCTGCCTGCGCAATGATCGAGAAACCGACGCCAAAGCCAGTGATATTGTTGCCTTTGATCGCGCCGTCACCCTCGAAGACAGGGCAATTTTAGAAGGGACTGATAAGGATGTTCCCCTTGACATTCAGTCTGAACAGCATATGGCCAGTGATAAACCCGGCATGGTCATGCGCCGTCGCCTGGCGGCCTTGACGAAAGCTGAAAAATATAAATGATATGCAAAAACAAATCTCAATAATGATGACTGACGAAGTCCTTACGCCGAGACCGGTATTGTATAAATTTGACCTAAGATTTGAGCTATGGGCTTGTTCCATGAGCCCTTTAAAGCACGCTGAAGCGTTAAGTAAACGGGCGGACTATACTGAACTTTTGCAGTCTATCTACCTAACGTGCGCAGATGACAATGGCACTTTTTGAGTCCGAGAGCGAGGGCCCGTTGGCAGCTCGCCTGCAAGCCAGCGAACAACGTTATGCCAGTTTAGTCGCAGCGGCCCCCGTCGGGATTTTTCGCACCGATGCAGCGGGGCACTGTATCTATGTCAACGATCGCTGGTGCCAGATTGCCGGACTCACCTCAGAAGCCGCCGCTGGGGTGGGCTGGCAACAGGGAATCCACCCCGACGATCGCGACCGGATTAGTACTGAATGGGACCAGTCTGTCCAAGAAAATCGTCCCTTTCAACTCGAGTATCGCTTTCAACATGCTGACGGAACCGTCATGTGGGTCTATGGGCAGTCCGTGGCTGAACGGGATAGCGATGGCCGAGTGATCGGCTACGTGGGCACCGTGACCGATATTAGCGATCGCAAACGATCAGAAAAAGCCCTGCAACAGAGCGAAGCCCATCAGCGAGCTTTAATCAGCGCCATCCCCGACTTGATCACGCGGGTCAGCAGAGATGGCATTTGTCTGGAATTTGCCTCTGCTCCTAACTTTGATTTAGTCGGGGGGGGGCCGGCTGATTTTGTCGGAGCCCATGTCTCTGAGAGCCTCCCCGCCGCCGCTGCCCAAAAGCGGTTAGCCTATATGCAGCGGGCGCTGGAAACTCAGTCTATCCAGATTTATGAGCAAGACCTCTCCACGGAGGACACCACCCAAATCGAAGAGGTCCGGATTGTCCCCTATGGTGAGGATGAAGTGCTGGCACTGGTGCGGGATATTAGCGATCGCAAACGCGCAGAAATCGCCCTGATCCAGAGCGAAGCCCAAAGCCGAGCCATCTTAACAGCCATTCCAGACTATCTGTTTCGGGTGGGCGCAGATGGTATTTATCGAGGGTTAGTCACCCACAATCGAGAGAACGACTTGTTGCCTGCAGATCTCGATCCGGTTGGGTTAGCGATGAGCGATGTGTTGCCAGCAGACATCGCGGCCCGGCATCTCCACGCGCTAGAGCAGTCCCTAAAGACAGGGCAACTGCAGGTCCATGAACAGCAGGTACAGGTGGGTGAACGATTACAAGATGAAGAAATCAGGGTGGTCAAGAGCGGCGACGATGAAGCCCTCTTTATGATTCGAGACATTAGCGATCGCAAACGGGCTGAAGCCCAGCGACTGCACGCTGAGCAAATTCGCCAGGAGTTAACGATACTAGAACAGATTTTAGACAATGTCCTAGCTGGATATTGGGATTGGAATATCCCCAACCATTCGGAATATCTCAGCCCCGGCTTCAAACGCATGTTTGGCTACGAAGATCATGAGCTGCCCAACACGCCTGACAGTTGGCAGAACCTGATTTTTCCAGAAGATTTAACCAAGGTATTGAGCTGTTTCGAAAGCCACGTTCAGAGCCGGGGCAAAATTCCCTATCGCAACGAAGTTCGCTATCGCCACAAGGATGGCTCGACTGTCTGGGTAATTTGTTCAGGACAGGTGATCGAATGGGATGCGGTGGGTAACCCAATACGGATGATTGGGTGCCATATTGATATTAGCGATCGCAAACGGGCCGAAGAACAAATCCGCCGATACGCGGCCCAGCTAGAAGTGTCTAATCAGGAACTAGAAGCCTTTGCCTACTCAGTTTCGCACGATCTGCGGGCACCCCTGCGGGCGATCGATGGGTTTAGTAAAGCCCTCCTCGAAGACTATGGAGATGTCTTTGATGAAGCGGGCAAAGACTATTTCGATCGCATTCGCAAAAATGTGAGTCGGATGGGGCGCTTGATCGATGATTTACTGAAATTATCGCGGGTATCTCGCGCTGAGATTCGCTATGACACGGTTAACCTGAGTGGCTTAGCCCAGGAGTTAATGGCTGACTTGCAAATTTCAGAGCCAGGGCGGTCAGTCGAGGTTGCGATCGCACCCGACGCGATTGTCTCTGGCGATCCTACCCTGATGCGGGTAGTAATGACCAATCTGCTCCAAAATGCCTGGAAATTTACCCACCACCACCCCATTGCCCGGATTGAATTCGGCATAATTGATCGAGATGGGCAAATAATCTACTTTGTAAGAGACGACGGGGCAGGCTTTGATATGACGTATTCAAAAATGCTGTTTGGCGTATTTCAAAGATTGCACGGGACCCATGAGTTCTCAGGAACAGGCATTGGGTTAGCCACAGTGCAAAGAGCCATTCATCGCCACGGCGGTCAGGTATGGGCAGAGAGTGCCGTGGAGCAGGGTGCAACTTTCTATTTTACAGTTCCTAGTACGCTCATTGATTTGGGAGCATAGAAGAAGATGGTATCTCCTCGACCCATCTTGCTCGTTGAAGACAATCCCGACGATGAAAAACTGACTATTCGAGCGCTCCGACAAAGTCAAATCGCAAACCAAATTCAGATCGCTCGCGATGGCGAAGCCGCCCTCGTCGCCATCTTTGAGGCTGATCCGTTGCCCAGTGTGGTCCTGCT
>JBCDDJ010000537.1:0-4403 GCA_039180385.1 Cyanobacteria bacterium P01_G01_bin.38 | reverse complement strand
ATACCAACTATTGAATAAATGCTTTTTGGCCCAAGCTGCAGGGCCGACCTGTTTAACGGGGGGTAAACTCGTCTCTTCGATGACGGGATGAGAACTTGCAGTGGTCATGGCTTACCGCTCCCTAAGCTGAACGGCACTATTGAGCTGATTCATATTAATTGAAATGAGCAGATTGATAATTAAATAGGTCGCCATCATGATCATAAAGACTTCAACCGGCTTCCCTGTTTGATTGAATGTTGTTGTAGCAACCGAATATAGATCGGGATAGCCCACAGCCAGGGCCAAACTAGAGTTTTTAGCCAGGTTCATAAACTCGCTATTGAGAGGCGGGATAATGACTCGTAGCGCCTGGGGAAAGACAACCATGCGCATCGCCAACCCCGAACTTAGCCCCAGTGAACGGGCTGCCTCCCACTGTCCTTTGGACACGGATTGAATTCCGGCACGGACAATCTCGGCAATAAATGCACCCGTATAAAACGTTAAACCCGTAACAATGGCCGCATACTCGAGGGAGAGCTTGAGGCCACCGGTAAGACCACCGTTCTCTAGAGTCTCAGGAGCATTCCAGCCAAAGGTGAATAGAATAATTGCAACGTCGGCAAGGAGCAGAGCCGCGATCGCAATCAGCTGGTTCTTGCCCGTCTGCGCCTGCTCAACAATGACTCGGGTCCGCCAGCGAAATAACAGCACTAGCGGAATAATTGAGATTGCTACCACTAGCAGGGCGATACCCTGAGGGCTGGACAGCAACGCTAAAACTGCGCCTTTGAAATACAGTCCTCTACCTGTGCCCGTGTTGAACAGTAGTAGGTACTCAAGCACGACCACGATGGGGATTGTCACCAAGCTTACCCCATAGTTCAGGATCGAGCCCAGGCTAGAGCGGCTAAAGCCGCTTCGAACCACCTTAATCGAGCGGAGCAGCAGACCTACCAACAACAGCGCTAGAGCTAGTAAGAGCAGCCCCGTCCAAAGCTCCCCTGTAAAAGAGGGCCCTGGGATGAACATGCCCTTTTTGTTCATCACGATCCAGCTGAGACTGCCGCCAGGCAAAACAATCTGACTTTCAGGCTGGGGCAAGCTAAAAAAGACCGCCAGGTACCAAAAAAACAGCTGCAACAGCAGCGGCACGTTGCGAACCAAGCCCACATAGGCGCGACTAATTTTGTAAACCAGCCAGTTGTCCGAAAAACTCGCAACCCCCGCCGTAATACCGACTATCGTTGCCAGGACAATCCCCACGGTCATAACCCTCAGGGAGTTAATAATCCCAGATTGAATCGCCTTGGTATAAGTGTCCTGGGCACTGTAGTTAAGCAACCCTTCGCCGATGCTAAACCCAGCCGGATTTGTCAAAAAACCAAACCCAAACTCAGTCCCCCGCTCAGACATATTGGCGTTGAGATTGCCCGCCAGATAGCTAAAGGCGAAAGCAACCCCAACAACCACAATGACTTGAAAGGCAATTTTCCAAAATCGCTCGTCTCGGAGAACCGCTTTAACGCCTGAAACTTGGCTTGTCCCTGTACTGGTCATTAGATTCTAAAGTGTTAACAGTTGGTCTACTAAACAGCCCAAGAGCCGTTGACTTAGCCGACAAAACAGACGTTACAAGGACTCAGACCTATCAACAAGCCCTCGTACATAATCTGTAGAGCCATCATAAACCCCTGGGTGAAAGACCTCTAGACTTTGCTATTGCAGTTATAGAAGTTGTTAGCAAACGTAATAGAAATTACCGTACGTTGCAGTGTGATTGGCTACAGCAGAGTAGACCATCTCTAAATACGCCATCTCAGAATGGGAACAGACCTACGCCATGCCTAAAAAGTTGGGGCACAGCAACGCTGTGCCCCAACCAAACGATTCTATCCTTTGTAAAGGTGGTCGCTGATGAACCGGACGGTAGCAAAAATCAACCGCCGGTTGACTTAGCGAAACGGCGGTGCATACATCAGTCCACCGTCGGTCCAGAGTGCATTTTGACCGCGCTCCAAGCCAAACTGAGAGTCTTCCCCGACGTTGCGATCGTAGATCTCACCGTAGTTACCGACGTGCTTAACTGCCCGTAAAGCAAAGTCATTGGGGAGACCCATGTCTGAGCCCAAGGTCCCTTCTACACCCACAAAGCGTAGAATGTTTGGATCTTCGCTGCCGGTAGCGGCTTCGACAGTATCAGCGGTGAGACCAAACTCTTCAGCCTGGATGAGTGCATAGGTAACCCACTTAACCGTATCAAACCAGGCGGAGTCGTTATTGATCGTCACGGGGCCTAGGGGTTCCTTAGACATGGTGACTTCCAACAGCTCGTGCTCGTCTGGATTCGACAGGGTGCTACGGCGAGCCACTAGCTGAGATTTGTCAGAGGTCATGCCTTCGCAGCGGCCTTCTTCGTAGGCGGCATAGGCCGCATCGGCATCCTGGAAGACTACTGGCTCAAAAGTGACCCCATTCTGACGCATTTGGTCAGTCAGGTTCAGCTCGGTCGTAGTCCCAGTCTCAACACACACTGACTTACCTTCAAAATCTGTAAGTTCGGCAATCCCCGCGTCGGTGCGGACCAGGATGCCTTGACCATCAAAGAAGGTAGTCGGCGCAAACTCCATCCCCACTGAGGTATCGCGGCTAATCGTCCAGGTGGTGTTACGGGAGAGCATATCAACTTCTCCGCCCTTGAGGGCCTCGAAGCGCTCGGTGGAGTCTAGACGACGATATTCAACTGCCTCTGGATCATCAAACAGGGCGGCGGCGACGGCTTTACAGACATCCACGTCAAGACCAGAATAGGTACCGCTATCGTCCACAAAGCTAAAACCAGGGATGCCACCGTCGACGCCGCAGACTAGCTGCCCCCGATCTAGAACGGTTTGCAGACGGCTCCCTCCCGCGGTCGCACCACTCTCTGCATCACCACCGCCAGCATCACCCCCCGTTTCAACATCGCCAGCACAGGCAGCCAGCGACGCGATAACGCCCACTAGCGCCATCGTCAATAAACCCCTCTTTTGCATAGTTACCTCACGCACTTTTATAAAACACCTAAGTCAAAACACACTACCAGCGTCTGGAAAAATCGCAAAGATCCAGATAACACTGGCTTAACGTTCTAATGCATCCAGAAACATTTTTGTCATCAAATTGACATTTTCTCACATTGTTGCGAGAGATTAAGGCGTACGAAGTCTTGAATCCAGGGGTTAAGTGGGCTGAGCCACAGCGCCGACTAGTTTTGAACGATGTCTCTAATTAAAGTGGTTTTGGAGCGAATGTAATCACTTAGAATAGACGTCTGGCAAGGATCATAGGCTGCTGTATGGGCCAGCTGCTCGAGCAGCCAATTAACCAGACCGCTATCATCTAGGCTCAAAATAGTGTGGCTTTGAGCCTTTTCAATGACTGACCAAAGCTGGCGCAGCAGGTAAGGATCCATGAAAATTTTAGATTTTCTTTAGATTTAGCATAGTTTATTTTGGGAAATAAGGCGAAGGGCAGAAGAGCAAAGGGGTCAGAATTTATGAAGCCAAGGCTGCTCTGTATTAGCAACGGTCATGGGGAAGATGCGATCGCACTCCAAATTCTCCAGCACATCCAAACTTTAGCCCCAGAGATATCCCTGGCAGCCCTGCCGATTGTGGGTGATGGTCATCGCTACGAGGCGCACTCCATCTCGCTGGTGGGCTCCACGAAGGTGATGCCGTCAGGGGGATTTATCTATATGGATCGTCGCCAACTGATGCGCGATGTCCAGGGTGGCCTGGTCTCTCTAACCGTGGCCCAGATTAAAGCCGTGCGGCGTTGGGCAGATCAAGGAGCCGCAGAGGGCAGCGCAGTTCTCGCCGTGGGGGATATTGTGCCCCTCTTATTTGGCTGGCTCAGCGGCGTGCCCTATGGTTTTGTGGGCACCGCCAAGTCAGATTATTACTGGCGCGACGAGCAAACCGCCTATCCAGAGCGTCCGGGGATTGGGCAGTCGCTTGGCAACCGCTTAATTCGCCAATCGGGCTCGATTTATTTTCCCTGGGAGCGCTGGCTGATGCAGCGCCCCCATTGCCGATGTGTCTTTCCCCGAGATGGGCTGACGGTCAAACAGCTCTCCCGGTGGTCAATTCCTGCCTTTGAAGCCGGTAACCCGATGATGGATGGGCTAGTCATGCCGTCCCTTGAGCAAGTTTTAGAACAGGCCAGTGCGATGCCCCTAACGGTGTTACTGCTGCCGGGGTCGAGAAGCCCAGAGGCCTATCAAAACTGGCAGCTGATAGTGCAGGCGCTCGATAGCATCCAGCAGCTATGGGCGGGGACCTCGGTTGAGTTTGTGAGCGCGATTGCACCCAGTCTCGACCTCGAACCCTTGGAACAGGCTCTGGTAACCGCCGGTTGGCAGGCCGACCTAAATGCTT
>JBCDDJ010000536.1:0-4404 GCA_039180385.1 Cyanobacteria bacterium P01_G01_bin.38 | reverse complement strand
TTGCGCTGGCCTATTAAGCTGGCAATGCGATCCTGGGCTTCGGCTTTTTGGCTGATCATGTTGCCCCGCGCGGTTTGCACAGCCGCCTGCTGAGCCAGTGATAAGCCACTGATGTCACCATCTAACTGGGCTTGGTAAACCTGATTACTGGTAGCCAGGGTATTCCTTTCTCGCAGGCGCTGGTCGAGATCGCCCGCGACGCCGTCTGGAATACCGGTGGTGTCACTCCCTGTGCGCTGTGCGCGATAGTATTCATTCTCGGCGGTGAGCTGCTGCCGAATCTCACGCAGGGAGTTTAACTCTGCTTGGGCGGCTTCTTGGTCAAAGGTGACCAAGAGTTCGCCCTGATCAACATACTCGCCTTCTTTGACGTGGATTTCGTCAATCACGCCGCCGCTGGGGGCTTGGACTGGCTGCACGACGCCCTCGGGTTCTAACTTGCCCTGGGCCGGGATGGTTTCTTCGACCTTGGCGAGGCAGGCCCAGGTGACGCTGGCGGTGGTCACCCCTAAGATCGTCCAGACGATGGCCCGCGACCAGACGGGCGACTGTCGCAAAATGACCGGCTGGCCAAAGGGCTTTTTGTAAGCCTTAAACTGGCCCTCTTGTAGGTCTGCAGCGGGGGCATGGCCGTTGCCATTCTTACCGTTGCCATTCGTGCCGTTTTGGCTAACGCCGTTCTGGCTGACGCCATTCTGATTGGTTCGAAAAATCATAGTGGCTAACCGTTCCCTTGTTGTTGATGTAAGCAGTAGTAGCGGCCCTTGAGTGCAATCAACTCTTCATGGGTACCGTCCTCGACGATAGCCCCTTTGTCCATCACTACAATCTTATCGGCATTGCGCAGGGCACCCAGTCGGTGGGTGATAAAAAACACGGTGCGACCCTTGGCCCACTTCATCAGGTTAATCGACACCTGGGCCTCGGTATCAAAGTCAAGCGCGCTGGTGGCCTCGTCTAAGATTAGCAGACGCGGATTTTGGAGGATGGTGCGTGCGATCGCAATCCGCTGGCGCTGCCCCCCGGAGAGTGAGGACCCCCGCTCTCCGACTCGGGTGTTGTAGCCGATGCCGGTATCCATAATGAAATCGTGGGCACAGGCGATTCTAGCGGCTTCGATAATGTCGTCGGTCTCGGCCTCAGGGTTGGTGAGGGCGATATTTTCTTGAATGGTGCCCTCAAACAGGAGCGGATCCTGCGGGACAATTCCGATTTGGCGACGCAGCGAGTAGAGTTCGACCTTATTGATGTCGTAGTTGTCGATCAAGATGCGCCCCGAGGCTGGGTGATAAAGCCTGGGCAGCAGCTTCATCATCGTACTTTTACCCGAACCACTCTGGCCGACGATGCCGACAAACTGCCCGGCTGGAAACTCCATGTTGACGTTAATCAACTGCATCGGGCCAGAGGCTCCAAATCGGAACGCGATGTTTTCATAGCGAACGTTGCCGGTGACCTCGGGCATGGGGATCTGGCTACGCTGCTCGGCCTCTTGCTCTTGGGGATGGTCCAAGATGTCGCTGAGGCGCTCCAGGGACAGGGCGGTCTCCTGGAAGTTTTGCCAGAGCTGGGTGAGGCGCAGCAGAGGCTGGGTCACGTAGCCCGAAATGATCCGGAAGGCGATCAGGCCCCCCAAAGTCAGCTGGCCGTCCAGCACCAGGAAGGCCCCAAACCAGAGGACCAACAGCGCAGACAGTTTGTTAAGAAAGTTACTGGCCGACCCCGCCGTGGTGGAGGTGAGCACTGTCTTAAAGCCGTCGCTGACGTAGCGACTATAGCGCTCTTGCCACTTCCAACGGGTATTAAGTTCGATATTCTGGGCTTTGACCGTTTGAATACCAGATAGGGCCTCGACCAGGAAGGACTGGGTTCTCGCGTTTTGCTCGGCCTTGGCCCGCAGCTGTTTGCGCACAATCGGCGAAACGAAGAAGGTCAGGATCACAAAGAGGGGAATCGTCGCCAGGGTGACCAGGGTGAGCATGGGGCTGTAGAACAGCATCACCACAATATAAAGCAGCGAGAAGACAGCATCGAGCACCACTGTCAGGGCCGTACCGGTCAAGAACTGACGGATATTTTCTAGCTCGTTGACCCGGCTAGACAGTTCCCCCACCGGGCGACGGTCAAAGTATTTGAGCGGCAGCCGCAGCAGGTGATCGATGGTCTGGGAGGCCAGGGTCATGTCGATGCGGTTGGTGGTATCGACAAACAGATAGGTTCGCAGACTGCCGAGGATGGCCTCAAAGATGGCGACCACTACCAAGAAAAAGCCCAATACGTGCAGCGTATCGGTGCTGTTGCCCACAATCACCTTGTCGATGATCACCTGGATCATGAGCGGGTTGGCCAGGCTAAAGACCTGATAGAAGAGCGAGGCCACAAAGACCTCAAACAAGATCCACTTATATTTTTTGAGGGAGGGAGTAAACCAGGACAGGCCAAAGCGTTGCTGGGGCGTCTCCGCCGTTGGCTCGAGCATCAAGATTTCGCCCTCGGCCCCCCAGATTTCTTCAAAAGCTTGGGGAGAATGGGTGATGATGCGGCGTTCTTCGGGGGAGCCGATGATGTACTGCTTGGGGGTGGTGTCGTAGACTACCGCAAAGCTATCGCGCCAGCGGATCAGGGCGAGCTTGGGGAGGCGACCAATCGCCCCCGCCGGTACCTTTGCCAGCTGGGGCTTGAGGCCGAGCAGATCGGCCACCGCGCCACAGGCGGGCAGGGAGAGCTTGCCCAGCCGCTCGTGCTGATTGGTCAGTACCCGGCGCACCACGTCGCGCTTAAAGGGCATGTTAAAGTGCTGGGCCAGCATCTCAAAGCAGGCCACTGATGCCTCGATTTCGCCCTTAGCCCGGATGTGCGGATACTCCTTGGCCTTGCGCTCTAGCGGTTCGGGTACGAGCGCGGTGGGTTCGCTGGTGGCGTAGGGGATCTGGCTGTAGTTATCAACCTGCTTAGGCTCTAACATCTCAGCCAGGGTGGGGCCATCGTCCATGGAGGCCTCAAAGGCATCGGCGGGGATGCCGACCAGGCGAGCGCCGTTGGGGGTAAGGACGTTAATGGGGTTGGGGTCAATGTCAAGGGCTAACATGTTGCCAATGTCATAGCCCGATAGTTTGCCCTGGCTCAAAAACCAGGCGTAGTCAGGGGGCAGCTGCCCACGACCAACCTGACCCTCGGGCACGTGTTGCACCGTCGGCCCCATCATCGAAACTTTTTGGATTAGTTTGCCGAGTTCGCTGACGCTGCGGGCTTGGCCTTTGATCTGTTGACTAAAGATGTCGAACAGCTCTGCCAGGTAGCAGCGACTCTGGATAACTTTGGCAAAGTCAGGATAGGTCGAAAAGAGTTTGGGAAATTCGTTGGCCGGAATGGTCACGGCGACGATTTCGGTGGATGCGATCGCACTTTCGCAAGCGATCCCTCTGACGAGGCCCGCAAACCCTATGGCATCGCCACTGGACAACCGAGCCAGGGTGAGTGGGCTCTGACTGTAGGGATCGTAGCCCAGGAGGCGAGCCCGCCCCTCCATGATTACCACGATCTGATAGGGCAACGTTTCACGCCGCGCAATGGGCTGACCGATGCGATAGCGCAGCAGTTGACTTTTGCTAGCCAGCGACTCGACCTCGTGGGGTGGCAGTCGCTTAAAGGGGGCAATCTTCCCCAAAAACTGATCAATAGAAATATTTGTATAAGTCATGAATCTGCTGTAGAAACCGCCGTCTGAACTAATGGCTGCACCACTGTTTGCTGTAGCTGCTGCTGCAGCCAGTTTTGAAAAAGCTCATCCATGAGCCGTTTTCGGGTTGGATCATCCAGCTGAGCCGGCATAAACTTTTCGAGGCGAGCGATCACAAACCACTCTCCAATCGGGGTCGGTGCCCAAAGCTGCCCAGGGGTGCTGACCTGCAGCATCCGGGCCAGCATGGGATGGGGCACACTTAACTCAACTGGGCCAATCAAACCGCCGGTTTGAGCCTCCTGACCTTCTGAAAACTCGCGGGCCAGATCGGCAAATTTGGCCTCATCGTCGTGGAGACGAAAATACAGTTCCTGGGCCAGGCTAGCATCTTGAGTTCTGATCAGCGAATAGAGCACCCGATCAAGCTTGTCTTTGCGCTGCAAAAAATAGGACTCAATCTGATTGCCCCAAGCATTTTCTTGGAACCGGGCCAGCCTGACCTCTTTTAAGGCGATAGTCGTGAGCTGCTCTTGATTGACATTGCGCTGCTGCATCCAACCCTGAAGCTGATCTTGGGTAAAAATCTGCTGCTGTTTGCAAAAGGCTTCTATGGCTTCTTGGGGCTCACATTCAATGGAGCTAATCGATTCCTCAATGAGAAATTCTTGCACCAGCCTGGGTAACAGCTGATAACGCTGTAACCGCTCTAGAAGCTCAGAGGC
>JBCDDJ010000535.1:0-4408 GCA_039180385.1 Cyanobacteria bacterium P01_G01_bin.38 | reverse complement strand
TAGGCAATGCCTGAATAATCGTTGAAAAACTCCACTGCGATCCGATCCGAAATCTTCTCGGCCATATCCCGATTGTCGGTGAGCACCTCGAACTTTATATTCGCCTCGGTGTCGGAAACGCTGGGTTGTCCTGACGAACGCACGTTGCGACTGCCTTTACCGCCAGTCTCCATCACCGTATAACCGGTTGCTCCGGCTTCGTCAATGATCTTGGCGATCTTTTTCAGCAGCAACTTTTCCGTGACGATGACGAGCTTGTTAGCTTGCTTGGCCATGTGGGTTACCTCCTTGACGTATGTATTTATTGAACTATATTAAAAACTCAGGAAAATGGCAGCACCGCGCGATCGCGCTGATCTAGCTGCCTTATTGGGCCGCCGCGTTGGTCGCCGGGCCAGGGGAGCACCGGCAGACCGCGACCCGTTGGGATCAGCCACCCCCCATCGTTGCTTGGGCTAGCCCGATGAAGAACGGGATGCATATGGCAAGCGCAACCGGTGTGCCGACGGCTGTGGACGAGCCGATGTAGGCGGAGGGATTGGCCTTAGGAATACCAGCTCGCAAAGTGGGCGGCCCGGAGATGTCTGAACTGGAGGCGGCGATGACGGACAGAAGCACGACGCCGCCAGGGCTGAATCCTGTAGTGATGTGGGCAATCCAGCCGAGACCGAAGCCAATAAATCCATGCAGCAGCGGTGCCACAAAGGCATATAGGGCATACCACTGACCCACCTTGCGCAATTCACCAAGCCTTGCCCAGGCTTCCATCCCCATCACCAGCATCAGAATCGAAAGCAGCCCGCGGAAACCGGGATTGAAGAAGCTCTCATAGACACTTTCCGGACGGGTCAGGATACCTAGTGCGAGACCGAGCAGCAGTGCCGATAGGGCAGAGCCCTGGAGGCTTTCCTTGATTATGGGCCAGATCTTGACCCGATTGCTCGGGGTACCGCCCGGCTCACTGGAATACCCGCCTACGCTACTGCCCTGCCCGCTGGAATACCCGCCTGCAGTAACGCCCGGCCCATCGGCATAACCGCCTGCGGCAACGGTCTGCTTGCCGATATACTCCTCTTTTCTGAGATACTCCTCATTTTTGAGATACTTGTCGCGCCGCTGCTTGCCGGTATAAATGCTGGCCAGGACGATCGCAGTCACCAGCGCTGGGATATCCATAAAGGGATAGAGGGCGGCGGCCCAGGCCTCATATTGCACACCCTCCGACTCAAGCAGCGTGATGCCAGCGGCGAGGGTAGAGCCACTCACGGCACCGAACAAGCCTCCAGTCGCAATGGCATCTACAGTTTTGACGCCCGGCATCAGGGCCAGTGTGCTGCGCGCGATGAACACGACCAGGATTCCGATGACCGCCGCGAACACCGCAGGCAGCAGCATCTCCGCCAGATTGGCCTCGCGGATTGCAATGCCGCCGCTCAGGCCAACTTTGATGAGCAGCATGAAGACGATGAACTTATAAATCGAATCGGGAATCGTCAGTCGGCTACCGAGAGCGGCAACAACCATGCCCCCTATCAGAAAGCCGAGTGTTGGGGACTGCAACTTGCTCAGAAAGAGCGTCAAGAATTCGGACAAAAAATCCACGTTGTAATACCTCCTTGATCAGAGTGATTGAAGTTAAAACCATTCGAGTTAAGCGCCATCGTATTTACCCCCAAAGCCACAGACCAAATGCAGATTGTGGGAAACACGGCTAACCAGAGATGAAAACAGAGTCGACTGTGGAAGGCCCCGCAATATACAGAAAATTCCAACGAGTCATACGAGAGAAATTTGCTATGATTGCCTCCTTCTGTCTCCCCGTCTGCCGAGGAGTGGGGTTGCAACAAGTTAAAAGTCGAAGAAAATAGGGACGAATCGCTTCACCCCTACAGCACAGGTGCTACGTGAGAACCTGTCAACAGGGTGTTCGGAGGTGGCCATTCTCTAAACGGGGCTGAAATGTGCTGCTATCTCGCAGCACATTTCATAGATTTGAGTCTATTCAAATTCGAATGTCTATGTGCTTAAGTCTATCTTAAAAGGTGCACCTTTTTTCGACTCGTACCACGAATTAGCGAAGCAATGCTAAATCTAAACTAAAAGAAAAACTTATGATTTCAGGAATTCCGTACTTCTCTGGTTATGTAAATTACGAACTAACTATTGAACTCACAGCGGCCATAGAAATTGACGTGCTGCCACGCGGCTGGCAACACCTGATCGATGGGCTGGACGAATTCTCACCCGCATTCTTTTTCGATTTAATCAGGCCTACTAAAGACTCAATCTCTCTTTTAGAAATTGTAGAAAAACTTTTATTTTGGGCGATCGCTCATAAGTCGTTGGAAAAACAGCATTGAGAGGCACCTTTGCCCCATGCCAGTTCGGTAAAATACGCTCTATCTGCTTGGACTGCATCGCCTCCGTGCATAAAAAGGTAGGCAAGAGACCAATCCCCACCTTTGATACGACTAGTGAGCAAGCTAATGTTGGATCATTAACCACACACCGGGGAACTAGGTCAAGGACCTCGCGTTTGTCATGGTTGAAGAGCATCCACTGGGGCCGATTGGAGGTGCCTGTCACGATAGCTCTGTGGTTCACTAAATCTGAGGGCGTATTGGGCATACCATATTGCTCTAAGTAGAGAGGACTGGCAAATAGCTGTGGGGTAGCTTCCCCCAATGGCTGAATTCTTAATTGGGAGTCTTCAAGCTGTCCAATCCGAATGGAGACATCAAAGCCATCCCTTAGGGGATTGACGGAGTGATTGACGATTCGGTGAATTAGTCGAATCTGAGGATAGCGATCTAAAAATTCCGGGATAAGTTCTTTGATAAATAGCTGGGTGAAGGCACTCGGAGCGCTAGTGCGAAGCAGACCTGCGGGTTCAGCCTGCTGTGCATCTACCGCAGCCCGGGCTTCCTCGATCTCCGTCAGGATGCGATCGCAGTAGCCATAGTAGATTTGCCCCAGTTCCGTAGGGCGCACCACTCGCGTGGATCGCTCCAGGAGCTTTACTTGCAAGGCGTCCTCTAACTGCTGGATGCGACGGCTCACGGTGGCCTTGGGCAAATCCAAATGCCGGGCTGCGCCAATAAAGCTGCCCTGCTTAACCACTTGGGCAAAAACGACCAGGGCGTTCAGGTCTAAAGTCTTCATGATTGTTCCATTTGTGAAACAATGTATCTCATTTAGGTAGGTTGATGAAAGATTGTACCGCTCATTAGGCTGAATATAGCTTCTAAAGCAGTCGAATGCGATTAATCCAGAAATAATTATGAACGCACTTCTCGATGAATCCTTGGGTTCACCAGGAGCCCCCATAGTGGTTCTGTTTGGGGGAAACCCCCAGCGACGCCACGAAGTGATCGAACAGCTGCAATACCTTGGCGACATCACCATTTACGGAACCCTGAGCGAAGCTGAAGGGATCGCAAAACTCGAAGAACTCGGTGATCGCGTTGATCTGGTGCTGATTGGTGGCCGATACACCTCGGAACAGCGCCAACGAATTCAAGCTTGGATAGCCAAGCATCTCCCCCAGACAAAAATCACTCAGCCTGGCCATGACTACCCCTACAGCAACGAAGCCATTGTTGCTGATGTGGCAAAACAACTCAAAATTTCAGCGCAATAGCACTATGGAGGTTCAAAAACTCGAATGACTTACCCTAAATCTATCATTGCTTTATTCACAATTACCCTGGCTACATCGGGCACTGTTTTGGCCTCTCCACTGGCCAGAGCAAACGCCCAAGACAGGTTCACCCAGAGCGATCTAGGAGATGTTGCTTACATCACTGAGGAAAATGATCTAAGCGCTGCCGATGAGTTGGCCATTCGCCAGGTTATTGCCCGGTTGAACCATGCCCTGGATGCAGCTGATTATTCCCTTTATGCCAGTTTTTACGCAGACGACGCGGTATTCGTCACAGACTTTGGTGACGCCACTGGTCCTGACCAGATTGCCCAAGCCCTCGAAGCATCTCGCCCGCTCATTACTAATAAGCGCCATTTAGCAACCAACCTGGTCATTAGCGGTGCAGACGATCGCGCCGTAGTCACCAGCTATCTGACAGTCTTTGAGCGCACTGCATCCCTCACGTATGTAGGCTCAGCAATCAACATTGACACTCTGGAAAAGAGATATGGTCAGTGGATTGTGGTTCGCCATGAAAGCGAATTAGATCCAGCGACCATTGAGGCTCTGCAAGACCTGATGCAGACCGAGATGGAGCAGTAGCTCACTCCTGGCACGGACCCCATTCAGCGTTTTGCTGAGTGGGGTGAAGGGCGCGCAGAGCTAGCGCCTGAAACGGCGCACAGAGTCGATAACTCTTGGCTATTACTGGAAAGGAAGATTGTGTCGAAGCAGAAGCCCTATTGAGTCAGGAAGAAGCGTGGG
>JBCDDJ010000534.1:0-4418 GCA_039180385.1 Cyanobacteria bacterium P01_G01_bin.38 | reverse complement strand
GCAGACAATATCGATACGGTGATTGTCGATACGGCGGGCCGCTTGCAGATTGACCAAGACATGATGGGCGAACTGGCCCAGGTCAAAGACACCATTCAGCCTGACGAAGTGCTGCTGGTGGTGGATGCCATGACCGGCCAAGAGGCCGCAAATCTGACCCAGACCTTTCATGAGCAGATTGGCATTACGGGGGCCATCCTCACCAAAATGGACGGCGACTCCCGTGGTGGGGCAGCCCTGTCAGTCAGGCGGATCTCGGGTAAGCCGATCAAATTTATCGGCGTTGGCGAAAAGGTAGAGGCCCTACAGCCCTTTTACCCTGACCGAATGGCCTCACGGATTTTGGGCATGGGTGACGTGCTCACCCTGGTCGAGAAAGCCCAGGAAGAAGTTGATCTGGCCGATGCTGAACAGCTGCAAGCCAAGATTATGGAAGCGCGGTTTGATTTTAATGATTTTCTAAAACAAACGCGCTTGATGAAGAATATGGGATCCCTGGCGGGTATTATGAAGCTGATCCCAGGGATGTCTAATAAGCTCTCTGCCGATCAGCTACAGCAGGGTGAGACGCAGCTTAAGCGCTCTGAAGCCATGATCAACTCCATGACCATGGCCGAGCGGCAAGATCCTGACTTGCTGGCCAATGCTCCCAGTCGTCGTCGCCGCATTGCTAGAGGTGCGGGCTTTCAAGAGCGCGATGTGAGCAAACTGGTCAGTGATTTCCAAAGGATGCGCTCGATGATGCAGCAAATGGGTCAAGGCGGCATGCCCGGGATGGGCGGCGGCTTCCCTGGCATGGGCGGTGGGTTTCCTGGTATGGGTGGGATGCCCGGCATGGGGGGCGGTGGCCCACAACCCGGCTGGCGCGGCCACGGTCAAGGCTCTAAGAAGAAGAAAAAGAAGAACAAAAAGAAAAAGGGATTTGGGTCTCTATAGGAACACGATGAAAAAGTATTTGAGCTATTGTTTGATGGCTACCGGCGTTTGGCTGGGGTTGGGGACAGCTGGTCATGCCATTCCAGGCCAATCGGTGGATGATGTCGAAACCTGGATGAAAGCCCACCCAACCCTGAGGGCCACTGCGCGGGAGCGGCTGCTGGTAAACCGTGTAGATACCCCGGCCCGTCGTTTTAGCTTCCAGGCGACGGTTTTCCCGGCAGGCGGCTACGCCAACACCAGCGACGAACCTGCTATTTTGAGCCGCGATATTGACCGCAGCACCGTCCGCACTGAGAAATTTACCCTCATCGATATGGTTGACGGGGTCAGTGTTGAACGGCTCGAAGAATCGCTACGCCTGATCTACGGTCCCGATGTCTATGCTGACTATCGCCGTGCGCTGCCAGTCTATAGCTATCCTGAGTCATCCCCGTCGAGTCTGTTGCGCCCTGGCCGTGATTTGGTGCGCGGTGAGCTGAGGGAAGGTGAAAATCTGGCTTACTGGCTGGAGTTAACGCCTAACCCGGATGGCACGGTGCATATTGGCACTATCAGTGTTTTGTTGAGAGAAGATTTGGCGAGTTTGCGATCGCGCCTGGGCGACGACACATCCAGCGACGACACGCCATAGGAAGAATCGCTTTGAACGGTGCCTAAATCTGTCTTATCCAAGCAGCCCTGGCTGGCTGTCAATTTATCCATGTTGCTGCCGGGGCTAGGACAGCTCTACAGGGAGCAGTGGGCAAAAGGTATTTTGATGTGCCTGGGTGTGCTTGGACTGCTAGGTCGGGGCGTCTGGTCTATTTTTGCTGCTGAGGGCAGTACCGCAGCTGGGTTTTGGCAATTGGCCATCGCGGCTGGGCTCTATGGCGTCAACCTTTGGGATGCCCATCGCAGTCTTCGCCAACCGGCCCATCGTTCAGCAAAATCACCCCTTAAAGATGCCTGGTATAGCTTATTTTTGTCCCAACTCCTGCCAGGGCTGGGTCATTTTTATTTGGATCAAGCCCTCCTAGGCGGCATCTTTTTAGTGCTGGGCGTCGGACTAGCCTACTGGGCCAATCGAGATTTTCTAATGTTGATGCCAGTAGCCTACGGCATTTGGGCAGCCGCTGGCTACCATGCCTATCGCACTGCCCCTCACCGCACACGGTCAGCGCCAGTGCTGGTCGCCCTGATTGTGATCGGGGTGTTTGTGACACGCCTGGTGGTTGGGTATACGCCGACGTTAATCAATCAATTAGTGGTTCAATGCATCGTGCCTAGCGAGTCGATGCTGCCGACGTTGCAGGTTCGCGATCGCATCTTTGTCCGCCGCAATCAATTTTATCGACCCCAAGCTGGCGATATTGTAGTGTTCACCCCGCCTCCCAAGGCCATTGCGGAGCTAGAGACGACCCCCGATACTCTCTTCGTCAAACGCATTGTCGGTCTGCCCGGTCAGCAGGTACAGATCAGCGACGGCCAGATCTTTATCGATCAGCAATCCCTGAACGAACCCTACGAGGTCAACCCGGTCAGCTACACTTGGGGCCCAGACGTGGTGCCCCCAAATGCCTATTTTGTCTTAGGCGATAATCGCGATGCCAGTGCAGACTCTCATGTCTGGGGCTTTTTGCCTAAGCGCGATATTCTTGGCAAAGCCTACAAGATTTACTGGCCACCCGAGCGGGTGCGATCTTTGTTGGAATAGCTGGTTTCGGCTACGCTCAACCAGCTCCCCGATGTGCTCAATCTACACGGGATGTGGGAACACTCTCCCCAATAATACATTTGAAAGGGTGTTCAATATGCCTTATCAGAGAACTGATTTTAGCGCTTCAATCAGGCTTGATAATCATCCGGCTCAATCAATCATAGAATCCTCAAAAACGAATGGGCCTACTAAGTCAGCGTACGAGGGCTGAGTGCAGTCGACGAGGGCTGAGCGCAGTCGAAGCCCGGAAACAGCTAAAGAACAACCACAATTTTATATCCTTGGAAAGCACCCTATTGAAATCACAACAAAATCAATGAAAGTGATCTTAATCCATGGTTTAGGACGCACGCCTTTATCTTTGTTGGGCTTGGCAGGGCATCTCCGACGGCAGGGATTGGGTACCCAGCAATTTGGATATGTACCTTTCGCTGAAACCTACGAGCAAATTGTTCATCGGCTGATTAGTCTCCTCCAAAAACAATCTAAACAAGGGGAATATTGCATTGTGGCCCATTCTTTGGGGAGTATCATTCTTCGCTCTGCTTTAGGATTGACATTTGTCCAACCACCCCAGCATATCGTAATGCTCGGCCCGCCCAATCAGCCGCCTCGGCTAGCGTCTTATGCGTGGCGGGTGCCGCCTTTTCGATGGTTTTCTCGGGACTGTGGGCTCAATCTAGCCAGTCCAGACTTTTATGCACAGCTGCCGCCACCGCCTGTTCCTTACACCATCATCGCTGGAACGAAAGGACCGCGGGGGATATTTAGCCCCTTTGGTAAGGATGTTAATGATGGCATTGTGGCACTGGACGAAACTCGAATCACTGCAAACGATTGCGTCATTGAGCTACCTGTTATTCATACCTTTATGATGAACAGTCAAGCGGTTAAACAACAGGTTGTTGATGCCATTTCCTTAGTCTTGTAGGCTAATCGCTTTTTGTTTAGACAACAATGTAGAGAGATGATAGTAAGTCATATATAAAGGACTGATCAAGCTCGACACGTAGAGCGTCAGCTCACAGGCAGCGACATCATCCTTGATGACAGCCCAACGATATCTTAAGAGATGACGACAAATCTTGCGGATGTCGTTGGCGGTATACAGCATTAGCATGACTGGCCGCTGCCAGGCTTTCACGCTGAGCATGCGGGTGCGGTATCGGCTAAAGCCAATGCCTCGGCAGAGTCGGGTCAAATACTGACGGGTCAGACGACCGCTAGGAATCTGATGGTGCAGGCGCATTTCTGGGTTATACCAAACTTCCCAACCGGCGTTTTGAATGTGCAAAATAGATTCGGTATCTTCACCCGTCAGCATACTGTTGCCTGCTCGCCCAGTTAGAACGGGTTCTTCCGGAACATTCTCTAACCAGGCTGTGCGACGCACGACCATCCCAGCGGAGGGTGGAATGACCTTTCTTTCTGGTACATACAGCCGGGGTTTAGAGCCTCGTTCTGTCAGCGCCAGCAGTGAGGCAATTCGCTCAAAGTTCTCGGGCGGAGATGACTCAAAGTCTCCTTGGATACGACTGGCGAGAACCCCAGCTTTTGGATGGCGCTGGGCAAAGCGGTAGGCCGAAGAAATCCAAGTCATGCCAGGGATATTGTCGTCATCGAGGAAGCCAATCAGCGGGCTGGCAGCTACCTGGACGGCTTTGTAGCGGGCATATCCAGCGCCTTGGCGACCCTCAAACACGTAGCGTAGCGGGGCTGAGATCGGCCATTTGGATTGAAACTCACGGACGACTTCGGCAGTGCGATCGCAACTATTGTTATC
>JBCDDJ010000533.1:0-4461 GCA_039180385.1 Cyanobacteria bacterium P01_G01_bin.38 | reverse complement strand
GTTAGCAGCTTGTCCATCCAACCTTCCAGGTATTTTTGATTTTCTATCTGCTCTTGTGGGTCGGTCGTATCCGCTGGGTGGGGCATCAGCCCTGCGACCGCCGCATTGGTCACGCAAAACATCGACTTTTGGAAGGTGGCACAGATCTTGACGCGAATGTCTTGCTCACCACGGGTGCGCTCTAAATAAAACTGATGTAAATAGTCTGGCAAGTTGACATACATGTCCTGCATCAGCAGCGTGGGAGGAATCCCCGCCCCAGTCACCGGTAGCGGATCCGCAAAGAGTGCCCCGTAGTCAAATCGGCTCTGATCGGGGGAAATTTGCTGTGCCTGAGCGTTGTACGAGACCGTTCCTAAGAAGGGGGTTCCCCGGAAGAAAATCGCCTCAACGTAGGGGACCGCCGTGTCGGGTAAAAAGGTCAGCCCGGCTGACTTGGGGATAATCTCGTAGTGGTTATCGCCAATCTCGACAGCGTAGGTAATAGGTCGACCTGCATCGGCCACCAAACCCGCCTTAATGTGATCCACGATTTCGATGATGTGTTGGATTTCACCACGATTGTAGCGATCGGCCAGGGATAAAAAAATGTCGCTCATCACCCGCCAAAATTGTCCCAGGCCGCTGTAATAGGCCAGCTGGCGAATTTGCTCAGGCAAAAACTCGGGAAACAGGCGATGCAGCCCCTGCATAATCGGGTTGTACTTAATCTTTGCCCGGATGGCGGGCTCACAGGCTTGGGCAAACTCGGGGGTGTCGAGATAGGCATCCAGGCCGCCGCCGCCGTGCCACATCATCGTGCGCATGCAGTATTCTGCATATTCAAAATTGATGCGATCTTGCCAAATGTGGCGAAACCATTTGGCTGGCGTAATCTTGCCGTTAAAATATTTGAAAAAAGGAAATAGGACCAAAAACTGATGGTCTGCAATGTAGTTCAGGTTGATCGAATAGGCGTTGAGGACGACGCCGTAGCTGTCTAAAATGCCGACCACCTCCATGACGTTGTCTGGGGTATCGGGCAGCAATGTGGTCCCCGCCAACAATCGATCAATGTAGGCAGACAGGGGATGCATAGACACCTTTTTCTCAGCGACCATAGGCTGGGATTTGATTTGGGATTTAGCTTGGCTTAGCTTGTTTTTGATCACCATTTTTCTAGGCACTCCCCTGCTTTGCAGCTAGCGTCAGTAGGCCGTTCAACCAGCCCATCAGGCTTTGAGGTAACCGATGGGTCAATAGAGAAGGCTATCGAACTTGATGGTTGGATCATCTCAGTTGTTGAGGTTTCAATCCAGCGGGTCATCCAGGTTGGGTTGAGCCCAAAGGCAAAGATCAGCAGGGTCAAGACCAGTGATGGCACATGTTCACGCCACCTCACTGCGGGCAGAATAATATCGGTCTTTCCCACAATGTCCTCTGGGGCCACCTGCAACCGCCCAAAGAAGGCCCGATTGACCAACAGCAAGAAATAAACTGCCGTCAGGCCCGACCCAATCATCGATACCAGGGTCTGGGTTGCAAAGGTCTCAAAACTACCCCGATAGACCAAAAATTCTGAGATGAAGCCCACCATGCCTGGGATACCTGCGCTGGCCATCACGCCTAAGACCATCAAGCTGCCGGTGATGGGCAGCCCCCGCTCCGGGTTGAGCAACCCGCGCAATATCTTTAAATCACGGGTGCCAGTTTTCTTATAAACCACCCCCACCAGTAAAAATAGGAGGGCCGAAATCAACCCGTGGCTGATCATCTGAAATACGGTAGCGAGGACGCTAATGGAGTTTGCCGCCGCACAGGCGAGCAGGATGTAGCCCATGTGCCCCACCGAGCTGTAGGCCACCATTTTTTTCATGTCTTGCTGTGCGATCGCAGCCAAAGACCCATACAAAATACTCACCACTGCCCACCAGGCAATCCAAGGAGCTAACCAGCTCCAGGCTTCAGGGAATAAACCAAAGCAAAACCGCAGTAAGCCATAGGTGCCCAACTTGAGCAGCACCCCCGCCAACAGCACAGATATTGGTGTAGAGGCTTCTACGTGGGCGTCAGGCAACCAGGTATGAAAAGGAAACAGCGGGATTTTGATGCCAAAGCCCACCAGCAGCGCGCCCATCAACACCGCCTGCTGCACCAGCGGTAACCCCTGGGCCAACCCAGGCACATAGTCAAAGTTGGTGCTGCCCGTAAGCCAGACTAGACCTAAGAAGGCAGCCAAAATTAGCACCCCCGACAGGGCCGTGTAAATTAAAAACTTGGTGGCCGCGTAGCCGCGCCGGGCTCCCCCCCAAATCGCAATCAGCAGATACAGCGGAATCAGCTCTAGCTCATAAAAAATGAAAAAGAGCAGCAAGTTTTGCGCTACAAATGCCCCGGCCACGGCCCCTGTAATCACTAACAACAGTGCATAGTACAGTTTGGGACGGCGAATCTCCTGATCGCTGCTAAACACCGCCAGCAGGCTCAGCACGCTGTTAATAAACAGGAGTGGTAGCGCAATTCCATCCACGCCCAGTTCGTACCCCAGGCCCAGATAATCGAGCCAGGGAAGCGATTCTTGAAACTGCATGGACGCCGTATGGATATCGAACTGGGTAATCACGAACAGGGTCCAGACCAGGTTGACGGTTAAAATACCCAGGGCCAGACCCCGCGACTTGCCGGGCCAAACCGCGATTAAGATTGCCCCCACCAGGGGGATTAGTAGCAGCGCACTTAGCATCCCATCGTCTCCTTCACCCTGTTTGCCCTCACCCCGTTTGCCCTCACCACATAGCCCATGTCATCAATAAGCCCAGTAGGCTTACCCCTACCACAATGGTGAGAATATATCCTTGGGATTGTCCTGAAATGCTATATTTCAGACCCTCTCCGCTGAGTAGAGAGGCCGCTCCGACAAAGTTGACCGCCCCGTCCACCACATAGCGATCTAACCAATTGCTAAAGCGAGCCATCTGCTCAATTAAAAACACCACGGTGACGCGATAAAATCGCTCGGTGTAAAAGTCATAGGCCAGCAAGTCTTGTACGATTCTGAGTGGCCGCTGGGTTGAGCGTGACCAGACCTTGCTCAGGGGAGCTACCAGGCCCACCCCCAGGCCGCCCATGCCAAACAACACTAACAGCAGGGTGGCCGGTATATTCAGATAGGCCAGCGGTGGCAGCAAGGCGATCCGCTGCATCACCAGGGGTACCATCAGGACAAACATCGATAGCGTCACCATCGGTAGCGCCA
The DNA here is from genome assembly GCA_039180385.1 of Cyanobacteria bacterium P01_G01_bin.38. Taxonomy (GTDB): domain Bacteria; phylum Cyanobacteriota; class Cyanobacteriia; order Phormidesmidales; family Phormidesmidaceae; genus SIO4C1. Next base: position 1,226 of record JBCDDJ010000533.1, on the reverse strand, counting down.
TCATCCAGTTCACCTCGGGGGCTCGCCGCGTTTTAGGCTGGGCTTTACCCAAAAACACCAGCCGAAACACCCGGGCCATGTTGAACGCAGTCAAGGCATTTACCAACAGAAAGACCGCCGCCAGTACGGGGTGATCAATCCGCAAAAAATCGACCCCCAGACGGAGCGCCCAAAAGCCCCCTAGCGGTAACACCCCAATCATGCCAAGCCCCCCAATCAGGTAGGCCAGCGTCGTGGCCGGCATCTTGGACCACAATCCTCCCATCTCAGTGACATCCTGGCAGTTGGTGGTGAGGATAATGCTACCCACGCTCATAAATATCAGCGCTTTGGCAATGGCATGGGTAAACAGCAGCATCAGCGCGACCCCTGGCCACTCGGTGCCCACCGCGATAAAGACCAACCCCAGGTAAGCACTGGTGGAGTAAGAAAAGGTTCGCTTGATGTCGATTTGTGCGATCGCAACTAGAGATGCCCCAATCGCTGTAATGACCCCAATGGCCGTCAGGACGCTCAGCGTGACCGGAGACAGCACCAGGACGGGCTGTAGTTTAATCAGCACATAAGCGCCGCAGGTCACCACCACCGAATTTCGCAAAATAGAAGCCGGGTTTGGCCCCTCCATTGCTTCATCCAGCCATAGATGCAGTGGAAACTGGGCACACTTACCGGTTGGCCCAGCGATCAGTGCCAGCCCCAACAGGGTGGCAGCCAGGGGCGTTAGCTCAGCGGTCTTAACCCATCCGTCCAGTTCGTTAAAGTCTAAGCTGCCTGCCCAAGTTGAAAGCGTGACCACCCCCATCAGCAGGAGCACATCCCCTACCCGCTTGGTTAAAAAAGCATCCCGAGCAGCGGTGACCACCAGGGGTTGAGCATACCAAAAGCCGACCAGCAGGTAGGTCGATAGGGTCAGCATTTCTAACAAAAAATAGGCCAAGAAAAAAGAACTGCTCAGCACGACGCCGCTCATGGCCGCCTCAAAAAAGCCCATCAAGGCAAAAAAGCGAGCTAAGGCCCAGTCCTTTTCCATATAGCCGATGGCAAATACCTGAGCCAGCAGACTCAAGCCCGCAATCAACTCTAAAGCGCCCAGATTAAGGACGGATAGATCTAACTTAAACCGCAGGGTGAGATCGGCCACCTGTAGCCAGGTGAAACCGATTTCAGTGCCACCCTGGTTCCAAATCCCTACAAACACGAGTGTGCCGTGCAAAAAGGCCAGCAGC
>JBCDDJ010000532.1:0-4472 GCA_039180385.1 Cyanobacteria bacterium P01_G01_bin.38 | reverse complement strand
TCAGGCTGATCGAGTGCTTTTGTTTTGCTTGCCACATTCAAAGAGCCAATCGCCTGTCCTGAAATCATTAAGGGGGCATGTACCACTATCACCATGCCTTGCCTTGCTAGTTCAACCAGGTCGAAATAGACACTCTTGGTGTGTGCTTCGAAGACATGGGAGCACTGGGTTGTGATCACAGCTTGCAGACTGACCTGGTCAAATGGCAACCGCTGCCCCTGTTCTAAAACCTGTTTTTCGCCATTCACTGCAAAGACTTCAAAGGCGCTGCCATCCGAGACCAATCGAGTCACACTAGCCCGATCAGCTGGAATAAACTTTGGCAAATAGTTGGCTACCGCATTACACAGGTCTAGCTCAGACTGAGCATTTGCGATCGCAAGAATAAATTTGCCCCAGACTTTTGCACTAGAAGCATTCCTTCTTGTAAGGGTGGATTCTGGCAATCGCAAAGGTAACCCTCAAAAAACGTTGGGAGAAGCCGACTTGTAAGCTTAGAATACCCAACTCAAGCGAGCACAGCAGAAATAATGCCAAATAATCAGCCAGTTTGATGAAATTACTAAGTGAAACAACGGATGACCTGTGCAGTTAAGATCAAGGGTGTATTACTGACTCAGCCTAACTGGCTTGCTGAGTGGGGCGTAGCAAAATATCGTGCACTTGCACATAGTCTGGCTGTGACAGGACGTATGCGATCGCATTAGCAATATCTTCGGGTTGGAGCACCGGAAACTGACTGTAGACCGCTGCGGCTTTCTCAACGCTTTGGTGGTACTTCTCAGCAAACTCCGTTTCGACAAACCCTGGGCTAATGGAGGATACGCGAATGCCACTGCTGACAGCCCGCAGCTCCTGGCGGAGTCCTTCGGTGAGTGCCCGCACCGCAAACTTAGAGGCCGAGTACATGCCGCTGCCGGGTACCCGGTGCCCAGACATAGAGCTGATGTGGACCACATGCCCCCGATCGCCATTCGCCCTCATGAGTTTGATAGCTTCGCGGGTGCAAATGCTTAGAGCCAGCACATTAACCTCTAAGGTTTCACGCCAGGCTGCGGTGGTGCCGGTGGTGAGGTTTTCTTGATGGCCCAGCCCGGCATTGTTGATCAACACATCCAAGCGTCCCCAGCGATTTTGAATGGCCTCGAAGCAATCAAGAATTTGGCTTTCTTGCCGTAAATCGACGGGGTGAGTCAGCACGGCAGCACCCTGAGCGATCAGCTGATCGCGGATTTCGAGGAGACGCGCTTGGCGGCGGGCACAAATGGCAAGATCATAGCCCTCGACGGCCAAGCGCCGAGCAATAGCCCGACCGATGCCGCTAGAAGCCCCGGTAATCAATGCAATCGGACGATGGGGTTGGGTCATTTTAAGGATTTGCTGATGCAAATTGACTAGGAACCTTTCTGATTTTGAGAGCGAAAGCGCCCCTCAGTAAAGCCCCGTTGTTTAAGGTGCTTGGTTTTTCGCCCGGTGACTCGCTTGCGCCACATCTTGAAACTCGAAGCTTTCATCTCGCGACGCATCAGTGCAATGACTTGCTTTTCTTTGAGACCATATTGAAGGTCGATCGCCTCAAAGGGCGTTCGATCTTCCCAAGCCATCTCAATCACGCGGTCAATCGTTTCAGAATTTAGCTCAGGGAGTTGCATAAGATATGCCTTAGAATAGAAAATTATGAGAAGATTGTGACAACCCTTTAAGTATTATTTTGAATAGGAGGCTTTCGATGCACTTTGACTTCCGCGTGGTGGCTGTATTAGCACCGATCGCTATCGCTGCTGGCTGGGCTGGCTTCAATATTTTCAGGGCAGCTCTAGGGCAAATTCAAGGCATGTTAGAGGAGAGATAACCTTAAGTCTTGTTAAGAATTGTAACTAAAATCTCAAAAAGCCGCTTCCAGTGGAGGGGGCTTTTATTTTGGATTTGCGATTTTGGATTGGGGTAATTGCGATTCCGGGGGATATCGATGAAGTGGATAAAATATCTTGGCAAAGCGCGATCGCCCTCTAAAATCTAAAATTCCAAGCCTTTCAGGGCTGGCATGATTTGTTCAAAGGCGATACCCCGATGGCTATGCTGTTCTTTTTCACTATCAGTCATCTCTGCAAAGGTTTTGCCTGTGCTGGGGATATAGAAGATGGGATCGTAGCCAAATCCGCCGCTGCCCTTGGGCTCAGTCAGGATTTGTCCTGGGCAGATGCCCTGGGTCTCTAGGGCGATGGTGCCGTCAGGTTTTGCGATCGCAAGCGCACAGATAAACTGGGCCTGGCGGTTGTCGCTATTGCCAAGCTCCCTCAGCAAGCGATCGATGCAGGCTTGGTCGCTGTTGCCGTAGCGGGCAGAGTAGATACCAGGGGCTCCGTTAAGCGCGTCAACCTGGAGACCAGAGTCGTCGGCGATGGCCCAATGGTGGGTTGCGATCGCAACCTGCGATGCTTTCAGACGAGCATTTTCAAGAAACGTAGTGCCCGTTTCCTCCACATCAATTTCTTTTGGCTTGAGCGCCAGCTGCCAATCAAGGTCGCCCAGATGGGCTTGCATTTCTTTAAGTTTGCCAGGGTTGCCGGTCGCGACAATAACGGTTGCCATGGGTAAAGTTTGAAGTGCTCATTTCTTAGTTTTGAGTGAATCGGTTCAAAACTCAAGCAGGCAGATGGGCATATGAGTCGGCCTGGTAAACTCTAGACTAGAGTGTTCCTAGTAGATTATCCCTAGTAACGGTTGTGAAAATCCTTTGGTTCGTGGTCGATTTTATGCCTGCTTTGCCCGATCCAGCGGCGGCGGCGACGATTACGACTCAGATTTTTCTCGAACTCATGGACTGTGATGCCGTGGGCAACCTTAAGCGGCTAACCCAGTCCACCCATGATGGGGCTGATCTCACCCACTGGGCCTCTGGGATTTTGAAAGTAGAGATTTACTTGCCGCGTTTGAAAAAGGTCATTGATATTTTGCAAACCCACTTGCAAGCCCCCGTCATTTTCTACGTAGACGTGCAAGGCGTGCAAAAACCAGTGGAGGTCGATCTACAACTAGATTCTGAGGCAGTGACAGCCACCCTGCTCAGCGCTGTCGGTGATTTGCTAGGAATAGAATTAGGGACCCAGGAATGAAGGCAGTAATAGAAATTCTGAGAACTCTAGCCAATCACCAATTACCTCCGGATTAGGAAAGGGGTACCGTTACGCTATCAGCCTGAAACCACCGGAGGACGGTACCCCAAGACTGTATAAAACTTGGTGGGCGGTTTTGCTAGCGCGAAGAGACATCATATCGAGACAGCTCCTTGGAGCGTCTACATCTTTTGGGGTGTCTGTACCTTTAGGATGCAGCCTTTTCCAAAGGGAGATCTGATGCTTTCCTGAGTATTCCTTAAAGGCTGAGTGAGAAATCTGAGGTTCTAGCTACAGGCTATCCACTAGCGGCATAGTGTCACAACTCACCTCAACATGACTGTGATATTTGCCAAGACTGTCGTACAAGACTCTATCTGCTGTTCTAAGCGATGAAGGGGAATAAGTGGGGAGAGGTGCGTTTATCTCTACCCACGTAGCATTTTGGGCTCCGTAAAATAGAGATGGGGAATCGGAGGCGTTGAAGCGTTGAATATGTTGTTGAAATCACATCTTGTTTATTCAGCAGCAGCGGTTCGGCGTATTTTAGGGTTGCCACACCACTGGCCGGTTAAAGTCGAAGCGTTTGCCGATGCTGTGTGGGTCTGGATTAAAGGGCGGCGACCGACATTTTGGTCCAAGAAAACCTTTAAGCAGCATTTTTGCCGCTGGCGGCAGCGGCGGGCACAGACCGTTGAAGTCACGGAAATTCGGCCCAGCCACTTTGCGGCTCGAAGTGTGGGTCGAACGACAGGAGATCGAGAGTCTATTTACTTTTTAGATGCCAGGGCAGAGGGTATTTTTTGTACCTGCGAAGATTTTCATCGACAGCTATCCGCCTGGAATCGCGGCTGTTGTAAGCATTGTTATGCCGTCTTAGCTCACCTGGGGTTTGATTCGTTAGGAGAATATTTAGCCCTGCAAGATCAAGATGGGTGGGTAGCTTGATTGCAACCCGGTCATCATGGCATGTGCCCTTCTTCATATTCAGCTAGAGGGATGCCCCGCAAGCTACCTTAGATAAAGAAGTCTTTAGCTCAGGGAGTTGGGCAACGTGTTAGAGCTGACCTTTACGCTGGTTGTGTTTGCAGGTTGGGTCATTTCGGTTTGTTTGCATGAGTTTGGTCACGCAGTCGTTGCCTATTTTGGAGGCGACACCTCCGTCAAAGACAAAGGCTATCTCACCCTCAACCCGTTGAAATATACCAACCCAGGGTTGAGTTTTATGATGCCGCTGCTGTTTTTGCTATTAGGGGGTATCCCGCTGCCAGGGGCAGCCGTCTATATTAATCAGGGGCGGCTCAAAAATCGATTGTGGAAAAGTGCTGTATCCGCAGCGGGGCCGCTGGCGAGCTT
>JBCDDJ010000531.1:0-4484 GCA_039180385.1 Cyanobacteria bacterium P01_G01_bin.38 | reverse complement strand
TAGCGTGCGTTCGTAGGCCACCAGGGCCAGCTCATACTGCTCGGCCTGGGCAAGAATCTCGCCGCGATAAAACCAGGCCAGGGCGGGGTTCTCACTGCCCCAACTGCCGTTGACACGCAGGGCGTTGTTACATTTGTCGAGAGCGGTTTCGGTTTCCCCCAGTGCGGTATAAGCCACGCACTGATAGGCAATGGCGAGGGAATTTTCAGGGTCAAAGCTGAGGGCGCGGTTAGCGGATGCGATCGCATCTGGGAACGCATCCAGGTTCACCAAGATGCCGCTGTGCTGTGCCCAAATGCTGGGCTCCTCAGGCTCCAGGGCAATCGCCTGCTCGCAAGCGGTCAGAGCATTCTCATAGTCTTCTGCGGTGGCCTGGAGTCGGCATAGATCGGCCCAATAGTCAAAATCCTCTAGGGCATCAAAGCCGGTAGTTTGGGCCTGGCTGGGTGCGATCGCAATAATCGCTGTATTGACAACGACAAGACTGGTCCACAGGCCTTTAAACCACAGATGCGGCATAACAATTTATCAACTTTTATCTATACGCAGCTAGAGTGCCCAATGATAGAGATGAGATCTCCACGGGATAAGATTTACTCCAGGTTTCCTCGTTGATCGGCGCAGGCCGATTTCGCACTTTTAGCGGTGGTTTCAGCCGTTCGCTACGGTCGTGTTGCATCAACCATATAGATCGGGCAATGTAGGTTAGGTAAGTTTTTTTTGTTATGCAACGCTCTATTGTTGGCCTGACTGCTCTGGTCTTTTCACTCATCGGCTTGCCCGGTTATGCCTTTAGTGAGAAAGATCTCAAAAAACTGCAAGAGACTCGTCAGTGTCCGGGCTGCAATCTCCGTGATGCCGATCTGCGGGGGCTGTTTTTACAACAGGCCAACCTGCGCGGGGCTAACTTGCAAGGGGCGATTCTAAACGGAGTTGATTTGCAAGGCGCGTTTTTGTATCGAGCCAATTTGCAAGGAGCTGACCTACGTAACGCAGACCTTCGCAATACAAATCTATATGGGGCAGAGCTAGAGGGTACACGATTAGGGGACGCCAATCTAGACCAACGCACGGTCATTGAGGACCGCTGGCGACTTGTCTGGGATTTGGTCACCCACGGTTTAGGTGAGCACGACCTGCGTGAGGTCGATTTGCAAGGCGCAAACCTGGATGGAGCCGACTTACGCGGGGCCGACTTGACCGGGGCACTGCTGACCGGGGCCAGCTTTGAAGGCAGCTTCTTGAGCGACAGCCAGTTTAACCAGGCTCAGCTAGAAGGGAGCAGCTTTTTTATCGCCGATTTACAAGGGGCCGACCTGACCGAAATCGAGTTTCAAAGGGGTAGCTTTAGGGCCGCCGATATTCGCTCAGGAGATCTCTCCAGCGCTGATTTAAATCGGGCTGACCTGGCCCTGGCATACTTAGACAGTGCCACGCTGACGGGGGCCGATCTAACTCGCGCCGATCTCTCTGGGGCTTATCTCACCGAGGCCAATTTGACCGATGCGCAGCTGCGTCGGGCAGATCTCTTTGTGGCGGATTTTCGCAGAGCCATTTTAGACGGCACCGATCTCAGCAGAGCCCGACTTCAGGGGGCCGATTTTACCGACACTCAGTTCAGTGCCTCTCGATTACAGGGCACCAACCCCGAAGGTATTCGACTACTTAATGCTGATTTGGAGGGCGCAGACTTGAGTAACCTCGATCTCAGAGGAGCTGACTTGAGCGGGGGTAACCTGCGCGAAGTGAAGTTCATCAATACCAATCTCAGTGGGGTCAATTTTCAGGGCGCTGACCTCAGCTTTACTGATTTCTCCGGAGCTGATCTCTCGGGAGCCAATCTGCAACAGGCCACCCTGGAGGGGATTGAGTTTGATATCCGTACTAACCTCTGCGGCACGATTATGCCTGACGGGAGCGAGCATGACTGTAATTAATCAGCATAAATCCCCAGCTCAGCTGGGGATTTATGCTGATTAATTAACTTTACGCACATAGCAACTCGTTACTCAAACTGAGGCGGTAGCTCTCTCGGGGATACGGTTCCGGGTCTCACCGGAACGGGTACGCCGATCGCATTGCCGCTGCTCGCTGCCCCAGCGTTTCCGCCTGGATCTCCACTAGCTCCGCCATTTGCCTCATCAGCTGCCGCTGCATCGCCGGTATTGACCACAATGGTTGGAGTTTCAGGTGTGGGGTCGTAGGTTGCGATCGCAATCGATCTTGTCAGCTGTTCTCCAGCCGCATTCGTCACCTGAAACGAGATGATGGTTTCACCAGGCTCGGGACTCAACGGTACAGGCAGTCCCCCCTTTGTGGGCACATTCCCCGGCGCAGGCATCAGCATCACCTCAGTCCCTGGATTATTCTCCACTTCCCAGGCCAAATCTAGATTGACCAGGGGCTGCCCTTCATCAATGGGCACCAGATAGTTGGGCTGAGCCGGTTCACCATTGAGAGTAAAGCTAATTAAGCGAGGCGGACGCGACTGAATGTGGGTGGGCTCACTAGTGGCTAAAATAGGCGCTTCGGGCTCTTCTCCACGGGGAATTGCCACCAGGTCAAAGGTGTAAGTCCCAGACTGACGAAGGCTCGTGGGTACATTTTGACAGATCAGCTGAACGTCTACAGTACAGAAGTTCGACAGTGCTTCAGGTAGCCCAGATTGAAAATCAAACAGAATTGGGGGAGCCGCTGCCGCTCCTTCTGCATCTCGTCCTACCAGCTGTAAACCTTGTAATTGCTCAGGATGCTCTATGATCCAGTCAACCCTCGCAACGTGAGGATCTTGCTGAGGTAAGGAGGGTATAAAAGCCGTTGTCATCTCTGATGAGTCTGGGTCAGTGCCTTCTGAAGTCTTAGCTTCTGATGATTTTGCTATGCTTTTTTCCGATTCATCAGATTTTTCCGAATTGGATGGTTTAGGAGGAGCTTCTTCATAGAGCGCGGCTGACGGCGACAGGTCTAGAATGCGGGGTAACGGGGCTGGGTTAATCGATACGGGCCGAGCCGTGGCCTGGAGGGGCCTGGCATTGCGACCGGGTTTAGGAATCAGGGTCAAAGTGAACGCATAGTCCCCAGCTCGCCTCGCGTCTGTGCGAATATTGCGACAGGTCAAGAGTCGCCGTTGTTCGACACAAAAGGGCTCCAGGTTAGGCGGTAGTCCCTGGCTCAGGTCAAAGATTAATGGCCCACTCAACAGGTCACCCTCAGTTGACTGTCCGACAATTTCAAGCTGCTGGATGCGCTTTGGGTTAGCGATCTCAAAACCAAGGTGAACGGTGTCGCCCTGGCTGGCCTCATAGGTCGTATCTTCTGGCGTAAATCGCAGAATATTAGCGGGGGCTGGGGGGCGAATAAAGAACCACCAGGTGAGCCAGATGAGCCCAATAAAAGAACCCAGCATTAATAAGATAACAGGCAAAATCTGCCACCAGGGGCGCGCTTCCCACATCAACAGCCCCTGCATCGGGATTTCAGGGAGCGGATTTTGCTCGGGGTCAGTAGCCGTGACTTCAAAATTGATTACCCGCCCACCCCCAAACAGCGGGCGCTTCCAGGGATGTTTGGGTTGAACGGTGATCTGGCTGGTGAGGGTTTGTTGAGGAGCCAGGGTGAGAGACTGAGGCTGGATCTCGTAGTCGCACAGGGTGCTGTCTTCTAACCCCAAAATGCTAAAGTCCAGCGTTCTAGCAGTATTACCCTGGTTACTGGCTTGAATGCTGTAGACCCCTGACTGTTGCTGCACCCGGCTAACCAACGTGCGAAAGCGAGTGTCTAGTTGATAAATTGGCTGGATGTTGATATAAAGAACATCCAACAGCTTCAGGTTAGGATTATTCTCAGACTTGAGCTGGAGCGTCGCTAGAATAGTTTCTGCCAGTGCGTCGATGGGGAGTGAGAGGGTTAATAAAATCACTCCCTCCATGCCTGGATTAAGATCCAGGTGAGGCTCTGTTACGGCTAACCCCGGCGTTTGGAAGCCTTGGGGATAGTGAATGGTGACCCAGTCTTCGGGTAGATCGGTACAGGACAGACGAAAGCGATCAACGCGATCAGCCCGGTTGTAGACATAGACCTGAAATTGAAGCGGGTTACCCGGTAAAGTCTTGACGGGTTTGGCACTAGTGGTGACAGGCTCTACCGCAAATGTTGGGTCGTTAGCCCTAACGATAGTATGAGCTGGGGGAAGTACCTGTAGGATTTGTTCATATCGCTGCGGTGGGCTATCGGGGTAGTGGTTGGGGGCATCGACGACCAGCCAATAGCTATAGGCCCCAGACAGCGCCGTGGGGGGCACCTCAAAGCTAAAGGTAACTTCCTCACCTTGGCCAGGATCTAAGGCCAAACGGGTTTGGGTGGTCTGACACCAGGTATGAACCGCCCCCGGCAGCTCGTCTAAAAAGACATCAATGACTGCGCTCTGATTGCCTTTGTTGTTGACGGTGACGCTAATTTCTAAAGTTTCTCCCGGCAGCGCCTGG
>JBCDDJ010000530.1:0-4538 GCA_039180385.1 Cyanobacteria bacterium P01_G01_bin.38 | reverse complement strand
GTCGCCCTGCTGATGCAGTTTTACAGCCTGATCGGCCAGCTCAACCGCCCGTCCAAAGTTTTCGCGAGACCCTTCTTGAAACGCAATGCTCTGAGACAGTCGATAGGTGAGCTGCGTCAAGGTGAGGTAAGGGGCCACCATGCCTAAATCACGGTCGTAGGTGACCTGGGGTAGCTGGCCGACCTCAGCCTGGATCTTGTCGCGCAGCTGATATAAATCGTCCAGGGTCTGGGCCTGATCCATCTGGGCCACGGCAGGGTGCATCTCCACCCACTCAGGGGCGAGGGCAATTGGTGGGTGCAGCGAGGCAAATCCCGCCGTCAGTGCAAGCGTGCTCAGAAAAATGTTGGCTGGAAACCGTAGAGAAGACATCTCCGATTATATTACTCAATGAGTTGAGATGTTTTTTATGAGAGCTTAATCAAAGTTCTCAAGTTAACTCAGCCTAGCCGAAACAATAGCCCTAATGGTGTTGACCGGGATACAGAACTTTCAGAAAGTTCGAAAATCTTGCAGTTCTCTCCAGGGCAGCAGGTTTGGCTTGCTTAAGTTGTGATGTTGGCAAAAATATCACCTTTCGTCGTTTTGTAGCGTTTTTAATGGTGTTAAACACCCCGTCATTGTCCCTGTCTTCTTGTAGATCTAAGTAGATCTAAGCTTTTGGCCAGTGGTTAGACCCTTTAGCAGCACATGCTTCTATACTGGTAGCTTGGGAATTTTTAGAGGACTCGAGCATGTCAGCTATCCGCGAGTTGCACCAACAGCTCACGAGTAAAGAACGGTCTGCGGTCGAAATCGCTCAGGCTTACCTCGATAAGGTTCAAGCTTTAGAGCCTAAGCTGCATAGTTTTTTGACCGTGACCGCTGACAAGGCCCTGGCACAGGCCCATCAAGTCGATGCCAAAATCGCGGCGGGGGAGGCCATTGGTCCCTTAGCCGGGATCCCCATCGCCCTCAAGGATAATCTCTGCACCCAGGGCATTCGCACCACCTGCGCGTCTAAGATTCTTGAAAACTTTGTGCCGCCCTATGAGTCAACGGTGACCCAGCGACTCGCGGCAGCGGGTGCCGTTTTTTTGGGTAAAACCAATATGGACGAGTTTGCCATGGGCAGCTCGACTGAGACCTCTGCCTTTCAGCTCACGTCAAATCCCTGGGATCTGGCTCGGGTCCCCGGCGGATCGTCCGGGGGCTCTGCCGCCGCGGTGGCCGCGGATGAGGCCCCGATCGCTCTGGGGTCTGATACCGGCGGGTCGATTCGTCAGCCCGCTTCTTTTTGTGGCGTCGTGGGTCTGAAGCCGACCTATGGGCTGGTGTCTCGCTATGGGCTGGTGGCCTTTGCGTCCTCCCTGGACCAAATCGGCCCCTTTGGCCGCACGGTGGCGGATGCCGCTATTTTGCTGGGTGCGATCGCAGGCTACGATCCTAAAGACTCCACCAGCCTAAATGTCAAGCTTCCTGACTATACCCAGCACCTCAAAACCGACCTCAAAGGCAAACGCATTGGCCTGATCAAAGAAACCTTGGGTAAGGGGCTCGATGCCAGTGTCAATGAAGCTATTCAGACCGCCATTGCCCAACTAAAAGACTTGGGAGCTGAGGTTCAAGAAATTTCCTGTCCCAATTTCAGCTATGGACTGCCCACGTATTACATCATTGCCCCGTCTGAGGCTTCGTCGAATCTGGCCCGGTATGACGGGGTCAAATATGGCCGTCGCCGCGAGGATGACAATCTGATCTCGATGTATGCCAAAACCCGAGCCGAGGGGTTTGGGGCTGAGGTTAAGCGCCGTATTATGATTGGCACCTATGCCCTCTCCGCAGGCTACTACGATGCCTATTATCTCAAGGCCCAAAAAGTTCGAACCCTGATTAAACAAGATTTTGAAAAAGCCTTTGAGGCGGTCGATGTGCTGCTGTCTCCCACGGTGCCCACCACCGCCTTTAAAGCCGGGGAAAAAGTAGACGACCCCCTCAGCATGTACCTGTCTGACCTGATGACCATCACCGTCAACCTGGCCGGACTACCTGGCATGAGTCTGCCCTGCGGCTTTGACTCAGCCGGGTTACCGATTGGTTTGCAGCTGATTAGCAATGCCCTCCGCGAAGACCAGCTATTTGAGGTGGGCTCAGCCTACGAGCAAGCCACCCAATGGCATACCAAAAGGCCTAGCCTCTAGCGCCCTTCAAAAACTGTCCCAGTAGACTCTAGCTGTTCAAAGGTGCCTCGAAGTGAGGATTTTCGATACAGTTCCACTGCAGAGATGGGCAGGACCACAGGCCAAAGAAAGGCAGCTAGGCCAATGACCATCCAAGCATGGCGATCAGCCTTACGAGCGGTTTTGTCCGTTAAATGCAGGCTGGTTAATACAGTTGCGACCCAGATGGCAGGGAGTAGATATAGGTTCATTGATGGCTGGATGGATGATTGCTTGGCAGGTAATTCAAACTCGACAGATAACTTGAGAAGATGCGCCCCATGCTTTGTGTCTTAATCTTTGCGTCTAATGTCTCTGTCTTGTAACATTTCAGGTTTGACTGACTAAGTCATCAACAGAGAAAGACCTCATTTCTGAAGAGAAAGACCTTATTTCAGATCATAGACACCAGGGTTTGGGTCTGCTTAGGTGTTTCTTCCTGAATTTGTCTAGGTATTTTCACTTATTTTTTGAAAGTGGCCTGGGTAGTTTCGCCTAATTTTTTGGCCTTATCTTTTGATAGGATCGTAGGCTGCACATGCAAGCCCGAGATAAGGAGACCTCCCATGGCCCGAATGTATTACGACAGCGATGCCAACCTTGATTTGCTCAATGGCAAAACCGTAGCCATCATCGGCTATGGGTCTCAAGGTCATGCCCATGCCCTCAATCTTAAAGACAGCGGCGTCAATGTCCTTGTTGGACTCTACGAAGGTAGTCGCTCAGCTGCTAAAGCCGAAGCCGAAGGGCTTACAGTTAAGCCGGTGGCTGATGCTGCCGCCGCCGCGGATTTAATTATGATTTTGCTCCCCGACGAGGTGCAAAAGTCTGTTTATACCGAAAGCATTAAGCCGCATCTATCCGCAGGGAAAGTGTTGGCATTTGCTCACGGCTTCAATATTAACTTTGCTCAGATTGTTCCGCCAAGTGACGTAGACGTGGTGATGGTGGCACCCAAAGGGCCAGGGCATCTCGTGCGGCGTACATACGAGCAAGGCCAAGGGGTTCCGTGTTTGTTTGCGATTTATCAAGATGCGACGGGGCAGGCTCGCGATCGCGCCATGGCCTACGCCAAAGGGATTGGGGGCACTCGGGCGGGCATTCTAGAAACCACCTTCCGCGAAGAGACCGAAACGGACTTGTTTGGTGAGCAGGTGGTGCTCTGTGGCGGGCTCAGTGAGCTGATCAAGTCTGGGTTTGAAACTTTAGTAGAAGCGGGCTACCAGCCAGAGCTGGCCTACTTTGAGTGCATGCATGAGGTGAAGCTGATCGTAGACCTGATTGTAGAAGGCGGCCTGGCCACGATGCGGGATAGTATCTCCAATACGGCTGAGTATGGCGATTACACTCGTGGTCCTCGGATCATCACTGACGAAACTCGGGCTGAAATGCGTCAGATTCTCAAAGAAATCCAAACCGGGCAGTTTGCTCGGGAGTTTGTGTTAGAAAACATGTCCGGTAGCGCTGGGTTTAATGCTATCCGCCGCCGTGAGGCAGAGCACCCCATCGAGGAAGTGGGCAAGGATTTGCGAGCTATGTTTAGCTGGCTAAAGAAAGCTTAAGATGCTAGCTGGCCAAAGAAAGCTTAAGATTGTCTCAGAATCTTGAATCGATTCGATCCATATCGGCCTGGCGATTTGCCAGGCTTTTTTCTTGAAAACTCGGCAATCTCTGACAGCCCCTTCTTCACCAGCTTCCCTTTCAGGTAAAGGGGACTGTAAAAAAATTAAACCCCGGTTAAAAAGGGAAATGGGATAAGCGTGGGGCTTGTTTGGTTGGAAGCACCTAACGGTTTTGATTGTGCTTGCCAGAGTTGGTGATATGAAGTAAGCGCTGCGCGGGACTTTCCCTCCCGCCCCCTCCCCTTTGCTCTAGCATTAGCGGCTGCCTGGGGTCCCATGCTCCCCCAGACCCCCCGAACTAGGTGCTGGCTTCGTTTGGGGAAGGACGGTTGGTGGGTTAGTCGATAGGGGGCCGATCTCTGTGTGGCTGAGTTGGCAACCTTGGGAGGGGTGGTGCCTGGTGCTCACCCTGCGAGATATCCAGCCAGAGTGAGCGACCCGACTTCGCAGCGCGAATGCGCGTGTCACCACCGGGATGGTCGATCACAAAACGCTATTGGGGAGACGCCTCTTGTCCGTGGGTTCTTAGGGGAACGGAACCCCCTAAGTGGAAGGGGCGCGGGGAAAACCAAATTTCCCCGGCGGTGACTTTGATGGCTCAACCAAACTATTCGTCTTAGCGAGGGCAATACCCAGCGCTGTTTTCCAGGGATTCACTCGATTTAAGGGACTGCACAAAAATAAACGTGTCCCGACAAATTCGGCATCGTGTGCTCTT
>JBCDDJ010000529.1:0-4543 GCA_039180385.1 Cyanobacteria bacterium P01_G01_bin.38 | reverse complement strand
ATGAGCAAGTCCGAGGCGCTACGGCAGGCCCAGCTATTACTGTTGAATAGTACTGCTTTTAACCATCCGTTCTACTGGGCGTCGTTTATCTTTGCCGAAGGGGGCAGCTAAGCAGCAGCTACTTGTTCAAGTTCCGCTAAAAATTCAGCCTGGAACTCGCTAATCAAGTCTCGTTGACTCTCATCAAGCAACGCCCATATCCAGTAGCGTAAATTTTGTGGGATATGGTGGAAGAAGGCTTCAGCGATGCCGCCGGTCATGGCTGCCAGGGTATTGGCATCTCCTCCCAAGGCAACGGCCTTTCGAATGGCATCTTCGTAATTTTTTGACGCTAGGAACGCAATGATCGCGGTGGGGACAGTGTCTTGTGCCAATTCACTGTACTGGTAGTGCTGTTGCAATTCCGGGTACGGTGTCTGCAGCTCATAGCTAAAGATATTTGACAGCAATTCTGAAATGGCTTCTTTAGACGCACCCGCCTTGGCTAGAAAGACAGTGGCGGCGACGGCTTGAGCCCCTTTGACCCCTTCAGGGTGATTATGGCTGACAAGAGCAGAGCGCTCAGCTTCTGCCATCACATCTTTGAGGTTGTCGAAGGCATAGGCAATCGGAATGGCTCGCAATGCACCATCGTTCCGACAGCTATAGTAAGGACGCAGCGCCTTGGCGTTTGCCCATTCACTGAAGCGTCTACTGTAATCTCCATTGACCTGGGGATACCAGTGATACCAACGTTGATAGCTTGTACGGTAATCACCACCATAGAGAAGGTAATCAGTCGTTGCCAGCATCAGGACGGTATTCTCTGTCCAACAGCTATCTGGGGTGATCAGATTAAAGTCTTTTATCTTGATGCGCTCAAAGGCCGAGCCGATCGCATCTCCAATAATTGCTCCTAGCATTTAGGTCTTATTTTGATGACTAGATGATTGTTTACAGGCCTAGGCATTCTAGCTTATATATGCTTGGATGTGAGGGAGTTTGGACATTTGAAGCTTATTCCCAGCAACCGTTTCCTGACAGAGAGTAGGAATTTCGGATAGTGGAATGTCTGAATTGGAGATATCTCTGAAAACTTTGAGCGTTGGGCAGTTGACGTTTGTCCACGCTACACTTTAACCTAAGCAAGCAAGTTTTCTTGAGTGACTGGACACTCTGGAGAACAGAAATGTCTATCTTTCCACATCATTTTGAGAGTCATCATGACAACGATTTCCGTACAATCTCAGCTGACTGAAGCTGAGCAAGAACTGACTGCACAAGAAGCCGCCTTAACTCAGCAACTTGAAGACATCAGAGAAAAACGCAAAGGGTTGCAAATGGTCATTGCCATGTTTGGCGGCCAGTCAGCCCCCCCATCTGTTGAAGCCACGGTTGAAGACGCCCCTGTCTTGGAAACAGAAGCCACGCCTGAAGTTAAGACAGAAACTGAAGTACCTGCAAAAACGCCTAAATCCAAGCTGAGCCGCCAAGCTAAGCCCAAAAAGGCAGCAGCCTCAACTAAGACAACGAAAAAGGTTGATGGGAGAGCGGCTAGTTGGCAGCGCTATATCCGCGATGAATATAAGGAAATGCCTCTGCCTGACGTCGTTGTAGGGATCTTGACGAGCGAGCCGAAAAGCAGTTTCAAAATTGCTGCTGTGATGACCGCAATTTTTACAGAAGATATGCCTAAAGCACAGTATCTCAAAGCCCGAAATCGGATTTCGAATATCCTTTCGGGCGGGGCCCGTAAAGGTGAATGGTATCGCGGGCGGGGTGTCTATAGCCTCTCTAAGAAGGCTGTCTGAGTCAGCTAAAGAGAGTTCTGTCGATAGAAAGTGAAATTGACAGAACTCTGTGATGCTTGATTTATTTATTTCGCAATATAACCATTCGCAATGGATTGAGACCGGGTGTGGCTAATGTTGTATACCCTACCTCGCATTGCTTACTTGTCGTTAACCCTGACATCCCTGATGAGTGGTTAGACATTGCTCACCCTTAATCAGTCGCTTGAATGGCTGAGTTAGAATGTTTGCACTAACACTCTATTTTGAATGCCATGACCAGTGTACTTGAGGCTCTGAAATCAGCACAGTTTGTTGTAGACGCGAAAGGCCAGCGCGTTGCAGTGCAGCTTAATTTTATGCTGTGGGAAGCCCTCTTGGCGTGGCTTGAGAATGAAGACAGCTTGCCAACGATAGAAGAATTGACTCAGAAATCAGCAATTGCTCTATCTGAGGATGCTAGGTCTGAGGATAGAGCGTTAGTCAATGCAGGTACTCAACTTTCTGAACCCTCATTGGCTAGCGTTTGGGATAATCCAGAGGATGACATCTACAATGACATTTAGGTTTGGTGATGTTCTGCTGGTTCCATTTCCGTTTACAGATCAAAGCGCGATTAAAAAAAGACCGACTGTTGTGATCAGCTCTAGTCAGTATAATCAGCGCCATATTGATGTCATTTTGATGGCAATTACCAGTCAAACTCAGGCCATCGTTTATCCAGATAATCTGGTCATTCAAAATTGGCAGCAGGCTGGACTACTTAAATCATCTGTCATCAAACCAATTATCGCAACAGTGCAATCAAGCCTGACTTTGAAAAAACTAGGCGCATTATCTAACCGAGATCAGCAAGCTTTGCAAAGTCTGCTTGGGCAAATATTAGGTGAGTAACTGAGCTGCTTGAAATTTCATCCACAGGCTGAACGCTATTGTTTACTCAGGGTGACTTAAATATGCCCTATGAGTAGTTGAACATTAATTACTCTTGAGGAAACGCCAATAATCTCATCCGAGCTATTGGCGCTAATCACAATTCTATAAGCTCCGGGTTGAAGCGATGGTTCTTCTACAGGATAGTCAAGTTGAGGTCCCTCAACAGAGTGCTCCCAGGTGATATCTGATCCGATGAGACGCACCGTGTAGAATTCAGCTGATTCAACAGCTTCCCAGGAAAGACTGGGTCGTGCGGGGGCGACCGCTATATCTGGTTCAGTAATAACGAAGTCATTGTCTGGCCCTTTAGGAATGAAGCATTGAGCCGTTGATTCGGCCTCACACTGTCGAGTATAGGTAGCTGCTTCGCCCGTAGTGCAGGACTGTTCAGAAATGACTTCGACACGCTCATCCAAGGTGAAGATTGTGTTATTGATAAAGCACAAAATCTGAGCATTGTTTGCCCCCTCGAGCGTGGTCCCACTGCAAATAATCTCCCCCTGCTCAAAATTGTGCCCATTGCCTTGGGTGACGCGAGCAATTGGGTTGCAGCGCTCAACAGGTTCTTGGGCTAAGGCCGATTGAGGTGTCAAGGTAGCAGCAAAAAATACAACTGTCGAACTAAAGGCTGGAGGTAATCTTTTTGAGAAAAGCATAAGAAACGCTTGCACTGTCTGATGTGATTTAGAACATCGAACCCTGATGCGATAAACACTCATCTCTAGCTCTTTTAATCATATCCCATACAAAAGTTATGAAATGTTTCATAGTTAGGACATTAACTATCGAGTAGCAGGGCTTTCCATTCCTGTATTTCTGGTTGTCCTGGCGGGGTTTGCATCAGGAAACACGTTGTTCGGTCGGCCTCTGCCTCCTGGCCGAGCCTCTGACGAGTGATGGCTAATAAGCAGTAAGTATCCGTTCTTTGAGGATCTAACTCAAGCGATTGGTTGAGAAAGTCTAGTGCGATATCTAGATCATTTTTCTCTATGGATATCCATCCGAGGTTTTTATAAAGGGCCGCTTTGGTATCCTTTGTATCCTGAGTTTGAACCCGTTCAAGCTGCGCCTTGATAAGCTGTTCAGCTGTATCTAGCTGCCCGTCGCGAATATATAACCTGGCTAGATTGTTATTCGCCTCATGTTCTGTTGGGGAACCGGGTTGTGCTGCAAGTTTGTAGTGAATAATGGCTGATTCTAACTCATTCGTCTGTTCATAGATGTTGGCAAGATTATAGTGAGCGATTTGATTATCCGGATCTAACGACAGAGCTGTTTGAAAGGCAGAGATCGCTTTGTTAGGTTCTCCACTGAGGGAATAGGAGAGGGCCAGGCTCGCGTGAATCTGGGATCGCTTCGGTTGGAGGTTTAAGGCGCTCTCAAAGACAGAGATCGCGTTGGGATGATTACCCACAGCTTGTAACTGATTTCCCACGGCCAAAAGCTGGCTAGCTCTAAGCTGGGTGTAAGTCGTCCATCCAAAGTGAGCACCCAGCGTCAATATCAAGCCTACTGCCAATGGCACACCGAACTTAAAATACTTTGAATTCAGAATGGCCTGCTGTCGGGCTCGCCTTGGAATGCTGTTGAGATACTTAATCACCCGCTCAGCGCCATAGGGTCGATATACAGGGTTATCGTGGGCGAGGCTATCTAAAAAATCAGCAAACAGGGGTGAAATTTGTGGCGCTTTATCCCGCCAAACAATTTGTGAACGGAGTTGTCCGCTTTGTTTGCTGAAGGGTAAGTCTTGTGGATGGGTACCGGTGAGGGCATGAATGATGGTCCGACCAATGGCGAAGTAATCACTCACAGGCATAGGGTTTCCTTCCACCTGT
>JBCDDJ010000528.1:0-4571 GCA_039180385.1 Cyanobacteria bacterium P01_G01_bin.38 | reverse complement strand
TCTGCGGTGGGCAATTGAGGCCTTTTTCAAGACTGCCAAGCATCAGTTTGGTCTGCACTGTTTTGGTCAAGGCACTAGGCTAGGGGTTTTTCGCTGGCTCATACTATCGCTGATTGCCTATGTATTAGCCCATTGGATTGACCGATGGGCCTCGTTTCCAGTGCTCGACTGGAAAGCAACCTGTGAGTTAACCCGAAAGAAGCTATTCCCCATTGTGGTCTGGAAAGAACTTCTCAAACACATCCAAAACACCACCGATATTACTGCTCAGTTTGGCTTTGAGATTGTTCTTCAACCGTTACCTGACAAGGATTATCAGGAATGGTGCAAGATCTGAGCTAACCCACTTCCTCAACCAAACGTTCCAGAGCCTCTATCTGTGCTTGTTCTGCCAGGTACTCATCCACAAACTCAGGCATGTGTTTGCGTAGCGTGGCCAGGGTATTCATCGGTGAGTAATAGAGAATAACCACCGCTTCATAGACCCCGCTATCAGGTCGACAGACCTCCCAGCAAGTTAACTCATAGATGTCCGCTTCATCATCCGAACCGTGGTGTCCCCACACATACTGGTGATATCGATTCCCGCGTGCTGTACTCCTCGAAGTCAGGCTTTGCTCCAATTTGCCCAGAAATTTATCTAAGGGCATGTCTGTGCTGCCGCTGCCGGTTAAAGGCAAATGGGGTGCCCCTGGAAAAGGCTGGGCTAAGTATTCTATGCGCGGCGGACACCCTTCCCAACCCAAACGGATATCTTGCCTCATTTGGACTTCCTCCAAACGCCAAACCGGCAGTCAAACTCGCTAGGCCCAATCGACTCAACTTCCGGGTCTATGCCGTCATATTCGCTGGCAATTTCCTCACAGCGCTGTTTTGCCTTAGGTTTACTCCGAGCCCAAATATAATGAGATTCCTCTTCTAATACCGCCTCTTCATCAGGCAGGTATTTGCCATAATCCTCAACTGCTCTGCTCTTAAATGGATTCCACATTTCTCCATCCTTCACGTAAAAGGTCATGATAATCCTTAAGTCGGCATTTTTGAGGCACTTCTTCCTACTGGTAAGCAGCCTGAAAAATCCGCTTGACCGAGAGCGAGAGCTGGGTAAAAATTTTGGATTTGAGCAGATCATTCCCGCGCAGACGCTGCTTTTCATACTCATCATCGACCAGGGTGCAAAGTGTGATGGTGGGTTGCTTAGGCTTACCAATGAAGTCCCTATCCCCTAGGCCCAGATAATGTTCAATAATCCAGTACTCAGGCACCCTTAACAGGGCATAGTCCTCGCTTTTGCGGGCATAGTCATTTTGCCAGTTGGTACTCACCACCTCGACCACCAGTTTGATAGAAGTCCCCAGTATAATGACCGGTGCCTGCTGCCAGAGAGGTTCATGTACTAACTGAAGTTTATCCAACACCACCACGTCTGGTCGGAAAGCCGTCTGGGTTCCTAATGCCCGAATTAGACAGCGATAAGGAATAAGGTAGGGAACACCGTGCTGATCGATTTGCACATTCAGCTTGCGCCCAACAAAGGCCGCAACTTCCTCATGGGGGCCTGTGGGTTCCATATCGATCAGCTCCCCATCAATCAGTTCGTAACGGGCATCATCCCCAAAACGGGCGATGAAATCTTCAACGGTCATTAATTGCGGCGTCGCTTGGACCATAACCTCTGGTTAGAGCTGGGCGAATATAACTGTACTGTAGCAAAGCGTTGCTAAACCACATCCGACTTGCAAACTGGAGTTCTCCCTTGGGCAAAAACCGGGGATTTGGATGTGGTCAAGGTGTAGATAAACGGGATTTTACCTTTTGGGCTCCACTAGCTGAGCGGCGGCGTTAAAAAACTGACGCTGGATGCCGTGGGTAACCAGTAACGCCGTCACCAGGGTCGAGAAGGCCAGCATAAACATAATTAGCATTTGATACAGGGCCGCATTCAGCGGGTCGATACCGCTGAGCAATTGGCCGGTGATAATGCCAGGGAGGGTCACCAGTCCGACCACCATCATTGAGTTCACCGTGGGAATCAAGCCGGCTTTAATCGCCTCGCGACGGTAGCTGGCAATGGCCTGATCCGGAGTCGCCCCCAGGCTGAGGTGGGTTTCGATCTCGACTCGACTGGTGCGTAGGGCTTTGACCAATCGCTCACCCGCGATCGCAGCCGCATTCATCGCATTGCCAAACACAATCCCCGTCAGCGGGATCAAATACTGCGGTTCATACCAGGTGGGGGGCCGCAGCACCGCTAAGGTGGTGTAAGTGATAGTCAGGGCCGTACTGGTAAAAATGGCCCCCCACAGCCAGGGCAGTAACTTCGGCAGGTCTTTACTAATCCGGTTGCGGGCGGTCAGGGCGGCCACCGTCAGCATCACCAGCAGCACCAAGATCACCAAAAAGGGGTCTCTTATTGCAAAGACAATGGAGAGAAAAAAGCCCACCGTAAACAGCTGGGCGACCGTGCGGGCGGTCGCGATCGCAAGTGTCCCCACCAGTCCTAATTGCTGCCACGCCGCCAACCCAATCGCCACGGCCATCAGCCCCAAAGCCCAGACAATCCGCAGCAGATCTAGCTCAATGATTTGAGAATCCAATGAATCCCTCCGGTACTTAGATAGAATCTAGAAGTCAGAATCCAGAACTCAGAATACTCCGTTAAATAGCCAAAGTCATGCACAGGTTCAGCGCCAGTCCATCAATGACGACTTGACTACCGACTATCTGACTACTAACTATCTAACTACTCAATTATTAACGCCTGCCCCATCCCAGCTTAATCCCACAGCCCTAATCCCCCATCCTCCGCAGTTAAGGAACCGCGATCGCGTGAATACCATTCCTCCCCTCGATTTAACCCAGCAGTACGCCACCATCGAAGCCGAAATCAGCACAGCAGTGCTAGACACCCTGGCCTCCGGGAAATACATCAACGGTCCAGTGGTCCAAGAGTTTGCCCAGCAGTTTGCTAACTACATCGGCACCGAAAGCTGTGTCGCATGTAACTCTGGCACCGATGCCCTTTACCTAGCATTGCGAGCCCTCAATATCGGACCGGGGGACGAGGTGATCACCTCACCGTTCACCTTCATCGCCACGGCTGAGACCATTAGCGCAGTCGGCGCTAAGCCTGTCTTTGTAGATATTGACCTAGCCACATTCAATCTCGACCTCGATCAGATCGAAGCCGCCATCACAAATCGGACCAAGGCGCTGATGCCCGTCCATCTGTTTGGTCGCCCGGTGGATATGACCCGTCTGATGGCCATCGCTGAAGCCCATAACCTGCCCGTCATTGAAGACTGCGCCCAGTCAACTGGAGCCACCTGGCAAGACCAGCGGGTCGGCGGCATTGGCCATATTGGCTGCTTTAGCTTTTTCCCCAGCAAAAACCTGGGGGGCTGCGGCGACGGTGGGGCACTCACCACTAACGATGCTGAGATTGCCACTCAGGCCCGCATCATTCGCGAGCATGGCAGCCGGGTTAAGTACCACCACGAAGCCATCGGCATCAACAGCCGCCTGGATTCGGTCCAAGCGGCAATTTTAAAGATTAAATTGCAATACTTAGATAAATGGAACCAGGGTCGGGCCGAGGTCGCCAAAAGATATCATCAGCTCTTGGCCCCCCTCGACTCCATCCAAACGCCGCAGTCCCCTGTAGGGGGCGTTCCCGTCTGGAACCAGTACACACTATTGCTCAAATCTGCCCAGGGGGACGATCGCGATCGCATCCGGGCCACCCTACAAGCCAAAGGCATCATGACCATGGTGTACTATCCCATACCGCTGCATCTACAGCCGGTTTACCACGACCTTGGCTATGGCTCTGGCAGTTTCCCCAAGGCAGAGCAAGCCGCTTATCAGGTGCTATCTTTGCCTATGTTCCCAGAGCTAACCCCTACTCAACAAGAACGAGTGGTGTATGGGCTAAAGGAAGCCATGGGTTAAGCAATCAGGGGCTAATAGACTGCGGTCGGCTCAGTGCTGAACGTTAATCTCGTCATGGTGAGACGGTGCTATCTTCTAGAAAGGTGGATGCACCTACTCACTCACTCACTCACCAGCGCAGCGCATTCACCCATCTCCAAAAGCCCATCTTTAAACCGTTGGCAGTATAATCAGCCTGAATCTAATAACTGGGCTGATCAATGTATAGCTCATAGGCACCGGAGTAGCTTTTGGCCGTTTTAGAGCCCTTTGCCGCAACTTGGTATTCCCCATTGGCGGCGGACCCACATAGCCTTGCCAAATTTACCGTATTACCGTTGGAGTAAGTGATATAGCAAGCATAGCCAGGGTCACGGGTAGAGGGCGAAAACTGGGGCACATCAGATGAATAAATCTGCCCCAACGGCTGGCTCGGAGCGGGGGGCGGAGCCACTCCCTGGCAGTTGGGAATACGCTCAAACTTAGTATTGGTATCGGCATAGTTAGAAAACCGATACCGCCAATCCACCAAATTTTGACGATATTCGGGGGTAATTGCCGACGAGGCAATCATTAAACTGGCAACCTCTGAGGCTTTGTTCCAATCTTGATAGCAGATTGCCTGGCGCAAATCTTCTTTA
>JBCDDJ010000527.1:0-4582 GCA_039180385.1 Cyanobacteria bacterium P01_G01_bin.38 | reverse complement strand
CTTAAGCGTTAATTGAAACCTGCTGCCGCAAGCGTTAATTGAAACCTGCTGCCGCCTTAATTAAAACCTTGGCCACAGCCAGACCTGCCATTTGCCCTACGGGAAAAACTCAAGCTTTCAAACTGAATGGGGAGTAGGTTTTAAGAAACGTTTTGATAGGGTGCCCACTCATCTTTAAATATCGTAGTTTCTTATACAAAAAATATTTAGGTCAACAGCAGTTATTGAGTTTGTATCAAAATAACGACAAAAAATACCCATTTCTCAAGTGCATATATTCATGACGATTTCCTGACATCTAAAGATTCTTTTTAGGTTTGAGATAATTTTTATTTAAAGAATTAACCCCTAAAAGCCCCTTTGGGGATCGATAGCACCCATGGGATGCCTTGTGGCAAGCGGTTTTTGTGAAAGCTGGGATCGGTTTTTAGATGGGCGATCCCGGCTTTAACTCTGTCTTTTAATAGATTGTCGTCGATGGATTTAATCGACATAATAGATGTATAGACTTAGAGCAATTTAAAATGGCCGTTATTACTCACACTATTCATTGCCCCAATTGCGGCAGCTCAGCCGAACGTCATTATTTACTCGATCAGCAACTTACCCGAACCCAATGTGCAAAATGCGATTATTTAATGATTACCTGTCAAAAAACAGGCAAAGTCATTGAGGCTTATGCCCCTGGCATTGTGCCGGTTTGTAATGCTTAGATCTCGATTTTGAAATTCTGAGTTTCATACAATTCTTTTACAGACACTGGCCTTTTTCTGTCGTGGAGAAAGGCTTTTTTGATGGCGTGCGCTGCGCTTAGTGGGGACGCTGCGCTGTGGTGGGTAAGTGAAGAGGTAAATAGGCAGAAAGGGTCATTATCACAAGACTATCTTGATAAACTCACCCATTCACCCATTTACCCACTCACCCATTTACCCACTCACCCAGCGCAGCGACCAAACTATTTGCCAACTGCCTTGGAGGCTCTGAGCTGCCCACAGGCGGCGTCTTTTTCTAACCCGCGAGAATAGCGAACGCTGACGGCGATGCCAGCCTCTTTGAGCCATTGGGTAAAGCCCCGCACCCGTTTGTGGTTAGGACGCTGGTAGGTGACCTCGTCAATGGGGTTATAGGGAATCAAATTGACGTGGCTCTGAAATCCGCGCAGGTGGTTGGCTAACTCGATGGCGTGGCTTTTGCAGTCATTAAGGTGGGCTAATAGAATGTATTCAAAAGTGACACGACGGCCTGTGATGATGACATAGTCACGGCACTCCTCGAGCAGCGTCTCTAACGGATATTGCTCAGCGCTGGGGATTAGCTGCTCTCGAAGGGGTTGATTTGAGGCATGGAGGCTCACGGCCAAGGTGACCTGGAGGTGATGCTCTGCCAGACGCTGGATTTGGCCGGGAATACCCACGGTGGAAATCGTAATATGACGCTGGCTGATGCCGATGTCTTGGTTAAAACAGCGTACGGCATTGACCGTATGCTTGATATTCAGCAAGGGTTCGCCCATGCCCATAAAGACGATGTTGCTGACCCGCTGCCCAAAATCTTCTTGCACCGTTAGCACCTGATCGACAATTTCGTGGGTGGTCAGGTTTCGGATAAAGCCACCCTTGCCCGTGGCGCAAAAGTCGCACCCCATAGGGCAGCCCACCTGAGACGAAACGCAAACGGTGAGGCGTTTTTCGGTGGGGATGCCGACGGTTTCAATAATTTGACCATCGCTCAGCCGCAGCAAAAACTTGACGGTGCCGTCGGGGGCGACTGAGCGATGGTGGATCTCGGCTCGCCCCACCGGAGTATCAGCCACCTGAGCCCGCCATTGTTTGGAAAAGACGGTGATATCAGTTAGCGATCGCACCCCCCGCTGATAAATCCACTGGTGCAATTGCTTGCCCCGATAGGCAGGCTGCCCCTGCGCCTGTACCCAGTCGGTCAGCTGGTCCAGAGACATGCCCAGCAGTGGCGGTTCAGTTTTGGGCGTATGGGCAGAGCCTTGGAAGGGAATAGTGGCAGAGGATGTCATGGTTAAACGCAGCTAGGCTGTCTTGTATTTTAGAAGCTTATATTTCAAAAGCTCAGAAAGATATCTTACCGACTTACCTATTACTCTCTACCCAGCCAGAGCTCCATGCTCAAAACTGATATTCCTAATTCGTATCCGGAATATCATTCATCAAATCCACCAGACCCTCGGTCAGGTCACGGGGGTTCATAAACACCACTTTGGAATTATCGCTTTCACCCAGTTTTTGGTTGGCTTCAACGTAGCGCTGGGCCAGCAAAAAGTTCAAAATTTCGCGACGGTTCTCCGTGTTATCCAGTGCCTGGGACAGCAAACGCATCGATTCGACAGTGCCTTCTGCTTCTAAAATGGCCGCTTTCTTTTTAATTGCGGCGGCTTGCTCTTGCTGCATAGAGTCGATCACCGCCTGGGGCGGTTTGATCTCTTGCAGCTCGACCCGGTTAACCTTGACGCCCCAGGGCTCTGTGGCCTCATCGAGCACGTCTAGCAGGGCCTTATTGATGGCCTCACGGGACGAGAAGGTGCTTTGTAGATCCATCTTACCGAGTTCAGATCGCAGCGTCGTGATCACGAGTTCTTTGATAGCAAAGTCAACGTCTTCGATGGCGTAATAGGTTTTCTCCAGGTCTAGAATCCGCCAGTAGATAATCGCATCTACAATCAGATTGACATTATCTCGGGTAATGGCGTTTTGGGGCTCAATGTCGAGGGTTTGCTCCCGCAGGGTGTCCTCCACCACGACCGAATCTAAAAACGGCACGATGAAGGTGAGGCCGGGTTTGAGGGTCAGGCGATAGCGGCCCAATCTTTCGACCAGGGCTTCGTTGCCCTCTTTGATGATGCGAACAGAGCCAACGCTGTAACCAATGGTTAACAGCATTAAAACGGCAATGATAGAAGAGCCCATAGGTGCTTAACTGCGAATGTGCTCATTGGATAGCACATCTGTACGGTACATGTCTAGTTTAACTTTGACACTGATGGGCTGTTTTGTGGGGTCACTGGTTTTCGGGAGCGCTGGTTTTCGAGGGCGGATTTTGCAAGGGGGCGGATTTTGCAAGGCCTATGGGGAAGCCGGGTATCCTCAGGGGTAACGCTCCTGAGTAATCACTGTGAAACGAATTTTTGTAAAGCAACGTCTTTTTCGGTCGACATTTCTGGCTGGGATGGCTGGCGGGGTCGGGGTAATCGGTTTGACAACCCCGGCGCTGGCGGACAGTGGCTGTTATGTCGAAGACGACCGTGGCCAGGTGCATGACCTGGCAGCCCTTTGCGGCATTTGGCTGGGTGACCCCGTCGGCGAGCCGGTCTTACAAACCGGTGATGTACAAGTCACGCTGCGTTGGTCTACCAGTGACGATCTGGACCTGGTGGTGGTGGGCCCGTCTGGTGAAGCGGTCACCTATTTTAGCCCTACCAGCGCCTCTGGCGGTCAGCTGGATGTGGATGCCAATGCGTTTTGTGAAACGGCGAGCCCGGCCCCGGTTGAGAATATTTTTTGGCCGACGGGCGGTGCGCCGACCGGGGACTACAGCGCCTTTGTGGTTTTGTCGATTCCCTGCTCAGGGCCGAGTACTACGGCGGTGGACTATACGCTGACGGTTTTAAATCAGGGGCAAACAACGACCTACGAAGGGGTTGCTAATATTGGCGCTGTGGATGAAATGGCCTATCCGTTTAGTTTGGGCCAGTAGGGTTTATTTAGGCCTCTATCTCAGGCATCATCAGGCATGAGCTAAGTAGCCAGCAGGGTGGGCACCGCCCACCTATCAACCGTTTCTACCTCATACGATGGGGCTAGTGAAGCGATCACCATTGCTGTGAAAACGTCAGCCCCCGTTGGGCCATCGCGTGCTCAAATAGCGAGGTCGCGAGACATTGCTCTACTGGCCATACGCCAGGCTTGTGGACCTGCTCTGAGAGGATCAGCTGGGCCAGGCTGCCGGTACCGTAGCCTGCGACCTGGGCGGTATCGGGATGGGTGGCGGTGACCCGATAGGTTTGGAGTTTCCCGTCTTGGATGCCTGCGATCGCAAACCGCATCGCAATGCCTGTGCCGCTAAATCGATCGGTTATCTGGGTCATGCCATAGCTAATTTTGGAGAGGGCTTCGATCACAATCGGCTGCCTGAGCCAGCCAGGGGGCAGCTTTGTCATCAGCCCGGTCAGCCGGTTGTAGTAGTCGGGCAGCGAGCCAAATTTGGTAATAAACGTTTTGACTTGGGGAAAAGACTGCGGCAGGGTCAGAGCCTCGATCGTATTAAACCAATAGACCCCTGCTCCAACGTCATAGGGAGCCGGAAATGCTAGGACCTCCCGTTCGCTGTAGGGGGCGATGGTTTGCCACTGCCCGTCGATTTTGCTTTGGAAGGGGGTTTGCAGTTCAATAAAGGTGGTGCGCATGACAGTCACCCCAGCCCCACCAGACCCCGCCACTAGATAGCTGAGGTGAACGGTTTCGACCTGATCGGCGCGATCAAACTGTTCAATGCCCAGGCGGACCAGACTATTTGAAATCCCCGGGAAAACGCCGGTGCCGACGACACAGGTGGT
>JBCDDJ010000526.1:0-4586 GCA_039180385.1 Cyanobacteria bacterium P01_G01_bin.38 | reverse complement strand
TTTGGCTATGTGGCCGGACGATCCCATCGCCACGCCGAACTCGCGGCTTTCTGTGACGCACTCTTGCAGCATCCCAGCTGGCACCACAAAATTTACAGCACTGTGATTACTCCACTAGAGCAGGCCGCTAAAACAAACCGCGACCATCAAGCTCGGCAGGTAGAGGCTACCCGCGTCAACTTCTTTACGATGCAAAGGGGGGAATAATGCTCGTCACCTCGCTGCCAGGGTTTCAGGACTCAGTCCATGACGCCCAACAAACCTTTCGCCAGTTATTACAAGCCCTGGCTCGACCTGGCTTGATAGGGACTGCTTCGGCCCAGATAAACCCACCGGCTAGCTTGACACCCAGCTGTGCAGCTGCCTGCTTGACGCTGTTTGATCTCGAAACGGCGGTTTGGCTACAGCCCGAGCTAGATCAAACAGTTACCTCGTGGCTTCGATTTCATACTGGCTGTCCCATAGTGGCAACGTCCGAACAAGCCAATTTTGCCCTCGTGAAAGATTTCTCAACCATGCCCGAACTGGAAACATTTCAAACCGGAAGTGCCACCGATCCAGAAGCTTCCGCAACGATGTTAATCCAGGTTGAGGGGCTCACAGAGGGTATACCCGTTGAGATTAGAGGGCCTGGGATTCAAGAGAAAATTGAGATCGCACCACAACTCCCCTCCACCTTCTGGCAACAGTGGCAACATAATCACCAACAGTATCCCCTCGGCGTCGATGTCTTACTTTTCGCAGACGATGCCGTTATGGGTCTCCCCCGGACATCTCAAGCAGAGGTGAGAGGATGAATCTAGCACTACACCAAGCCACCACTGCCGATTTGCCACTCCTCATCCAACTCTATGCCGAAATGGATGGACATGCCCCTCTCTCTATCGAGCAAGGCGGGGAACTGTTCACACAAATTCAGCAAGTCCCCAATTATCGCATCTACCTCGCTTACGGCAAAAACTCTGACAACGACGACTCACCCATCGGCACCTTTAGTCTGATAGACGTGCCCACCTTTATGCACTCTGGCTATCACAAGTACGCTGTGATCGACGCTGTCAGCATCCGCCCCCACCTGCGAGGCCAAGGCCTTGGTACCACAATGATGCAACAAGCCATTCAACTCTGCGCAGATCGAGGCTGCTACAAGGTCCAACTCTCCTCTAATCGCCACCGCACCCAAGCTCATGATTTTTACAAATCCCTGGGATTCCAACAACACGGCTGGAGCTTTCTGCTCACGCTGCATCCCTCCCACATCCATTCAACGCCCCCAGAAAAAGCCCACAATCTAAAATCTAAAATCTAAAATTCCACTTCCTCACCTCCCACCTTAACTCTCTTTTATTAAACAGAACTATAACTCCTATCTCCATGAGCCCCCCCTGCCTACCTACCTTCTACCCTTTACCCTTTACCCTTCTATGCCCTACGTTGCAGTCAAAGGCGGAGAACACGCTATTCAAAATGCAGAGGCCCTACTCTGTAGCCTACGGAGAGGTGATACTGGCGTTCCAGAAATCAGCCTGGAGCAAATCAAACAACAGATGAGTTTGGCCGTTAATCGAGTCATGGCAGAAGGCAGCCTCTACGACCCCGATCTTGCAGCCCTGGCGATCAAACAATCTTGGGGCGATCTTGTCGAAGCGATTTTTCTGCTGCGCGCCTATCGCACCACGCTGCCTCGCTTTTATGACAGCCAACCCCTGGATACCCACGAAATGCATCTGATGCGGCGCATCTCTTCGATTTTCAAAGACGTGCCCGGCGGTCAAAAGCTCGGCCCGACCTATGACTACATCCACCGGCTGCTCGACTTTAAGCTGGCCGCTGAAGATAACACGCCCACTGCGGCGGAAGCCGAGCCTGTGCAGGAGGCGATGCCGAGGGTGACGGATGTGTTGGGGAAGGAGGGGTTGACCCAGGAAGAGATGGGGGAGACGCGGGAAGAGGGAGACGCGGGGAGGGGGGGACGCGGGGACGCGGAGAATCAAAATCCTTTTGATCTGACACGACAACCGCTCAAACTGCCTGCCGGTCGCGATGCACGTTTGCAGAATTTGGCTCGGGCGGATGAAGGGTTTCTGCTCAGTTTGGCTTACTCGTCACAACGAGGATATGGCAACAGTCATCCGTTTGCGGGGGAGATTCGGGTAGGGGCGGTGGAGGTGGTGATTTGCCCTGAGGAGCTGGGATTTGAGGTGGCGATTGGTGAAATTACTGTAACCGAGGTGCAGATGGTGAATCAGTTTAAGGGGTCTAAGCGCCTGGCACCACAGTTCACGCGGGGATATGGGCTGACATTTGGATATAACGAGCGTAAGGCAATGGCGATGGCTCTGGTGGATCGATCGTTGCGATCGCAAGCATTTGACGAAGACACCAAAGGCCCCGCTCAGGATGAAGAATTTGTTCTCATGCACTCTGATAATGTCGAAGCCCAGGGGTTTGTACAACATCTAAAGCTGCCCCACTATATTGACTTTCAAGCCGAGCTGAGTCTGATTCGCAAGCTGCGCAAGGAGTATGAAGGGGGAGCAGGAGAGGCAGAGGGGGCAGAGGAAGATGGGGGAGATAGGGAAGATGGGGAAGTAAGCAAGGCCCCAGAAACAATGTTCAAGCAGCTCTGAAAGCTTTTAGGACAATAGAAATTCATAAAGACATTCGCAATACTGCTGAGGAAATAGGTTGATGGAAACTGTTGGATCGCTTTCTGTAGAAAAGAATTCTGTTCCCGAAACAGGGTTTAATTTTGCCTATCTCGACGAACAAACCAAGCGTTCGATTCGGCGGGCGTTGCTAAAGGCCGTGGCGATTCCGGGGCACCAGATCCCGTTTAGCTCTCGTGAGATGCCGATGTCCTATGGTTGGGGCACTGGGGGTATACAGGTGACTGCATCAGTCATTGGTCAAAACGATACTCTCAAAGTCATCGATCAAGGAGCCGACGATACCACCAATGCGGTTAACATTCGCCGTTTTTTCAAGCGGGTCTGCGGCATCGAGACCACTGAAAAGACTGAAGCGGCCACGGTGCTGCAAACTCGACATCGCATTCCTGAAACACCGCTGCAAGAAGGCCAAATTATGGTCTATCAGGTTCCTATCCCCGAGCCGCTACGTTGGATTGAGCCCTCAGAGATCGAAACCCGCAAGATGCATGCCCTGGAGGAATATGGGCCAATGTACGTCAAGCTCTACGAAGACATCACCCAGTTTGGCCACATTGCCACCACCTATGACTATCCCGTTATGGTGAACGATCGCTACATGATGCGACCCAGTCCGATCCCTAAATTTGATAACCCCAAAATGCACATGAGCCCTGCTCTCCAACTCTTTGGCGCAGGGCGAGAAAAACGAATCTACGCTGTGCCCCCCTATACCAAAGTCAAGAGTCTGGATTTTCAAGACCATCCTTTCACCGTCGAGAGCTGGGACCATGCCTGTGAGTTTTGCGGCGCGACGGATAGCTACCTTGACGAAGTTGTGATCGACAATAAAGGTACTCGCATGTGGATTTGTTCGGATACGGATTATTGTGGGCGAAGGAGCAAAGGAGAAAGGGGAAAGACGAAGGGAGAAGGGGGTAATGGGTAATGGGAATGTAGGGGTGTCACGGCGTGCGCCCAGTGCAAGATAGCCACTAATTAGCTGAGCCTCAAATCGCAGATCATAAACAATCAATCTCACGCCTTATGTCTCCCCTCTTAACTGTCAAAGAACTGAGTAAACACTACGGTCGCATTACGGCGTGCGATCGCATCTCCTTCGATCTCTATCCTGCGCAGGTACTGGGCATCATTGGCGAATCGGGGTCGGGTAAGACGACATTGCTGAATGCGATCGCAGGTCATTTACCCATGGATGCCGGTCAGGTGCTTTACCAAAGCCGCTCTGATGAAACGCTCAATTTGGTCAGGCTGCCGGAGGCACGCCGCCGAGCCTTGATGAAAACCGAGTGGGGTTTTGTGCAGCAAAACCCACGGGATGGCCTCAGGCTGAACGTGACGGCGGGGGCCAACATTGGCGAACGGCTGATGGACGTGGGCGCACGCCACTATGGCGAGATTCGCAAAGAGGCCGCCCAGTGGCTAACCCAGGTTGAGATTCCGTGCGATCGCATGGATTTTCTCCCCAGTACCTTTTCTGGGGGTATGCAGCAGCGGCTTCAGCTCGCCAGAGTGCTCGTGACTCGCCCTAGACTGGTGCTCATGGATGAACCGACCGGGGGACTGGATGTTTCTGTGCAGGCCAAACTCCTGGACCTGATGAGATCTTTGGTTCGCACCCTGCACCTCAGCGTCATTCTCGTCACCCACGACATCGGGGTTGTCAGACTGCTGGCCCATCGACTGATGGTGATGCAAAACGGCCAGGTGGTTGAGTCAGGGCTAACTGACCAGGTGCTTGACGATCCGCAGCATCCCTACACCCAGCAGCTAGTCAGTGCCACCCTGGTGCCCTAAGAAAGACATTTTTTGCCCTGTTAACAGTCTCAAATGCTCGAACAAGAGAGGTCGTATGAGTCAAGAAAAATGGTCTTATGCATCACAAATGACGATCACTATCTATTCCCAACGGAC
>JBCDDJ010000525.1:0-4595 GCA_039180385.1 Cyanobacteria bacterium P01_G01_bin.38 | reverse complement strand
TATTTGACTATGAGTTTCCTGATTTATTTGAGTGGGTCGTTGACCATATGGGCGCACTTCCACTGGCTCGCCAGTCTCAAAAAGCACATCGTCCCAATCCCTTTCACCTAGAAGGTTTCCCGGCTTAAAGTATACTCCGATTATCTTTTTCTTCCTATGTGTAGATTGGCAAAAGATATGTATGCGAAAGTCCTATACCTCCAGACCAAGGAGACGTAGCAACGAACTTCCCTTCGGAGGCAAAAAACATGGGATTTATATCTCTTCTAACAACCTCTCTGAGCCAATTAGCGGCTTTTGTGGAATCAATTATTAACTGGTGACATTCTTTCACCCATTCATTGAATTCATGAGCTAATTTTTCATATACCCCCGTATCCCATTCTGGTATTTTGTAGAATTGAACACCATCATAGAATAGGTTCCCATTGCCGTTATCCTCAATTTTGCAGTGCTTCTGAAATGTTTTAGCTGCCTTGTCAAGTAAGATAGTTAAGGTTTGCATCGATCTTTCTAATTCTCTTAAAGTGCTAGGAAAGTCAGCTCTGAAAACCTTTTTTCGAAACTCAAGAAAGTCTTCTGGCAATTTGTAAGGCCATTTTGGAGTAGGTTCCAGTGGGCCAAATGTCCATTTTTCCCATTGATACAAGTGACAATATTCAACTGCAGAATCAATCAAGTCCGTATAGATAAGATCTCTAGCTTGCTGATTCAAATCCCATGCTTGAGACAATGTTTGCTGAACCCAGAGTTCATGCTCAGTTTTAAGTGCATGTAGCTTCTCAACAGGATAATCTTCCAGATTTTTATCAATAATCGTGTGATGCGTGGGACATAAGAGAATCAAGTTGGCATAAGAGTCTCTTTCACCGGGTGTAAGAAGGCTATTGCCGCGAGGTCCACTCGGCTCTTTCGCTACAATGTGCGCCTGCTCGCCGATTGGGATACTATTCGAGGTAGTTGCACTGTCTTGAGTCAATTGAAGTCTGCAATCTGGGAAAGCACATCTACTTGCAGCTCTACCCCAAAGAAGCTTGATATCTCTCTGGCTGATAGTCATACGATCCGTAACAAATTAAAGTTGATACAGTTTTAGCTAATTTTTCTACGCCCTCATCAATTTTAAGCAGCCTTGCTACATTGTTAGATCAATTTTTGCAGTCTATCTACACAAAGTGAGCCAGATACACTGAAAACCTTGTACATCTAACCGCATCAGCTGGATATACCGTAAATATCCACGTATTACGCTCATATCAGGTAGGTAGACTGACAATGTCAGTCTATTTAACTATTCCAAGTAACAAAGCTAGCGGCAATGACTCAACACCCAAAACCTAAAAATGTCCGCTAAACACCCTGCAAAACCCAACCTGTGCCGTAAGCTATCTATCAGCTGTCATACTGGAGACCCCCCATGAGCTATCGCATGGATCGTCGGGCTTATGCCGAGACCTATGGCCCGACCGTTGGCGATCGCATCCGCTTAGCCGATACTGAATTGATTATTGAGGTTGAGCAAGATTTTACGACCTACGGCGACGAGGTCAAGTTTGGCGGCGGTAAGGTGATTCGCGATGGCATGGGCCAGTCGCCGATTTCGCGGGCGGATGGAGCGGTGGATATGGTAATCACCAACGCCCTGATTTTAGATTGGTGGGGTATTGTCAAGGCCGACATTGGCATAAAGGAAGGGCGCATTGCCAAGATCGGCAAGGCAGGTAACCCCTACATTCAAGACGATGTTGACATTATTATTGGCCCGGCGACTGAGGCGGTGGCGGGGGAGGGGATGATCCTCACGGCGGGGGGGATTGATTCTCACATTCACTTTATCTGCCCACAGCAAATTGAGACTGCGATCGCATCCGGTGTCACGACAATGCTGGGCGGCGGCACTGGCCCCGCCACGGGGACAAACGCCACCACCTGTACCCCCGGTGCCTGGAATATCTACAGAATGCTACAAGCAGCGGATGCCTTTCCGATGAATTTAGGCTTTATGGGCAAGGGCAATAGCGCCAAGCCGGAGGGGTTGGCGGAGCAGGTGCAGGCCGGGGCAATGGGTCTAAAGCTTCATGAAGACTGGGGAACGACCCCTGGGACCATTGATACCTGTCTGTCGGTGGCAGATAAATTTGACGTGCAGGTGGCGATCCACACCGACACCCTCAACGAGGCAGGGTTTGTGGAAAATACCATCGCCGCGTTTAAGCATCGAGTGATTCACACTTACCACACCGAGGGGGCCGGGGGCGGACACGCGCCAGACATCATCAAGGTCTGCGGTGAGGCCAATGTGCTACCGTCTTCGACCAACCCGACCCGACCCTACACGCGCAATACCCTCGACGAGCACCTCGACATGCTGATGGTGTGCCACCACCTCAGCCCCAGCATTCCTGAGGATGTGGCCTTTGCCGAGTCGCGGATTCGGCGGGAAACCATCGCGGCTGAAGACATCCTCCACGACCTGGGGGCATTTAGCATGATCGCCTCTGACTCCCAGGCAATGGGTCGGGTGGGCGAGGTGGTGATCCGCACCTGGCAGACGGCCCACAAGATGAAGGTGCAGCGCGGTCCCCTGTCCGAGGACTCTGAGCGCAATGACAACGAACGGGCTAAGCGATACGTGGCCAAGTACACGATTAACCCGGCGATCACCCACGGCATGGCCGACCAAGTGGGCTCGGTCGAGGCAGGCAAACTGGCGGATTTGTGTCTATGGAAACCGGGCTTTTTTGGGGTCAAGCCAGAGCTGGTGATTAAGGGCGGTGCGATCGCATGGGCGCAGATGGGCGACCCCAATGCCAGCATTCCGACGCCGCAGCCGGTGCATATGCGACCGATGTTTGGGGCTTTTGGGGGTGCGATCGCGGCCACCTCCCTTAGCTTTATCTCCCAGGCGGCTCTAGACGCAGGTATTCCTGACCAGATTGGCCTACAAACCCCAGCGGTTGCGGTCAGCCACACCCGCAACCTGAGCAAAGCCGACATGAAGCTCAACGCCTATCAGCCCCAGATGGAAGTTGACCCTGAAACTTATGAGGTGCGCGCCGATGGTCAGTTGCTCACCTGCGAACCGGCTGAGGTCTTACCCATGTCCCAGCGCTACTTCTTGTTTTAACTTTGTTCTAAACTTCAACCCAAGCGGTTGAGAGATCTGGTCTAATAGCTCATTCGAAGCCCTCTCAAACCTCTACTTTTCAAACCTCGACTACAGTTACCCGTTGTCTTAAAGGAATGCTTACATGCCCTCGATCCACCCAACGCTAAGAATCTTCGGTCTGGTCAGTGGTTTATGGCTCTTGTCCGATGTCCCTGGCTTTGCTCAAACCGCTGGCTCAGCGCCGGCAGCAACATCCACTGACGTCCAATCACTCACTGCCCAGCAGACCGCCCAGCGGCGTGGCGATCAAGATAGGTCAGATCGCATTAACTACTTTGGCGTCGGAGGCACGATTGGCCTCAGCGATGAAGGCGGCACCGACCTGGGCGATGGTGGATTTTCACTGGTGGGTCGGTTTTCAGTGACCGACAATATTTCTATACACTCCGCCTCGGTGATCAGCGGCGATAGCGTTGCCTCGTTTGCCCTCACAGGGGGTGCTCCGGTTAGAAATCAAGCCACGGGCAGAACTTTGCTCTTTCCGTTTTTGGGAGCCGGTGTTGCGATTGAAACTGACGATTTTGATGTAGATCCGCTGATCTCTGGCGGGGTTGATGTACCCATTACCGACCTGGTGACAGGCACTGCACGAGTAAATGCAAGTTTTGGGGGTGATGGCACCGATGTGGGTCTGGTTTTAGGCGTCGGTGTAGATTTTCTGGATTTGTTTTAGCCCCCCAATTGTAGTTCTAAGCTAATTCCCCAATCGCAGGTGGGCGGTGCCCACCTGCGACCGTTATTCTCCAGCTCCAGCTATTCCAGCTGCTTTGTTATTCCAATAGCCAGCCAAACAGAGTGCCCACGCTTAGATTCAGCTGCTCGGCAAAAGCGGGTACTGGCAGCTGGCGTTCTGGTTCATCAAAGACCTGTGGCTGTTGTTTGGGTAGATAAACCAAAACCGTTTGCTCAAATGGGTCAATCAGCCAGCCTAGCTGAGTGCCGTAATTGAGGCAGTGCAAAATATTTTTAGTGACTTTTGTTTGACTTTGACCGGGTAACAGGATTTCGATGGCCCAAGTCGGTGCAATTTCGAAAATATTGGCTATCTTACCTGTCTAGCCGCGGGGAATGCATTCTCATGTAAAGACAGACACATCTGGGATGATGGAGCGACCACCAAAAGTACACTGTAAGTTCTGAAAAAGCGCGGGCAATTTTGGGTGGTTTTAGAACGGTGTTGACGTTAGTTGAAAACTCAGTCTGAAGGGTGCTGTGTTTCTACTGTGGCATGGGCTTTTGGATGATTTTGCCGTCGATATATTCACTGGCAGGATTAGTTTCTAGGGGGTGTAATTAAAAGTGGAAGGAATCGCGAAAAAAAAGGCTAGAAGCTAAGATGGCTATGACTTCCTATAACTTCCCGACTCATGCCATCTACTCCAGCCAACTCCCATGAAAGTTTGGACCAAAGACTCAATCGTTATCC